>JADZFY010000466.1 GCA_020854215.1 Chitinophagaceae bacterium | reverse complement strand
CGTCGCTTGATCCGCCGTCTATAATAATATGTTCAATTGTTCCATAGTCCTGCTCCGCCACACATTGCAGGGTATCCTTTACCGTTGCGGCACTATTGTATGTAGCAGTGATGAGGGAGATTTTCATTTTAATCGAATACTTCGCAATTACACAATCACTCTTTGCTTTTTAACAACAGCAGGGTTGCCCGATGAAACGGTATAAGCCTCCAGGTTTTGAGTGGCTACGGAACCCACCGTGAGCACCGCGTGGGAGAAGGCCGTTACCCCCGGGCAAACTACAGTCTTTGCTCCGATCCAAACGCCATCTTCGATAGTGATTTCCTTCACCATCAGATCAAAGCCCTTCGTTTTGTAATTGTGATTCCCAGTGAGCAGCATGGCGCCCTGTGAGAGACATACATGGTTACCAATGATAACGGTGGCCAGGTTATCAATCCATACCCCTTCCCCTATCCAACAATGGTCGCCGATGATGAGTTTCCAAGGGTATTTAATATTTACGCCGGGTTTGATCACTACGCCTTTGCCCAATTTTGCGCCAAAACATTTTAGGAGTGCACATTTTAAACCGGACAACGGATTCAATGGATTGATGAAGAAAAGTACATTGGTAACATACCAGAGCATCTGCTTTAGTTTACCGGCTCCAATCGTTTGTTTGTACCCGTTGTTGTTGTATATGCTGAGATCTGTGCGGGACATCGGTTTTAGTGCGATCTTTTTGTCTTGTTTTTTAGGAATTGTAAAGTTAACGTTTTGAATCTTCCTGCTCCCAAGCCGCTTTCGAAGAGCTAACGCATTTGCGAGACCGTGAACGTTTGTGTGTAACCGATACCGCTTCCCAACGGTCGAAGCAATCCCCTTATACCGGAAGCGAATTATTTTTCTTTAACCGCTTATTACTTCGCTTCGCTACGGGGAGCTTGCCGCGGCGTGCACAATCCTTCTAACTTCCAGCATCCTTTTACGCCTCGCAAGGACGGTTTTAATGGTGATGAAGCAATCTCTCCTCAACGCATTTGCGAGACTGCGAACGGATGTTTAGAACTGAACCTGCATCCTAACGGTCGAAGCAATCCCCTTATACCGGAAGCGAATTATTTTTCTTTAACCAGCTTATTACTTCGCTTCGCTACGGGGAGCTTGCCGCGGCGGGTTTATTCATAACAAAGCTCATAAATTAGTTGCCGCCTCGCAAGGACGGTTTTTTACCAAGCTTTAACCTCCTCCCACAAATCCTTCCACTCCGGATTCATATTTTCTATCATTCTGATTTTGGCAGCTCTGCTACCTGCCTTAATCCGTTTTTCTTCTTCTATAGCTTCTTCAATACCATGGAAGAAACAGTAATAAACCAACTTGTCAATATTATATCTAGCCGAAAAGCTTTTGGGATAAAATTTTTCTCTGTGTTGTCTTGTTCTTACCTGCAAGTTACTGGTAACACCGGTATACAGTACGGTATGGTGTTTATTGGTTATGATATAAACGAAGCCGCCCTTTGCAAAAGTCATTAGAAAATGTGTTTATTCCCACACGTCATTACGAGACCCCTGAACAGATTAAAATATTTTATAAATATTATTAACGGTCGAAGAAATCTCCTTATTCTGAATCAGATGCTTATCGTCACCGCGCTTCGCTATGGGGGCTTGCTTCGGCGTGAATATTCTTTCAAAGTTCTTCACATCCATTTACGCCTCGCAAAGATGGTACTAACTGAATAACTCCTTATACTTTTCCTTCAGGTTGGAGCTTTCGGAAAATTTCTTTGCATACTGCCATGCGCCAATACTCCACTGTTGGTAGGCAACATCATCCATATCGGCTACCTGTTGCAATACCTGCACAAAGGCATGGGTATCGCTTAAAGCCAAATCCCAACCGGCGTGATACTCCAACAGGTTATGCCAGGGTGTTTGATCGCTGATGAGTACCGGCCGGCCGGCCGACAAGGCCTCAAAAATAGCATGTCCAAAATTTTCACCGAGGGTAGGCAAGACAAACAAATGGTGATCATTTATCACTTGTTCAATTTGCTGGTGCGGAACATCCTGCTGCAACCCAACCTCAATGTTTTCTGAAAAATTGTCTATTATTGCTCGACATTTTCCCCAATAGGCTTCATCTTCGATCGTTGCGATAATCGTTAATTTAATCTTTGCCGACACATGCAACAGAATACTTAGCAGATAGTCGAGATTTTTGATGGGATGTAGTCTTCCGATGAAAATAATGCTTAACTCTCCCTCTTTCTTCGCAATATTTTGCAACGGCTTTTGAATGGGAGGAAAATTGCTGATCTCTTTTACATGAGTGCTATCACCAAACCTACTCCTGATATCTGCAACTTCCAAAATTTCCGTTGCATGAAAAATTATCCGACGAGGGATATTCATCAGCTTCAGCAATTGAAAAAACACGCTCTTCTTTCCTGATTTAAATTGTACTGCGGTAGACTTCAGCATACCCCTCGGTGCCAGCACCAGTTTTGCGTGGAACAGCCCAAATCGTTGCATCAACAAAGGATAGATAGTGAAATATCGCGAAAACATGCTGTTGAGGTAAATATAATCCGGTTTAATCTCCCGAATATGCACCAGGATGCTCTCCCAGTTTAAACCGCCGGGAGAAGCGTAGTATAACTTTATTCCCTCTCTGTCTATCCATCGGTTTGCTTCTATACCCTCATAGGGCCATTGATCGCCCAAGTCCCGATCACCGGTAAACACATAGATTGCATAGTCCTCCTTCATGTGCGTTGCGAAGTTCACACAGGACCGGATGGGCCCACCGGCTTTGAAGCCGGGTTCGTACCAGTCGGAGAAGATTACAATAGATTGCTTAATAACCGCGAATGTTAAATTGCTTTTCCAAAAATTCGTTTAGAGATAGCATAATATACAATTACCACCAGGGCCACCTTTACCGTCCAGTTGGCAATGATGTAAAATTCATTACCGGCGCGCATTACGTAAAAGAAAATCAATGGTATCCAGAATAGGATTGTTGGAATTTTTCTGGAGAGTGTGAAGCAATAGTTCAACACGATGTTAATAAAAACTCCAAATACAAAACAGAAAAAGACACCCCCTGCGTATCCGAAATTTCCAAAACCGTCGCCAAGTATACCGACATTCATTGATACTGAAGTTGCCAGGGGAATACCAGTAAGAAACCTGAACTTTTTATTATCGCCAACGGTTGCCTTTCCGGAAAAGATAAACCGTGGTAATATTACCCCAAGCAGTTCGCTTCCTAAAAAGGAATTGGTTTGTTTAGTCGTGCGTACAACATCCTTCCGCATCACGTAGGATACAATAAAGCCCTGGTTAAGGCGGTTGATGAATTTGGCCTGTATCATCCACCAGCTATTCTTATCCATCGTTTGAACCCTCGAAGACAGAATGTCTGTAAACAAATCAACCCCGGATGCTTCTTTCGCCACACTATTCGTACTCCATTCAATTTTTCGGTAGTCCATTTTCACCGATTGAAGAACCATTAGAAATAATGTGGTGGATATCACAATGATCAGGGTGGTTCTTGTTGTAATCTTGTATTTTATCGCAGCAAAGGCATAAATAAAGAAGGACCAGATTAACAGGTCAATGAATATACTTCCCCTTACCGTAGTAATGGTTGAAGGAACAATAACAGCTAGTATCCACAGGTAGGAAAGCCGGTTATCTGAATTCATCAGGTAGAAAATGCCCACAAAACGCATCAGGGTCAAAACAACAATAAAAAACTCCAATCCGGGTATTGGCAATGCATTTTGGATTAAGAGGGATGCGTACCCAAGAACAATAAGCCCTATTCCTATTTTACTATTTCTTTTCCGGTCTATTTCGCTGAGATTCATTTGTCCCTTCCAGGGGTTGGATTTTCGAAACCTGAACCTCATTCCTATAATAAAAGCAAGCACAGCAGGCAGCGCATAGGAAAAATACACTTCTTGGGGTACGACCATCGCAGACATCTTCTTTGCAGCCAACAAGGTGTAATCCAGATAAGGCGCCAACAAAAGCTGCACCACCATCAACAGGGATGTTATTTCCGTTACCGGTAATATCTTTCCCAGGGCCAGAACCAGTTCTCCAAAACAAAAAAAAGTAAGTAAAATACTGATCGTGATTACCGCCGGCTGGTCGAAAAATGAAACAAGGCAGATACCCAGTGCCAATGTCAACAACAACAGCAATCGCTTCGATCTAAAATAGACCTTCTGAAAATCAAATTGACTAACGTGATATCGTGGCGTAACCCAACTCATCCTAAACGGGAATAAAAGTCAAAATGTTTTTCCATAAAATTGGTATAAGAGAAATGCGTTTGCGCAACCTGGGCAGCGGCGTTGCCTTTTGCCTCAGCGAGGGATGGTGAATGAATCAGTTCCCCAATTACCTCAACGTGTTTTTCTAAGTCATAAGGATTAATAACATATCCGTTCTGATTTTCTACCACCGCCTCTTTTGATCCGTCCTGGTCTCCAACAATCACCGGAACACCACAGGCCATGGCTTCAAGCGGGGTCAAAGGAATGCCTTCTCCTCTGCCTTTACCCCTGTCGCTCACTAAGGAAAAAACCGATGCACAACGATATAAATCCGGCAGGTCCGCATCATCCACCATACCGGTAAAAATAACCTTGCCTGCCAGACCAAAATCTTTCACCATTGTTTCATATTCTTCCCTGTTGTCTCCCTTTCCTGCTATGACGAGTCGCGCATTCTGATTCTTTTCAACAACTTTATTGAATACCTGAATTAGCCGGTCGTATCCTTTGTGCGCGGCTGTTTTACTCAACCGCCCCAGGCTCATGATTACAAAATAATCGCGCCGGTTCGGGATACCGTATTTCGCACAAATTGAATCACTGAGATCCGCAGGACAGAAACGCGCCAAATCAACGCAATCCCATATTACCGTAATAGAACCTTTCTTTCTATAGCCTTCCTTTTCTACATAGTCGGCAGTATAATGACAGTCGGCAATAACGAAATCTGTTTTCCGTAAACCATAAGCCGCATCTGCCGACAAACCGCTCCACACTTCCAATCCATAAACATTTAATACAGTTTTTTTTCTAAAGACTTTTGCCAGCACACAGGCAAATCCGCTAAAATTCACATGTGCAACATGAATAACTGCCGGACGCCATTTCAATATTTGCCAAAATGTTTGCCCAATAAACCGGAGCTGCTGCCAGATTGTATTGCGTCCCGCAAACCAATTCACTTCAAACTCGTCCTCAAATGAATCTTTTTCCGGGCCCAGCAGCGACAGCACCCTGATATTTTCTTTTCCAAAGAGTTCGCGAAGCGCTGTTATCTGGTAACGGCTGTAACGGCTTATTCCGCCCTTATCAAAACACCCCGGAGTGAGAAATAGAATTTTCATCGAATCTCCGTTAGTTTTTCAATGATATAATTTAGCCGGTGACGATAGGTGTGATGGGCTAACGCCCTTTGATAACCTGCATTTCTTATTTTCTTCATTTCACCAGGGTGCTTAATGGCTCTATTAATTAAATCCATCAGCTCTTCGTAGGATTTATATACCAATATTTCTTTCCCCGGCTCAAAGCATTGTTCAATAGCGGAGCGGTATTCCATAATTTGCAATGCTCCCGTGCCCGCGGCCTCAAATGCACGACAGTTTACGGAATCAAATTCGCTCATAGAAGTGGAGTTGAGCACTGCCAGTCCGGCACCAAACACCTTGCTTTTTTCGTCCTTTACAATATACCTGTGCGTGTGAATAGCCTTGATTTCAGGCGCTGCCCACCTGGGGAGCCTGCCTCCATAGAGGTTGAGTGCAACTCCATCCCTAAGTAATTTTTTAGTCAGATAGTGCCTGTAGTCATAAAAAGTACCTGCGATAATCAGATTGTCGTTTTGCTGTTCTGAAAGTGGTTGATGCCAGGAAGGGTTCATTGCTTCAAACAACTGAAAGGCAGGAAGTCCAAGCACCTTCAATTTTTGTGCCGCATAGTTGTCTTTAATGAATATCAGATCCCATCCCTCGTCTAAAATTCCTCTCCCTTTCATATTGGCAGCGGTATCTCCCCACCAGACCAATGTTTTGATTTTCTCCATCTTTAACTGTGCCAGAGTCTCACCACTGAGGGACTGGGTAAGCGTAAACACCGCATCAGGCTTGATGGTTTTTAAACTTGACAGTAACCATTTTTCCTGTGGTGAAATTTCTGTACCGGTAAGTCTATTGAAAACGCTTTGTACTACTCTTCTATACGGAGAAGTCAGTACCTTATTATCAATTGCGGGAAGGGTCACCACCTCATGTCCCATTGCCCGCAGCGTAAAAGAAACATTATCCACAAACGAATCGGGAACACAATAATTTGGAATCAGGAATTTCATTTCAAATACTCTAAAAGTTGGTCATAAACCATTTCCATATAATAAGGAGACGGTTTGTAGGAGAGATTTTCTCTATCAATCAATTCTTTCCAGTTTAAACCTGAAAGATTTTCAAAATCCACAAAACTAACTTTTGGATAACAATCAGCCCTCATATAAGGTGCAGATCCTAACATCGCTTTGCTCACCCAAACATCCAATCCCGCAGATAAGTATTCAAACAGTTTATTGGACGCACAATAAATAACATTTTCCGTAGTGGCTTTATATGTTACAACGCCAATATCATACCCAGACAGTATACCGGGAATTTCATCGTAAACAATATTTCCTTTTATCTGAATGAAAGAACAATTCAATTTTTTAAGGTAAAGGATAATATCGGGTTGCGTATTGAAGGAATAGATATCAAGCAAAAACAAACCATCCATTTCCCGGATCCAGTCAAACAATTCCTTCGCGTACATATGTCTTGTGGAAATGGATCCCAGTTGAATAATCCGATAGGGTGCAGATTTGGTTCGCCCTTTTACGCCGTTTGAAGAAACGATCCACGACGCCGGCGGAAAGTTAGGAAGCACCTTTAAAAGCTGCGTGTTATCGAATCTGTAATCCCGCAAAAAAAGATCAATCCTGTAGCGATTGGTTTGAGAAATCCAGGAAGCCTTTTTGTACAGGAACTTAATTTCGAAGAAATGCCATATCCGATCCAATAACATCCCCTGTTTATACTGGTCCGGAGAAGTGTATTCATGGTAATGAATCAACAACCGGGCTTTGGAGGAATAGAATAATAAATAGATAAAAACGGGAAATGATGATGTTGTTTCAAAGTAGAAAATTGACGCAGGTCTCAAACGGAACAGGTGAAAAGTAACAAAAAGATTAAAATACACAACTTTAATAAATCGCCGTATCCTATTGTCTTTCTTATTGAGTTTGATCACCCGAAAGGATTTTTCGATGGGTAAATCAACCTTTAACTCATTTACGGAATTTGTAAACAGCGTAAGATTTGCGCCGTTCAATTTCCGGGATAAAAAATTGCAAATATTTATTATTGGAGGATAATATTCAGGCGGCTGGAAATGGACAATACAAATCTTCATTCTATAACTTCTCAACCTTATACAATACCAAATACTTTCGCCCTTCTTTTGCATTATAATGCTCAGTCTCCTCCCATGTTTCGACAGGATCGGAAAGATTGAAAGGCTCTTTTTCCAGGGCTATTCTTCGCCAGGTATCTGTTTTAATATTTTTATTTACTGAAATATCGGGATGGCTATTCGTTAACAGATACTTGATTTAACTTCTTTTTAAGTTTTTAAAACTTTTAAATATTAGCTCGTTGGATAAAATGTATAAAACAGTCTCTAACCATCACCATGTCGGCCTCGGGAAGACTGTCATTTATGAGGTCCAGAACTTCAAACTTAACATTGGGCAGTTTGCCATATTTTAATTTGTTACTGTCTATCAGCTTATTAACAATGTCGCCACCAATATAATTTATTCCGTTTAAATCTAAAATCTTCATCCAATGAAAATCTCCACAGGGAAGATCTAAAAAGGTCTTCACCTCATACTTTTTAAGAATACCCGGTAATTCCTTCCTTATAGTAATAGTATTACCCAAATCTGAACCTGGGCCAGATAAAGATTCATCTGAACTCCAAAAGTTTTTCTCATAAATGGTTGAAAAACGTTTTTTAGTGCTGGTGAAATTGAAAATGAATTTATAATAATACTTCTCAAATAATGAATTCTTCATGGTTTCTATATTAATGTTTCAACTTTATTCAGGTACTTATCCAACGAAAACTTCGCGGAAAAATTCCTGCGGGCATATCTTACCTGATCAACAATTTCCTGATAATGTTGTTGTGTATAATTCAGCTTCTGAATAAATCTATTCACCGATTCGCCGTCCTTTTCAATCAGAAAATCGTTCAACTGAAATTCTGAAGCTATCTCCATCAGCCCGCCTTTTTTAAAGCCAATAAAAGGTTTCAACCAGTCAATTGATTCAAAAAAAACTCTTCCTAATCCCTCGTCTTCACAAAAGTGGCAAACACAATCAATGTTTTTATAAATTTCTTCCTGGTTCACAAACCCGTTAAAAACTGTCTTAACGTGCTTGTAGTTTATTATTTCTTTCGCTTTGGCCTGAACGCCTTCATCGTTGGAAAGAGAACCATAAAAATGGAAAACAATATTCCCTATCCCTAACGTTTCTAATTGTGCAATAAGCAAGGCAATTTCGAAGAAGCCTTTAGTGGGAGATATTCTTCCGATTATACCCACACGAAAAACCGGTTGGCATGTTGCAGAATCATTCTCCTCATGATGTTGATCTTTCCTAAATAAATAGGGATCATAAATCACCAAATAATTCCAGCAAACAGGTATTTTTCCTGCTACATGGTTCGAAATGGCTATTAATTGAATATTGGCAAACGCCCTGAGTCCCAACCTGCTTTCCTCCGCATCATACACCATCCTCAGATGAACAGTAAATTTTACCTTCCGAAAAAAGCGGGCCAACAGTTTAATATACTTAATATGTCCTCCTTCATTCACATATACGGACCTAACGCCCCTCAGCAGGATGTTTAACAGCACTGCTAAATATAGATTCAAGAGACGATTAGTTCTGTACTGCCTTATCCGATGCTTTTCCAACACCAGTACCTTTTTGTAAAACGCACTCTCCCGGGGAAGATAAACGATATACTGATGTTTAGTATATTTCAAAAAATCCAAAAGCACCTGTTCACTGCCATAGAGGTTACCGGAAGGGCTTATGATAACTTTATCATTCCTTACTTTCATTCAGTCAATTTTCTCAGCATCTTCGTTTTCATTTTTAATTCCCTTGCGTAACAATGTTTGCTCATTCTGATATATTGAAAATTCTTCGAGGTTTTCATTTTTCAATACCACTCCGGTCCCCAGCCAGGTGAAACGGGGGACAACCGCACCAGGCAACAACACGCAATTCAGTCCTATCCCGGCCCCGTCTTTAATCACAACCGGGCATTCTATTAAAAATTGTTCATCGGGCGATACCATTGATCCAAAAAAATAATACTTACTGTCGGGCTTATCGGTCGTGTTTTTATAATGGTGCGATAAAGAATATACTTTAGTGCCGCCTGCGATAGTTAATTTATTTCCAACGGATATTCCCCCGTGACCCTGTAATATCACCTGCGGGCCAATATGCACTTCACTGCCAATATGTAATTCTCCTCTTCCATATTCATAATGTTGATTAGTACGGATATCTGATTTGCGACCATTGCCGGGTTTTCCCGCCATCAGAATCGCCCCGTTATCAATCCACACTTTATCGCCAATAAAAATACTTCCGGGATTCAGAAAAGTAACATTAACATCTATAAATACCTGGTTCCCGCATCCCCCCAGTTTCTTTCGATAGTACCAGTATCGTAGCCTCCTGCCGGCTCCGCCACTGATATTTCGTATCATGGCTTCAAATAATCCCGATAGAAGACGCAACATTTGTACAGGCTATTTGTGTTAAAGTGACTGCTTAACGGCTTCGCATACCCGATGGACTTCCTCTTCCGTAAGGTCAAAATAGGTGGGCAGGTTAAGTCCCTTTTGCGAAACGGAATGGGTAACGGGGGTATTGGCATCCTGAAGGTAGGGCATGGCTGACATGGGATAAAAATACGGCCTGCTGTCAACACCCAGAGCTTTCAGCCGTTGGATAAATGCATCTCTTTGGGTTTCATTGTAGTTTTCAATTTCAAGACATACCAACCAATACGCGTGTGTGGCCCATGCACAGGTTCTGTTGAGGCTTATTCCCGGAACCCCGCTTAACTGAGCGGAGTAAATCTTGAAAATTTGCCGTTTCCTTTCCATCAGCGCATCAATACGTTCTAATTGGGCACAACCCAGGGCGGCCTGTAGATTCGTCATCCGGTAGTTATAGCCACATTCGGTATGCCAGTAT
>JADZFY010000465.1 GCA_020854215.1 Chitinophagaceae bacterium | reverse complement strand
TGCTACAACAGCCAGATACGATTCGAGCCTTGTTTTTAATCCTTCAAACTGCTCCCAATAGGTTTCCAGTCCAACTCCGAAGAGTCCAATTTTTAAAGAAAATTCCTGTTCAGCCATTTTAAAAAAAATTAAACCACCTTAAAATGCGTTCGGGTACGGGCAGCCTTTATTTTATTCTTTTGTATTAGTTTATCCGAAAAAAATATTCTCCCGATCCAATTGCAATCAAAACGTTTCCCTGCTCGTACCCTAATACCTTTATATCGCTTCTCCCTGCCACAGACTTACCGCTTTCTGCAATGCGATCATCCTTAGCCGCGGGAAGGAAAACCGTAGCTGTTGTATTAACGGGTATTATCGTTTTTAATTCAAAAATCCCATTATCTTTTTTCCATTTGGAAGTGATGTTTCCATAAGGAGAAACATAACCAGCTTCCGCATGAGTAACATCGCCAACCGGTTCAGGGCGAATAACCACGTGTTTAAACCCTATAGAATTTTTTGATTGTCGGATACCCGCCAGTCCACTGTAAAACCATTCCATTAAATGACCCAGCATGAAATGATTGTTAGACACAAAACGGTAAGCCTGCCAGGATTCGGTAAGCGATGTTGCTCCGTGTGCCAGTTGAAAGCCATAGCCCGGTACATCGGCGCGATTGTTCATATCAAAAATAACATCAGACCGTCCATTGTCTTCCAGCACACGAAGCAGATAACGATAACCGATATCACCGGCAGTCAAACTATTTTTCCGCGCACGAATATCCTCTACAATATTTTCTACTACCGCTTTTTTGTGCTCCGGCTTCACCAATTCCATATATACAGCCATTGCATTAGCCGTTTGACTTCCTGTTGCATACTGCATTGTTGTTGGATTAAAGAATGCATTATTAAATGCAGCTCTCACTTTCCCGGCAAGCGCTTTGTACTTAAGGACATCTTGTTGTTTACCTAACACCTGCGCTACTTTGCTAAGAATACTCAAATCGTAATAAAACATTGCCGTTGCGGTAACGCCTTTGGGGGTTAACTGGGATTCTCCCGGACGATTAGGACCAATGTCAAACCAATCACCCAGTCCGTGTGAAAGGATATAACCTGAAGATTTTTTTTCGAGATAGGCCGCATAGCGTTGCATCATCGAATAGGCCTCCCGGAGCACCTGCTTATCACCATACCATTGATACAGATACCAGGGAAGAATGATGCTGCTGCTTCCCCATTCCGGTGAATCTCTGAAACCATCAGAGAAATGCACAAATTCCGGTGCTATATCCGGCACAAGTCCATCTGCTGTTTGTGCATTCATCATATCCGTTACCAGTTTCCTGCACAGGGACGCAATGTCATAATTATACCGTACCGATGATCCCATCAAATGAACTTCCTCCAGCCATCCTAATTTTTCACGGTGCGGACAATCCGTAAGTACACTGGCCATATTGCTCTTAATGGCCCAATTGATCAGCGTGTTTGTTTGGTTGAAGAGATGGTTTGAACAGAAAAAATTGCCTGCGGTTGCAGCAGCATTGCGTGTATGTAAACTTTTTAGTTGCCTAACTACCGGCAAATGCCGTGGGTTGTTCTCGCCTTCGGGAACCGCGCCTTCCACCTGAATGAAACGAAAACCATAATAGGTAAACTGTGGCTGCCACTCTTCCACTCCATCTCCTTTAAAAGTATAAGTAAAGAAAACCGGTGTTCCGGTTGCTTCCTGGGTAATCAAACCATCGTTGGTGAGTAATTCAGCAGGACGGAAAATGATCTGGTCTCCCCTTTTCCCCTTCGCCCTGATCTTAAATATTCCCGAAGCATTCTGTCCGAAATCATACACCCAAATTCCCGGTTTAGGTTGTGTTATCTTTTTTACTGAAAACGAATCCATGACTTTCAGCGGCATCGCAGTCTGCGAACTAAGGGTGAGCGGCCCGTCTACCTCCAGGGCATTCTTCCACAATTGATCATTGAAGCCGGGAGTGTTCCAACTGTGCTGTTCGCGGTTGGCATCATAATCTTCGCCGCCGTATATACTCGAAAAGGTAATTGGGCCCTTAATCGTTTTCCAGGTATCATCGCTCACGCAATTCTGTATTGTACCATCGGCATATTCTACCACCACCCTGCAAATCATCTTCGGGTAGCCGTAGGCGATTGTAATTTTACGATAACGCTCCCGGGGTGTATAATAGAAACCATTGCCGAGCATAACGCCCAAAACGTTCTTCCCCTGCGTAAGCTCACCCGTGATATCAAATGTTACATATAGCGCATTGTTGCCGTACTGCGTCCATCCTGCATCCAAAAAATGATCACCCACTTTTTTCCCATTAATACTAAAATCAAAATGTCCCAGGCCGGCTATAAATGCTGTTGCTCTTTTCACCGGTTTAGTCACCATTAACGCTTTGCGAAACAAGGGTAAAATATTTTTTCCTGTGCCCAAACCTGAATCACCCGGTCCATGAATACCGGGGACTATGCGCTGGCTGTCGGGCAAACGATCATACGCTATCCATTGAGCAGCTT
>JADZFY010000464.1 GCA_020854215.1 Chitinophagaceae bacterium | reverse complement strand
TATCAAAAAACAACAGCGCCTTTTCCGATCGCTACGCTCTTGACCATGATGCATCTAAGCAAATTCGGAATTTGAAAGGTGAAATCAGGGAAGATGTACGATTAATGGATTTACCCAATAGCTATTTTCTGATGACTGGTCCCAACGGGCAATCCGTGCGGGTTTCCTCTAAGTTCAGAAATACCATTCAATACCTCAATGCCAGCGACAAGGAAGAACTATTAGATGTAATTCTCAGAGAAAGCCGGTTCTGGCGCAATCAATTTAAAACCTGGAAAGAGGAAGTAGGACACTCAGACTTTATTCCTTCGGCTAATAATTTCATGGATATTACCGCCCTCATGAAACTTTTGCAACAGCATCAAACCAAATAAGTGGCAATCTCACGGCCGCTTTATCTTTGTCAAAATTTGATACATGTCCCGAATAAAACTTGAACTACCCGCACAGTTTTCGTTCCACACCATCATACCTATTCGTATAACTGATATTAATTATGGCGGTCATGCGGGAAACGATAGTGTGTTGTCTATCATCCACGAAGCCAGAATGCAGTTCCTGCAACAGCACGGATACGATGAAAAGAACTTTGCGGGTGTTGGACTTATCATGAATGATGTAGCTATTGAATTCAAGAAAGAGTTGTATTATGGCGACACCCTGAATATTGCCGTTACCGCCACTGCGTTTGAAAGAGTGAGCTTCGATATTTTTTATCAATTGGATACCATCAGAAATGGAAAGCGCATAACGGTTGCCGTTGCAAAAACAGGCATGGTTTGTTTTGATTACACAGCTAAAAAAATTTCGGCAGTTCCTGAAGCAGCAAGAACGAAATTTAACGCGTCATAAAACCACTTATATCCTTCTGTAAATCACTGGTCAAAACTATTGTCCCATCCGGCGTCTTTTAATTTACCTGCTTTAACCAGCACTTCTTTCTCCAGATTTTTTTTAAACGATGCAATGCGTTCGCCAATTTGCTGATCAAAAGCACCCAGCACAGACGCGGCAAGAATACCCGCATTCTTAGATGCATTGAGCGCCACCGTTGCCACAGGTATGCCATTGGGCATTTGTAAAATAGACAACACTGAATCCCAGCCATCAATCGAATTGGACGACTTAACCGGAACACCAATTACAGGTAGTGGAGTAAGTGAAGCTACCATGCCTGGCAAATGGGCCGCCCCACCCGCTCCGGCAATAATTACCTTCAACCCCCTTTCCTTTGCTGTTGAAGCATATTCCACCATCCTTAAGGGCGTTCGATGTGCGGATACCACCGTAAGTTCAAACGGTATATCAAAGTCTTTTAATATAGCAGCAGCATCCTGCATCACTGGCAGATCACTGTCGCTTCCCATAATAATTCCTACAAGTGGCTGTGTAGATGCCATGCTGATGAGATTTATTTTTATAATGGAATAAAAAACAAAGGTTGAACGGCGTATGACATTTTGATTCTCTCAACAACATCCGCACCGTGACGTCGCCTTCACGCTTTCCCGTCTCCACCTTCACATTTCACAATCAGGGTTCCCTCATTTACAGCTGGTCATCACTCACCACTTTCAACACATGCCTTATCCGGCTCTGCTTATAGGTGAGATCTTTACGGTCGGCACTTAAAATGGTAACATGTCCCATCTTACGGCCCGGACGGGTTTCTTTTTTTCCGTAAATATGTACAAACACGTTGTCCATTTCCAACACTTCATCCAGTCCATCATATTTTGCCAAACCGCTGTAAGATGGCTCACCCAACAAATTCACAATTGCTGCCGGAAAAATAGCTGCTGTATTTCCCAACGGATATCCCAAAATAATCCGCCACAACATATCAAACTGCGAACTGAAATTTCCTTCTATGGTATGATGCCCACTATTATGCACCCTGGGTGCAGTTTCATTTACATATACTTCACCTAACTTGTCTACAAACAACTCTACTGCAAATATGCCCGGGCTTTCCAGTGCCTTAACCACTTTAAGCGCGATTGCTTCGATTTTCCATAAGATCTGATCTGCCAGCTCCGCGGGGCTGATCTGGTAGTTGAGTAAATTTAAATCCGGATCGAAAACCATATCCACCGGAGGATACAACGTTGTTTGTCCGGTAGTGCTCACCGCAACAATCTGCGCTATCTCTTTGTGAATATTCACCTTCTTTTCCAGAACGGCCGGTGCATCAAACCCTTTGTCCATTTCTTTAGCAGAAGAAATGATTTGCACTCCTCTCCCATCGTAGCCGCCTGAACCCAGTTTGTGTACGGCCGGAAAAAAATCAGTATGCAGTTCCAACTCACGTAGCGATTGTGTAATTACGAAATCGGACGATGGGATTTCGTGCGCTGCATAAAACTTTTTCTGATCAATTTTATTCTTAATAATACGCAACGCCTTCGTCCGCGGATAAACGTTTACCCCTTCAGCTTCCAGTTTTTCGAGCGCGTCGTCATTTACGGATTCTATTTCTATCGTTAACGCATCCAGTCCTTTCCCGAATTGATATACATCATTAAAATCACGGATGTTGCCTTTTACAAAATGATGGCAAAGATGGGCGGCCGGACAATTTTCGTCCGCTTCCATAACATAGGTCTCAACCGGATAGTTTGCAGCAGACTGCAATAACATTCTTCCCAACTGACCTCCACCGAGGATTCCAACTTTCAACATAAACTTTGAAATAAGGCGTGAAGATAATAAACAGATCGAAACTACAGGGTTGAAATCAACGATTATCAAATCAACTGGAGTGCCCGCCTTGCAGTTTTAACAGAACAAAACAAAATAGTTTGAAATTTTAATCGTTGTTAGAAAATAGGTTTTTTAGGCGGCTATATAGTAATAAAGCATGATATTTGCAGGAGCAAAGACGGCGTATGGAATTTGTGCAATGATAATGGTATCAGGTAAGTTACAATCAATATTAATGAAAAAACTGAAATCAATTGTTGTCACCTCAGTTGTTCTTCTCCTTTCCTTCCCTGTTATTGGGCAAAACTCCTTCGTTGATTATCAAAAATCATTTGCGAAAGTAGCGGATGTATTCCGGAGAAAGGAAGATACGTTGCGTAAACAATTTGAAACGAAAGGGCTGATCTGGCCTGCAAAATATATTTATATCCGCTCCTTTAAGTACGACAGCCAACTGGAGGTTTGGGTAAAAAATAGTATTCGTGAACCATTTAAGTTATTTAAAACGTATAAGGTTTGTGCTATGGCCGGATCGCTGGGTCCGAAAAGAATGGCTGGCGACTATCAGGTTCCGGAAGGCTTTTATTACATCAATGAATTTAAACCCAACAGCACCTATCATCTGTCTCTGGGTTTAAATTATCCAAACGCGTCAGACAGAATGTTAAGTGATTCGCTTTATCCGGGCGGAGACATCTATATTCATGGCTCCTGCGTTACCGAAGGATGTATTCCCATTACGGATGATCAAATTGAAGACCTGTATGTAATTACCAGTTATGCCCGTGCCATGGGGCAGGATTATATTCCGGTACATATTTTCCCAATACAATTCAACAACGCCGCAAGTGTAAATTATTTAGAAAATTTCCTGCGAATTTATCGCAACTATAAGCCGTTGGCACGTAACCTCGAAGCCGCTTATAATTATTTTGAGAGAAACAGGCAGGTGCCCGTAGTGATGGTGAGTTCCAACGGACAATACCTGATTGAAGACAAACCACCCATTGTAGAAAAAGTGGTAAAGGAAAAACGAAACCCGTTGCCCGAAAAAACCATCCCAATACCCGAGCACGAACTGGCGAAAGTGATTAATCATCAGCCCGTGTACCCAGGCGGACCCAAGGCCTTTCAACATTTCCTTGAAGAAACAGGTAAAGAACTGGTTCCTTTCTTAGATGAAGGACAAAAAGCCGCCTACCTTGTGGTGGACTACATTATTGACAAAGACGGCAAGCCGGTATATGCCCGCGTTGTCAAAGGAGGCAATGATGATATTAACGAAAGGCTTGAAAAAAAATTCGAAAGTATGCCTAAATGGAAGCCGGCAATCCGGCAGGAACAGCCCGTTGCTTTTAAACTTAAACAGACCATAGTAATCGAAGTCTCTCCAAAATCATAGTCAATTTCAACCGCGACAAACTTCCTGTCAATAACTATTTCAACGCCTGCTCACCCTGAGCAACCCGCTATGCTACACAAATTGGACGTTGTGTTTTTTATTTGTTAATGATTTCTTCGAATCAACAGCTATTTGCGCGGCAAAACCAAATTTCTGTCTTTTTGCACACCACGCTCCACAACAGACTTGACGCTGAAAAAACAGAAAACAATACCTTTACCCTCATTTTTCACTAAATCACCAACTATGCGCAACACTATCAGCATGAAAAACATGACCCTGATTATCGTACTGTTTCTTCACTTTTCATCACTCAGGGCACAGATTAATCCCAACGAAAAACTTCCCACAGACACCGCAGTAACCATTGGCAAATTAGCCAACGGGCTCACCTATTATATCCGCCCCAATAGCAAGCCTGAACAAAAAGTGGAACTGCGTTTGGTAGTTAATGCCGGCTCCATTAATGAAGACCCCGACCAGCTTGGACTTGCACACATGGCAGAACACATGGCCTTTAACGGAACAAAAAATTTTAAAAAAAACGACATCGTATCTTTTCTTCAAAATATAGGCGTGGGCTTTGGCAGCGATTTGAACGCTTACACCAGTTTTGACGAAACGGTGTACATTTTACCCATACCAACAGACAAACCCGATAATCTCGAAAAAGGATTCAGTGTGCTGGAAGACTGGGCACACCAGGTTACTTATTTAGACGACGATATTGATAATGAACGGGCAATCATTTTGGAAGAAAGCCGCCTGGGCAAAGGCGCACAGGAAAGAATGTTTAAAAAGATTTTGCCCAAAATGCTCAGCGGTTCACTATATGCCGAACGTTTACCCATCGGTAAAGACAGTATTATCAAAACCTTCAAGCATGACGCTATTCGCCGCTTTTACAAAGATTGGTACCGCCCAAATCTGATGGCTGTTATTGTGGTGGGCGACATTACCAAAGACAAGGCCCTGGCAATGATTCAAAAACATTTCGGCGGTCTTACCAATCCTGCGCAACCGCGTCCGCGCACGGCAACAGCGGTGCCTCCGTATTCAGAAAATGATGCCTTGGTGGTTACAGATAAAGAAGCTACCAGCTACCAGGCGGTGATAGAATTTCCAGCTTACCCCCTTGAAAAAATCATTACCTATGGTGATTACAGAAAGGATCTGGTAAAAGAACTTTTTGTTACGATGCTGAACAAACGCATGCAGGAGCTTACCCAAAAAGAAAATCCCCCGTTTGTTTATGGGGGTGGCTCGTTCAGCGGATTTGCCCGTGGTTATGAAAATTTTGAACTTTACGCAGTGTCGGGAGATAAGGAACCTTCCCATGCACTGCAGGCTGCGGTGGAAACTCTGGAACAGGCAAAGCGGTTTGGATTTACCGTTCCTGAATTAGACAGAGCCAAAAAGAATATGACGGCGGCTTTTGAAAAAAGCTACAACAACAGAGACAAAACAGAATCTTCCCGTTTCGTAGATGAATACGTTAAACACTTTTTGGAGCAGTCTCCCATACCCGGCATTACCACCGAATACAAGATAGCAGAAAACCTTTTACCTTCCGTTAGCCTACAGGAAGTGAATGCTGTTGCTGACATCCTGAAAGGAGACCCGCACCTGTTTGCATTCATTATGGGTCCGGAGAAAGCGGATATCCAATTACCCACACCTTCCGGCCTGCTGAAGGAAATTGCTGCTGCAGAAAAAGCGGATATAAAGCCTTACGAGGAAAAAGCGATTGCAACGAGTCTGTTACCGGCTTTGCCAAAAGCAGGAAAAGTAATTGCTAAAAAGAACAATACCATAACGGGTACTACCGAACTCTCCCTCTCCAATGGCGTAACCGTAACCCTCAAAACAACCAATTTTAAAAATGATGAAATCCTGATGTCTGCCTCGCGCTACGGTGGTACGAGTAATTATGCGTTGCCCGATAAATACAACGCCACATACACCATAGCTGCCGTAAATGCGATGGGATATGGCAGCTTTTCTCCCACCGACCTGCAAAAAGCACTATCCGGAAAAACGGTATCTGCCAATCCTTTTATGGGAAGTACAATGGAAGGGATAAAGGGAAGCTCCACCGTTAAAGACCTGGAAACGATGTTCCAGTTGCTGTACCTTAAACTTACACAACCACGTACAGACAGCAGTCTGTTTAAGTCGTACCTACAAAAAAACAAAACGCAATTAGCATTATTAAGTGCAAATCCACAAGCCGCATTTATTGATACTACATTTCGTGTGTATTACCACGATAATCCGCTTGCTCCTGTACAGGTGCCTCATGCCGAATACTTTGACAGCATACAGGCGGCAAGAGTCATTGATATTTATAAAGAACGTTTTGGCGATGCTGGCGGATTTCATTTTGTATTTACCGGCAATTTTAAAGAATCAGAAATTACGCCGTTGATTGAAACCTATATCGCCAGTTTGCCTGCAACAAAAAGAAAGTCAAAATATATTGATCAGAAAGTTCGGCCCATTAGCGGCAAAAAAATGCTCACGGTTTATAAAGGGGCAGATCAAAAAAGTTTGATTCTTTCCTTCTTTCATGGATCAATCCCCTATTCGGAAGATATGGATATTAAAGCAAAAGCCGTTTCGGAAGTCCTCAACATCCGAATTATTGAAGAACTTAGGGAAAAGGTACAGGGTATTTACGGAGGAGGTATATATGGCGGACTGAACAAGGTTCCGTATCCATCCTTTCAGTTTGTGGCACAATTACCTTGCGGGCCTGAAAAGGTAGATACCTTGCTAAAAGCGCTTAGCGATGAAATAAATCATATCATTAAGAATGGCCCCAGCACTGAAAATCTCAACAAAGTGAAGCAGCAATGGCGTGAGGCGCATAAACAGGAAATGAAAGAAAACGGGCCGTGGACAAGTCATTTGCTTGCGGCAGCGGTTGAAGGAGAAAATATTGACCGATTTATAAATTTTGAAAAGTATATTGACCAATTAACACCTAAAAATGTACAGGAAGCTGCCCGACTGCTATTAAACGGGAAGAATGAGTTCACCGCGGTATTAATGCCTGCAAACGCGAAGAAATAGCAATTGCACAATCTACAGGAACGAATACCAGAAGGCACTATGACTATAGTGCCTTCATTTTTTAAACAGACCAAAGCAATCTGCAATTAAAAGCTAAAAACATTTTTATCGTTCACGCTAACCGCCACAAATATTGAAACTGTTGAATGCGCTCATGCTACGCATACGCTACACAAACGCAAAGAACAACTATCCCCTTCTTCAATATACGGAGTGATGTAAAAGTTTACGTAAGCGTTGGAATATCCAACCGTCCTTACCTGAACTGAACCGCTTTAGCAGGTTGTATTTTTCGGCTCACCAATGAAGGGATGAATAAAGTAAGCCCGCAAACCAGTAAGGTACCCGCAACCACCAACACAACTTCCCACCAAATAATTTTTACCGGTACAACCAGCATGTAATACGCATTCTCATCCCAAAATTTAAGAAAGCCGGTTTGTTGCTGGATAACACAAATACCCAATCCAATAAGCAAACCTAAAAAAATACCTGCTGCCGAAATAATAACTCCCTGGTAAGTGAATATCTTTTGTACTGTCCAGTCTGTTGCACCCACCGCTTTCAATACGCCAATCATCCGGGTGCGTTCCAGCACCATAATAATAAGACAGGTAATGAGGTTAATGATGGCAATGATTATCATCACACCTAATACAACATTACGGTTTACATCCTGTAAACGAAGCCAGTCAAAAATATTAGGATAAAGATCACGAATCGTTCTGCTTCCCCATTCTCCCGGAAGCGTTGCGAATATTTCATCATTTACTTTGTCCATCGAATGATAATCATTCAAAAATATTTCGTAGCCTCCAATCTCATCAGACGACCAGTCGTTTAATCGTTGCACCAGGCTGAGGTCTCCGATAGCATACAACTTATCATATTCTTCCATATTGGTTTTATACAACCCAACAATAGTGAGTTTATCCGGGCGGGGTGACTGATCTTCTCCTCTAAAAAAATAAATCAGAATTTTATCGTTCACCTTTAATGCTAACTGATTTGCGGTGTATTCCGAAAGCACGATTTCACGGCTGTAGGTACTATCGTTAAAGTGGATCCACCTGCCCGCCGTAAGAAACTGTTGCATGGAGCTGAAATCGTATTCCTTACCAACCCCCTTAAACAAAACCCCTTCAATTGATTCAGGCGTTTTAAGTATCGCATACTTGGTAGCAAAAGACTGTACCTGTCGCACCCCCGGTGTTTGGTACAGTGCCTTAACAATAGTATCATTTTTATGAATAGGCATTTCTTCTGCAATTGCCGCCTTATACTGTTCGTAATGCTGTACCCGCAGATGCCCCCAGAAACTGAATATTTTTTGGCTAACCGCTTCCTGAAAACCATTGACAAAAGCCAGCGTCATGATCATCACCGCCACGCTGATTGCCGTAGCCGTTATCGCCAACCTGATGATAAACCTGGAAAATGAGCGTTGCCGGTTAAAGGCTATCCGCCGTGCAATAAATGAAGCTGTATTCAATCCCTGCGATTTTACTAAATTGTGAAGATAAAAGATTTCGCTGATGTATAAACGTTACATTACAGGAGGTGCCATGCTTTGTTTTCTTTTTTCCGTGAAAGCACTGGCGCAGCGGGAGCCGGACCGGATTTTCCACCCAAATATCAAAACCGTTCAACTGAATCCGTATGGCGACCAAACAGCATACCCTGTAATTAAACTGAACAGCAACGATTTGCTGCAATTAGATTTTGACGACATGGATGGCGACATAAAAAACTACTATTACAATATTGAACTTCGAAATGCAGACTGGTCGGAAGTGCAGATGGGTTATTTCGACTATGCGAAAGGCTATACCAACCAGCGTATCTCTACCTATCGCCGGTCGTCGCAAACACTCACGAGATACACGCATTATCAACTCACTTTTCCGGGCAGGGATATCGTGCCTGTGAAAGCGGGAAATTATGTACTCAAGGTTTTTCTGGATGGAGACACTTCCCAACTTGCTTTTACCAAACGATTTCTTGTTACAGACGCAGGCATTTTGGTCTCGGCACAGGTTCAACAACCCTTTGGCCAGCAGGATTTCAGGAGCCGGCAAAAAGTACAATTTACCGTGAATACAGGCCGGGTAAATGTGAGCTACCCACAACAACAGATTAAAGTGGTTATTTTACAAAACAACCGCTGGGACAACAGGCTGCAACTCACAAAACCCAGTATCGTACGAAATAATATATTAGAATACAATACCGAAAAGGATGCCCTTATGCCCGCGATGCGGGAATGGCGATGGCTTGACCTGACCAGCTTTCGACTACTTAGCGACAGGGTGCGGCGACAAGAAAATACCAACACCGTTTTCGACCTCTATGTTACGCCGGATTTTTCGCGAAATACTGAGCGCTATATTTATTACAAGGACTACAATGGTATATACGCGGCATTAACCAATGAAAATGTAAATCCGTACTGGAATGCAGACTATGCTACCGTTCATTTTACCTACAAACCGCCAGGAAACCGACCATACAACAAAGACCTCATTATCATCGGACAGATTACCAATTACGGAACCGATGAAGGAGCCAGGATGAAATGGAACGCACAACAAGGCTTGTATGAAACGACCCTGCAGATCAAACAAGGTTACTATGATTATGCTTACGCCCTTGCAGAAGGAACAACCACGGCTCCTTTATTTGTTACCGATGAAACGGAAGGCAATATCTGGGAAACAGAAAATCAATACACCCTATTGGTTTACTATCGTGAATTAGGCGGCAGATACGACCGGCTGATGAATGTAACCACCATCAGTTCCATAATGAATCGGCCGGGGCATTTTTAAAAATACATTTCCAGGCTATTCACCGGAGACTAATATCCCGGGGCATATTTCCTGAAATACAAATGCTGGAGTAATAAATTTCCGCTAATACCGCTTCTTTCCTATCTTTGCAGCGGCAAGTCTTATACGACCAGCTCCTGCTGAACTCCCCCAGGACCGGAAGGTAGCAAGGGTAAGCGGTTGTAGCGGTGCGATGTAAGTAACTTGCCTTTTTTATTTTCCTTATATTCGCAATCTTATTATTTTTCAAACACAACAGCATTTAATACAATTGGATTATGAAATTTTTTATTGATACGGCCAACCTTAGTCAAATTAAGGAAGCCCACGCATTAGGCATTTTAGATGGTGTAACTACCAATCCTTCCTTGATGGCAAAAGAAGGTGTAAAAGGCGATGAAGCTATCCGGAATCATTACAAAACGATTTGCGAGTTAGTAGACGGCGATGTGAGTGCAGAGGTATTTTCAACGGATTTTGAAAGTATGATTGCGGAAGGCAAAACGCTTGCCGCTATACATCCCAATATTGTGGTTAAGGTACCGATGATTAAAGACGGGGTTAAAGCTTTGAAATGGTTTTCCGATAACGGTATTAAAACCAATTGCACACTCGTCTTCTCTGCGGGGCAGGCTATTCTTGCTGCAAAAGCCGGAGCAAATTATGTATCACCATTTATCGGAAGAATTGATGACAGCAGCTGGGATGGGATGGAACTGATTGGGCAAATTGCCCAGATATACAGCCTTCAGGGCTTCAAAACAGAAATACTGGCAGCGTCTATCCGGAGTTCATTACATATTGTTCGGGCGGCCGAATTGGGTGCTAACGTTTGCACTTGCCCGTTGGATTCGATTTTGGGACTGCTGAAACATCCATTAACCGATATTGGTTTAGCGAAGTTCTTAGAAGACGCCAAAAAGATGCAGCATTAATAACTGAAACATTTATTCCGGTGAAAATCCGGAACAAATAATAAAAAATCCCGGTGCTATATCGGGATTTTTTATTGAGATTGCAAAGGCTGCCTCTATACTATCATCGGGAAGAAGGCAATTAGTCATCCAGCCGAAATGATATCTTACATATTACACCAAACGTTGTTATTTTATCATCCTTAACGTGCGCTTTGATGTCCTTCACAAAAACGGAGTCTATATTACGCACGGTTTTAGCAGCTTCCGCCACAGCCGATCGAATTGCATCATCAATGCTTTTTTCAGAAGAGGCAATTACTTCAATTACTTTTACAATTGGCATACAAATGTGTTTTTTGGTTTAGCTTTTAAGATACAACATTTGCATGAAACCCTACAAAAATCCCAGTTCAACCCGCCGCGGCGGGTTGTTTGTCTATTTTTACCTGTTACCCCCTGCATTGCAGGGGGCTATTCACATGTCAGCCCTTCGGGCTAAAACAAAAGATCCGGCACATCAAAATATTAATTGGCCTCTCAAACTTGTACCTGCTTCCTTTTGATATTTTTGTACCTTGTGAACCTGATTCCCGGGCATCATTGTTTACCTAAAAACAGCAAGGATTTTGAAGATAGCACATTTACTTGGGCAATACCTGCTCCAAACGAAACAGATGCAGTTGAAAGGCATTGGTGAATTTATTTTGGATAACCCTTACGAAAACCCATTTGAAAACGAAAAAGGAAAGATTCGCCTACCCGGCAATACCATACGATTTGTTGCGAATAAGAAAGCTCCGGAGGATTCCGGGCTTATTAATTTTATTGCTCAACAGACCGCCAAAATAAAACCACTGGCCGCCGCCGACCTGGAAGATTTCTTAAACATCGGCAAACAACTGCTTAATGTAAGTAAGCAATTCTACATTGAAGGATTAGGCACCTTAATCCTCAACGACAACAACGATTACGGCTTTGTGCAGGGAAATGAAGTGGTGATATCTGCCGAACTGGTGGAAAAAAACCTCACGCTGAAACAACCATCCGTAAGAGGGGAACACCCGGAAGAATTGTCATTTGGAAATGAATTCCCACCGCGGGGAAATAAATCTGAACAAACCCTTCGTAAATTTTTGGTGATTTTTGCCTTCCTTCTCGGATTGTCCATCCTTGGCTGGGTGGGCTACTATTTCATTCAACAATGGCAGAACGGAAAAAATGAACCTACGAACACATTGGAGACAATCCAACCGGTAATCCCGCCAACAGTGCTGCCGGATTCCGCAGCGGGAAGGATGGACAGCAGCACCGTAACGCTTCCAGCTCCTACCGGACCTGTTTCCTACAAAGTTATCATTGAAACATCGAAACAGGACAGGGCGATACGCCGTCATGCTGAATTGCTGAAGATGGGTTATAGTGTAAACATCCGCACAAAAGACTCCGTTACCTATGACCTCTATACCGAGGTTACCGGACCATTATCTGATTCTTCGCGTACCAGAGATTCCATCACCCGTTTTTTTGGAAGAAAAGCAAGGATTGAATTGCAATAACACATGAAACGGATTTCGCTGGCTTTATGCTGTTTGTACGGATTGGCAATTGCAGCAGATATTGCTTTTATAATTGATTCCTACGAAAACGCCAGGTGGTTCAGCAAGCCGTTACTGATGCTCATTCTGATAATTTTATATGCTTCGGAAACAGGTATTTCATCTGTATTTTCAAAAATCTGGCTAACCGCATTGTTATTTTCATGGTGCGGCGATGTGTTTTTAATGATTCACGGATTTTTTGTTCAGGGCTTACTGGCTTTCCTTGCTGCACATTTTTCGTATATCATTTATATTGTTCGGACAAACCCCCAACAAAAAGGACCGAAAAAAATTAAACCACTGGTTGTGCTCTTCATTGTAGTTTACTGGTTTCTTTGCCTGGCGCTTTTGTTACCCCATGTAGGCAACCTAAAGATTCCGGTTACCATTTACACAACAACCATTTGTATTTTTTGGATCCTTGCGGTCAACCTATACCAAAAAGTGGATGTTACGGTTGCCGGATTGTTTATTTCGGGTGCCTCCTTATTTGTAATCTCGGATACGGTATTAGCAGTGAACTCATTTGTTTTCCCTCAGGCCCTGTTACCGATAATAGTGATGCTTACCTATACAATTGCCCAGTTTTTATTGACTTTAGGAAGTATCCGACACCTAAAAAACACATAAACGTATTATTATCACAATATGTACCTAATTGACGATAATACAAATACGTATTTAACGACAATTTTTT
>JADZFY010000463.1 GCA_020854215.1 Chitinophagaceae bacterium | reverse complement strand
TTACAGGGTAATACCGGCTGGGCTGCGGATGCAGGTAGATGCGCAGGTGAATGGAATACATTCCTGTAACATTTACGGCATTACGCCAGTTAATGATGGGTGTTACGACCGGTATGTTCATACGCTTTCCCGATTAAAAATGTGCCGAAAAACCGTAAAAGAAACCGTAAAAGAATTGGTGGGAATTACGAAGAATTAAAAACTTCAATAAAATTCAAAACCCACGTCAAACTTGCGTCTGGCGTGGGTTTTACTCGTTTTAACGATTTTTGAGTCGTTTTAAAACTCCCGTTTAGCTCCCCCTGCTGGACTTGAACCAGCGACCCTCTGATTAACAGTCAGATGCTCTAACCAACTGAGCTAAGGAGGAATATTGTTTCAAGTTTACCTCTCACCCTTGAACCAGCGACTCTCTGATTAATCCCGCACGTGCGGGACGCTAACCAACTGAGCTAAGGAGGAATAAGGGCGGCAAAAATAGGGAATTTTGATTGTATAAAACAAAACAAAATAAATAGATTTTGAAACGAACCTCTGCCTGCTCGTAATACTGAAACAGAGGAAAACGTCGCCGCAACACCCTCTTGCAAATAACACAAGACCAAGTCGTTTACATTCAGTAAATTTGTCATCCTTTTTACTTGCTATCTATTTTCAACATTAAAATTATAGTTTATGGCTTTTACATTACCGGCACTGCCGTATGCGCACAACGCATTGGAACCTCATATTGACACGTTGACGATGCAGATTCATCATGGTAAGCATCACCAGGCGTATGTAGATAATCTAAATAAAGCAATTGCGGGAACACCCCATGAAAATAAAACACTGGAAGAGTTGGTTAAATCCGCAGGCGCCATTAGTGCAGCCGTACGTAATAACGGGGGTGGTCACTGGAATCATAGTTTCTTCTGGGAAATTTTGTCGCCTAATGCCGGCGGCGCTCCTTCCGGGAAATTAGCTGCTGCAATTAATGATGCATTTGGCAGTTTTGATGAGTTTAAAACCAAATTCAGCGCAGCAGGAGCTACTCGTTTTGGCAGCGGATGGGCCTGGCTGATCGTTAAAGACGGCAAGCTCGAAGTTACCAGCACTCCCAATCAGGACAATCCCCTGATGGATGTTGCCGACGTAAAGGGTACCCCCATTCTTGGTGCAGATGTTTGGGAACACGCCTACTATCTGAAATATCAGAATAAACGTGCAGACTATTTGTCTGCGATATGGAATGTGGTCAACTGGAAAAAAGTTGAAGCGCTATTTGAAAAAGCATAAGCAATTAAAAGCCGTCTCTTTTGGGACGGCTTTTATAATTCGATAGGTCAGATTTCATGGAACCGGGTCGTATCCGTGCCCACCCCAGGGATGACAACGACTGATACGTTTTATTGCTAACCATCCACCTTTAAGAATCCCGTACTTTTTGATAGACTCGAGGGCATACTGGGAGCAGGTGGGTGTAAACCGGCATTTAGGTCCCAAAATGGGTGAAATGATTAACTGGTAGCATTTGATCAGTCCAATAAACGGCAGGCTAAGTATTTTCCAAACTATTTTCATCCACTACAGAAATTAGTTTATCCAAAATTAGCCGTACTTTTTCTTTCACCAATAAAAATTCGGGTAGCTCTTTTCCAGAGTACATGAAGAAGAGAACAAGTTTCCTGTTTTTATCTGCTAACTTCTTCTGTAGGGGCAGCTTTTGCAAACGGTATGCCTCCCGGGTAAGCCGCTTGATTCTGTTACGATGTACTGCTTTCTTAAAACTTCTTTTGCTTACCGCAATTCCGGCCTGTAGTGAAGATTGGTGTGGCATCGCAGCAAAGTTCAAATACCGCACCCTGTAGGGGAAAACGTTGATACTTTTTCCCTCTTTGAACAATTGTTCAATCTGTTTGCGGCTTTTTAGCCGTTCCTGCTTGCCGAATGTGTGACGATTCTTCAACTTTTTTTCCTGGTTCGCGATAACACAAAAATAGCCCCAATGGGGCTATTACTTATTTATAGTACCGGGCATTTGACCCTTAGTGAATTATTTCGCTTTTCTTTCGTCGGATACAGTCAGTTTTTTGCGTCCTTTCTTTCGACGGCTGGCCAAAACTTTACGGCCATTTGCTGTTTGCATACGTTTGCGAAAGCCATGAACCGATTTGCGACGACGTTTATGCGGCTGGAATGTACGTTTCATTGTTTTTACTTTTTCACTCTTTGAAATAATGGTTCGGGAGAAGCGAACCGGGTTTCAAAATCATTTGCCTTTTTCAGATGAGCCACCACGCTCTTGCTGATCAGGCTGGATGAAAGGACGGCAAAGGTAAGCGTTCAAAATTAATTTTCTGCCTTTTTTTGAAAATCCTTTCAGCTTTGGGATTACGTCTAATGGTGGGGTATCATTCCACACTCACCTGTAAGGAATGTACTGATTTCCCAAAGAAGATAGCCGCATGTGCGTCAAAATCGGCTGCGGAATCCGTTGTGGCAAATTTTACCTGCTGATGCCTACTGCAACGACTTTCCATTTCAGGGTGACGGTTTAAGTAATCCGATAGACTATCGGCAACAATTTCCCCCTGGGAGAGCAAACGAACCCCAGCCGGGAGATACTGTCTTATTTTATGCTCAAGCAACGGATAATGCGTGCAAGCCAGAAGCACGGTATCAATATGCGCTCCCTTTTGCAGCAACCTGCTTACATGTTGTTCCACAAAATAGTCGGCTCCTGCCCCATTGTATTCATTGTTTTCAACCAACGGTACCCACATTGGGCAAGCCTCCTGGTACACCCTTACCTCCGGAAAAAACTTTTTCGTTTCAATCAAATACGACTCCGACAAGACGGTACCTGCTGTGGCCAATATACCCACTTCATTTGTGCGTGTATAATTACCCATCATCTCCGTAGTGGGGCGTATTACCCCTAAAACACGGTTTTGGGTGTTCATCAAGGGGAGGTTGCGTTGTTGTATCGTTCGTAAAGCCTTGGCCGAAGCTGTATTGCAAGCCAGAATCACCAACGGACATCCCTGCGCGAAGAGCCATTGTACGCATTGGAGGGTATACCGGTAAACTGTTTCAAAAGACCGGGGACCATAGGGTGCACGGGCATTGTCCCCTAAATACAAATAATCGTACTGAGGGAGAACACGAATAATTTCTTTCAAAATAGTCAGTCCACCATAACCTGAATCAAAAACACCAATGGGCTGTTGCGTCATAAAACAAAGATAGGGTGTTGCTTTAATTACATACAAAAAGCCGTTTCCAAACGAAAACGGCTCTCTCAATTATTTGGTGTATGCCTATTGTTTTTTGGCTCCTGCGGCTGGCTTTGCAGGTTCATTTAAACCAGCGGCCCCGGTAGGCAACTTCACGCCTAATTTTTTGGCAACTAACGGCAGCAGATCGTCTGTTTGAGGTGCTACCAAAAGCGCATCCTGCTTAAACACCCATGTATATCCGTTTTCTTTCGCAACGGTATTAATCAGCTCAAATGCTTTGGCAAAATAGGGGTTAAGCACCTCCTGTTGTTTCCGCTGCATTTCGTTTTGTGTAAACTGATCCCAGTTCTGAATAATAGAAAGGTAATTGTTAGCTTCCTGTTGTACGGTCTGTTTAATGGCGGCAGGTGTAGTGGGCGCCTTAGCTATAGAGTCCTTACGTTTATACTCACTCACGTAAAAGGGAAGGGTGTTTTCCAAAGAGTCTTTACGAAACTTCTGCAACAGCGAATCTGCTTTTCTGATATCGGGCATTATAGATACGATATCTTCCAGGCTGGCATGTCCTAATTTCTGCTGGGCATCTGCCTTATTACTAACAATCAAAAGCGTTGTAGTAATGGCAAAAAAAGAAAAAATCTTTTTCATATAAGTTTTTGTTACTGTTTTGTTGGTTTAATGATGAATATTTAGCTGCGTTAGTTTGATTACTTTTTTGCTTTAACAATTATTTATTAACCCCTAATGATTTCAGGATGTCTTCACTCCGGTCTAATTTGGGGTCGGCAAAGATAACGGTAATTCCCTCACTTTTATCCAAAATAAAATCATAGCCTTTCTCTACGGCTAATTTCTCCACCGCATTATATACCTTGTCCTGCACGGGCTTAACGAGTTCCTGCCTTTTCTTAAATAAATCACCTTCATAACCAAAACGCTGGCGCTGCAGATCTCTCAGTTCCTTTTCCTTGTTGAACAATTCGTC
>JADZFY010000462.1 GCA_020854215.1 Chitinophagaceae bacterium | reverse complement strand
GTTTGAATATGCCGCTACTCTGGCTGCATCATTATCCTATTTATTACTAAAACAATCCGACTTGGTTGGTCTTGTCAGTTTTAGTGACAGGGTGCTGCAATACGTACCGCCAAGGTCCCGTATTGCTCACCTGCACACGCTACTAAATGTTCTGACTGGACTAAAAACCGCAGGAAAATCAAATATCAGTGCCGTATTGAATAGCTTTGTCGAAAAGATTGGCCGTCGATCTTTAATTATTATCATTTCTGATTTTTTCGACCATGTAAAAGAAATACTCCATCAGTTAAAACATTTCCAGTTTAAGAAAGACGAAGTCATCTTATTCCATATACTCGATCCCTATGAACTGACGTTCCCTTTCGAGACAGTGACTTTTTTTGAATCAATGGAGGACGAAAGACATATCCTGGCAGATCCTAAATCTATTAAGCAGCAATATCTCTCTGAAATGAATTCCTTTCTTGATCAATTCAAACAGTCCTGCTTTGAAAATCAAATAGATTACTGGCTCACTGACTCTTCAACCCCAATGGATCAGGCATTAATCAAGTTTCTTGCAAGAAGAGAAAGTTCCCTGCAATCAGTCCGCTTCGGTAAATAAGAGATGTTAACCTTTCTTAACCCCATCCTGTTGTTGGGTATTTTGGGTGCAAGCATTCCCATCATTATCCATCTTATCAACAAGAGAAAGGCTGTGTCTCATAAGTTTGCGGCTATTGACTTTTTGTTAGAAACGAATAAGCGCATTTCGATAAAATTCAAGCTCCGTCATTTGGTCCTTTTAATCCTGCGGACCTGCCTTCTCGTGTTTCTTGCCCTGTCTCTTGCCAGGCCTTTTATAAAAAATTCTGGTGGAGGCGCTGCAGAGAAAAACATTCCCACGAGCAACGTCATTATCATTGACGATTCGTTCAGTATGCAGTATTCAGATCGCCACGGATCGTTTTTTTTATCGGCCAAAACAGCTGCAAAGCAGATTGTTGACGCTCTGAAGAAAGATGATAAAGCCGCGGTACTTACCCTTTCCAGCACAGCATTCCAGGTTCTCCCGGAATTAGACGAGGATAAAAAACGGCTTTTAAACTTCATAGACCAATCTCAGCCCGGCTTTACAGCAACGCATATTGCACCTGCACTCGATGCAGCAGTAGAGATTCTAACAACTGCCAAGACGTCAGCAAAACGGATATTTCTGATTACCGATATGACACGAAACGGATGGGATCCTCATTGGTTCAAGAGTGGGCATGAAAAATTACGGAAGCATGTATCCGGAATTCATATCGTGGATGTATCTGAAGGTAAAACGTTAAAAAATATAGCTATTACCCACGTGGAACCCCATCTTAACTTATTGGAAAGAAATGCGGAAGGTCATATCAAGGTAACTCTTTCTAATTTTTCACCGGTACGGGCAAAGGATCTCCAGGTATCCCTGTTTCTTGACGGGGAAAAATTAAATCAGGGATTTTTCAACATTGAAGCTAACGCAGCGGAAACAAAGGAATTTTTTGTTACCGCAGAAAAAGGGAAAGATCATTTCGGCTGGGTTGAAATTTCAGGGGATAGTTTGCCCGTTGACAACAAACGATATTTCACAATCAATGCATCACGCACCATTGATGCGCTCTTGATTGATGGCGATCCCAAGACGAACATTTATGAAAGCGAAACCTTTTACCTGGAAAAGGCTTTAAACCCGGGACGTGAACACGTATCAGCTATAAAACCGTCGATATGCTCTATCCACGAAATCAATAACATGCATTTTGCCAATTTTAATATTGTCTTTTTGTGCAATGTGGAAACTTTACCAGCGGCAAAAATTCAGGAGCTTGAAAAGTTTGTAACAGAGGGAGGTGCGGTCATTTTTACCCTCGGCAACAAGGTGGAGGCAGATTACTACAACAATGCGTTCCGCGCTCTCCTTCCGCATCGGCTTCACATGATAAGGACTTTTTCAGGTAACAGCCCGCTATCGGAAGAGCAACCGCTCCAGTTAAAGGTCACGGATCCAATTCACCCGGTGATACGCATTCTTTCAGAAACGCAGATCGATACGCTGTCGTTGGTAAAATTTTATCGGATGTTTTATGTTGATCCAACACCCCTGGGAAGTTGCAGGACAATACTTTCTTTTTCTAACGATATCCCTGCCCTTATTGAACGGCAAGTCGGCCGAGGAAAGTCGGTGCTCTTTACCTCATCGATCGATCGGGATTGGACGGATTTTCCGGTAAAATCCTTTTTCCTCCCCCTTATTCAACAATTGTGCAGATATGTAACGGAAAGCATACCAGACGAAACACCCAAAGGAACCCTGGTTAAACAAAGTTGGCGCTATCCCTGCCCTTACGATATGGACTTCTTAGAAATAACCAATCCTGATGGCACACAAACCGTCGTACCGCAACAATTGGTGGATAATGAAAAATATTTTGAATACAAAGAAACAAACATACCTGGGATTTATTCTGTCACCGTTGATGAAAAATTGCATCCACAATTCCCCGCCTATTTCCCTGTAAATGTAGATGTTGCCGAATCGAATCTGGAGAAAATAGACCAACATGAAATTGAGACCTATATGGGTGGCACAAATTTTAGCATAGCAACCGCTCATAAAGGTGAAGAATCCGATGTGCTTTTTGGAGAAGCCAAGAAAACGCTTTGGGGGCATTTCCTGCTTTTCACCCTCTTCATCCTCTTCATCGAATCTTTTATTTCGAGAAAATAATTTATATGTTTATTTTTCCAACGTCATTGTTTAATATTCACCCGTGATTGTACAAATTATCGACACGAATGTTGGCTATTTTGAACAGAACTTGACGGAAGACATCTTATAACCAACTATATTGTCGAAAACAAAACTGTCGAACTTACCCCAAATATCTGAACATTACAAGAGGTTGCTCAAAATTTTCCTTCCGGCCAGGCAACATATTTTATGATTGGTACAGCTCGTGCTTAATATTCCTAACGGTAAGTCGGTATTAAAGCACTGATAAACCAAAACAAAAATGCCGAATTACCTCTCCTCCTATCCCTCCTTCTTGCTGGGATGTCGTCAAAATGATGACATCCCAGCAAAAGGTAGCCCATCATACCTCATATAGCTCTTAAATCTCTTTTTATCCAATCGGAACAGGCTTTATCGCATCAGATGAGCTTTAGTTTTTTACATTCGAAGTTGCTTAACGATCCTTCTGTCAGACCATTTTCACAAACTCATATTGTATACTGATGATGCACCATATCTTATTGACTCCAAAACACATGAGAGGACTTTGGATTCAAAAAAGATGAACTCTACCACCTTTTTGCTAATGCCCTTCGGGATATCGCAAGCGCAGCGTCTTTTAGCGTTACTTGCTTGCGATAAGCCCAATCGACGATAGTCATCCAGAGAAGTCCCAGCAAGGCGGTTCCGCCCGCAGCCAGAATTCCTGAAGTAATCCAGCCTATCGGACCCAAAAAATTGGTAACCTCTGCAATTAATCCTGATGCGCTTTTAGCAAGCGCATATCCTCCGCCACCTGCCACGGCAAGAAGTATTCCTGTTTTGCCAAGGATTTCAAGTATGCTATGCTCGGAGATGCTTTCGCTGAAGTACTCTTCGTAAATCATCGCGCACATAACCATATCCGTTGCGATCAGGGCGATATGCGACGGAATTTCTGCGCCTGGTTTTGGCACCCCGCCAATGACAATATTACCTGCAGAAAATTCTGCAATCTTCAGTAGTGTTTTTCTGCGCTTATTCCACATGCTTTTTGACATGAAAACCCTCCCTTATGTTTGACCATTTGCTATTATTCATAATACCGTCATTGGGATCACGAACAATTTATTTTTGGCAATACTTTAGTCTTTTGAAAAACAGCCTTGCAGGGGTGAGATGTTTATAGAAAATGCTTTCCCAAAAAATAAGCTGTTACGATTTTTGTAATCTGGCATTTAAATTACTATACTAATTGCCCAAATACTATGCTAGAAAGTATCTCTTTGTCAATCAATGAAATGGCAGGTTCACCATTTGATCTGGCATTGCAAAACCAAATAGGTGGAGGTGTTGTTCCAAAATAAATTTTTACCGCTTTTTAAGATCTGATACTAACCAATACGGAGAATTACGTGAGACTGTTAATGACAATGCCGGTGATCAATTTCGGATAAAAATACGTTGACTTGGGGGGCATGACCTTGCGCGCTGAGGCAATTTCCTTTACCTGTTCAATACGTGTTGGCTTAAGAAAGAATGCCAACTGATACTGTCCAGACCTCACGAGCGACACTGCCTCTG
>JADZFY010000461.1 GCA_020854215.1 Chitinophagaceae bacterium | reverse complement strand
AGGCAATCAATGAGCAGAACCGGCCAGGTGATGCGGATGATTATCTGAACTTGGTGCGCAACCGTGCCGGACTATTGAATACCTCCGCTGTTTCTCAGGCAGATATGCGGGAAGCAATATTTAAAGAGCGCCGGGTAGAACTGGCTTTTGAGAACAAGCGTTGGTTTGATATTGTAAGAACAGGACGGATACAGGAGATTATTGTTCCGCATGGTGAAAAGATTAAAGCAAATCCGCTGGACTATTACTTTCCGGATGGGGCGGTACCTCCCAATAATGCATTTACGATTTTGGATCCTTACTATGGCCTTCCGGCAGACGAATCTGCATTATCTCCTTATTTTTAGGAATAAGGGAAAGAGGTTTCTAAAGAGCATTCGATTTTGGGGCTGTTAACTACAAGTCCGGCAATCCGTTCAAGGATCAGTCCGGACTTTTTTTTACCACATTGATTTAAACAGGTGGTAGTTTTTGTCACCTTAATCATCCGGCTTTCCTGTTCAAATAGAATCACCATTCGGATGAATACGCTTCAGGAATATTATATTGCACTCAAAAGCCTTTTGTTTTTACAATGAGTTCAACTCTTCTGCTGCGTGCAGAAAACATATCAAAATCTTTTCCGGGTGTGAAGGCACTCGACAATGTGCAGTTGAACATCGAAAAAGGAAAAGTGCATGCCCTGATGGGAGAGAATGGCGCCGGAAAATCTACGTTGATGAAAATCCTGATCGGTATGTATTCTGCCGATTCAGGGCGGATTATTTATAAAGGCCATCCTGTTTCTTTTCGTTCGGTGCACGATGCCCTCAAATCGGGTTTTTCCATGATCCACCAGGAGTTGCTCCCTTTTCCCGAACTAAGTGTGGCGGAAAATATTTTCATGGGGAATGAACCTGTGGGAGCTATACCCGGATGGATATACCGAAAAAGAAGAGACAAGAATGCGCAGTTACTCCTCGAGCAATTGGGAATGAATCTGAATGTTACGCGACGCATGAAAACGTTGAGTATTGCGGAAATACAGATGGTAGAAATTGCGAAGGCATTGTCCAACCGCGCGGAAATAATCATTATGGACGAGCCTACGTCAGCCTTGTCTGACCGGGAAGTCAACCTGCTTTTTAAAATAATAGATGATCTGAAACAACGGGGTATTGCAATCGTCTATATTTCACATAAGATGGATGAAATTTTTCGCATTGCAGACACAATAACCGTAATGCGCGATGGCAGGTATATTGCTACCCACCCCGCTAATGCAATAAATAGAAACGATTTAATTACGATGATTGTGGGGAGGGAATTAACTACCATTTTTGAAAAGAAAGATATTGTGCCCGGCGATATAGTTTTATCAGTGAAAGGGTTAACCGGGGAAAAATTTAAGGACATTGATTTTTCTGTGCGTAGCGGAGAAATACTGGGTGTTGCCGGGTTGATGGGAGCAGGACGCACAGAAATTGCAAATGCGATATTTGGATTGGGCAGGATTTACAAAGGAACAATTGTGGTAAAGGGCAAATCGGTTTTTATTCGCTCACCCAGAGATGCTATACAGTATGGAATTGGATTAATTACCGAAGACCGGAAAAATACCGGCCTGGTATTGAGCTCATCGGTTAAACATAATATTACGCTGGCCGCATTAAAAAGCTGTTGCAATGGGCCGTTTATTAACAAACAAAAGGAAAGCAACCTGGCCGATGAGCAAATTCAGCGGTTTGGCATTAAAACACCGTTTGCCGGACAGGTGGTGAACTTTTTGAGCGGTGGCAACCAGCAAAAAATTGTACTGGCAAAAGTATTGCTAAACGATCCGGATATTATTATTCTTGATGAACCCACGAGGGGTATTGATATTGGTGCGAAAACTGAGATATACCGGTTAATAAATGCGTTGGCGGCGAAAGGGAAAGCCATCATCATGATCTCCTCCGAACTGCCCGAAATACTGGGTATGAGCGACAGGATATTGGTAGTGCATGACGGAAGGATAAAGGCGGAATTAACCGGCACCGAAGCTACACAGGAAATGATTATGCAATATGCCATGATGTGAGCCGGGAAAAGGAGGAATAAGTATCAATTTTAAAAAGTTGTTTTTATCCTAAAGGAATAAATATTAAAAGTATTTAGCTACGGTTTTTTAAACTGGTCTCGGAAAAACAACGTTAAGAAGTTTACGGAATGAAGCGTTAAACCGAAAACGCTGTGCAGCTTTTCAAAAATGCCGGTGTGCAGATTCGCTTAATCAGGATATAGCTGCATGGCTTTAGCCTTGTTTTCAGTAGCGGAATGCAGTAAATTTTAACTATTTTTCTGCGGACTTGATTTCTTTGTTATTTTTTTACATCAAAGCAAAAAAATTAAAGTTCAAATATTCAACAATGAACCTCGCAAAAATAAAAACCTCCACCGGACGCCTGTCTAAGTACGGAATTTTTATAGCCTTTATTTTGATATGCATCATACTGTCCATTGCCACGCCCTATTTTTTTACAGCACAGAATATAATCATTGTATTGCGGCAGGTATCCATTAACGGTATACTCGCTATTGGCGTAACCTATGTCATCATCGCCGGAGGTATTGACCTCTCATTGGGCTCTGTGCTTGCCTTAACCGGGGTGATAGCCGCCAGCTTTGCTCATCCGGGCACTTTTGCACTTGCGGTTCCTGTTTTGCTGGCACTACTTGTGGGTATGGCAATTGGTGCAGTTAACGGTCTTGTAATTACACTGGGAAAAGTGGCGCCATTCATTGTTACATTGGGGATGATGACAATAGCCAGGGGGCTTGCACTGGTATGGAGCGACGGCAGACCGGTCACAAATCTTTCACCGGCCTTTAATTATATAGGCGGTGGCGATCTTCTGTTTGTTCCTGTACCCATATTGTTGTTTGGACTGGTGATTTTTATTTCGGCAGTGGTGCTGAACTATACCCGAATGGGTCGTTACATTTATGCGGTGGGTGGCAATGAAAATGCCGCGAAAGCGTCGGGTATTCGTGTAAACCGGGTAAAGTTATTTGCTTACATCATGTGCAGCGGACTTGCGGGACTGGCAGGAGTTATTCTTGCGGCACGTATCAATACGGGACAACCCAATGCCGGTATAGCCTACGAACTGGATGCAATTGCTGCTGTGGTGATTGGCGGTACAAGCCTGATGGGTGGGAGAGGCAGCATAGCCGGCACGGTGATTGGGGTGTTGATCATCGGTGTGATTAATAATGGACTCGATTTGCTCAACGTTTCCTCCTACTACCAGCAGATCATAAAAGGCATTATCATTATTGT
>JADZFY010000460.1 GCA_020854215.1 Chitinophagaceae bacterium | reverse complement strand
GCTCACATAACCGGGTGTAGATGCACGCTTTCTGCCAGAAGGCTTTGTTTTACCTTGCATGTAGATTTTATTTTTTTACGCGGAACCTAAAGGTAGCAAACGTTTCAGGGTTAATGAGCAAGCCCTACATAAACACATAGGGACAGTAGGAACATAGGGGCACAATATCATGAATCAGCCTAATGTGCGCCTATGTGTCTATGTGGTAAAATAAGTAAATCATCTCATATCAATATCCCGGATTCTGAGTAATGATTTCCTCAGATGCATCCACTTCTGCATAAACCCATAGGGACAGTAGAAACATAGGGGCACAATACCATGAATCAGCCTTATGTGCGCCTATATGCCTCTGTGGTAAAACCAGTAAATCATCTCATATCAATACCCCGGATTCTGAGTAATGATTCCCTCCGATGCATCCACTTCTCTTTGCGGAACAGGAAAAACCAGTTCGTCGGCATTCCAGTCATAATCACCGGTCATAATCTGCAATCTTTTAACGTCGTGAATACGCAGACCTTCAAATGCAAGCTCATGATAACGCACATCCAATATATCATCCAATGTTGGATTGACGATTACGGGCAGGTTTACCCGTAGTGGATTAACAATTCTCGCCACATCATTTTCGGGTGTATCACCCACTGTAGAACTCAGCCTTACATTACATTCGGCTCTTGTGAGGTACATTTCTGCCAGACGTATAATGGGCAGATTTTGGCTGAAAGATTTCCATTTGGAACAATACATATTTCCGGGTCTGGCGCCTACGCCTTCATAATACCATTGTGTTAAACGAAGATCATCGGCATCATAGGTATCCAGAAAGGCGCTCACCATTCTAACATCTGCTCTGCCAATACCTACGAGGCTTGCAAAGAAGGTAGCCATTCCATCATTAGCCGTACCGGCGTTGTTTTGGTCGTTTTGCTGAATTTCGAAAATTGCCTCTCTCGTATTTTTATTATCAAACACTGCGGTTACAGAGGCGTTCAAATCAAAAGCGCCACTTTCAATAACGGTATTTGCAGCATCCAATGCCTTAACATAATCGTGCTGCTGGAGATACACGCGGGAGAGAAAGGCATAGGCTGCATATTTGTTAAACCTTGTACCATTAGATTCCGGTAGCTTATCCGCAGCCGCGGTAATATCGTTAATTACCTGTGTGTACACCTGGGCTACTGTGCTCCGCGGTACTTTTTCAAACGCAGCGGTTTCGTTTTTCGTGGCTTTGGTTTTGATTACAATGCCCGGCTGGCTGTTATCTGCGGTTGCACCCCACGGTGCAGCATAAAAGCGTACCAGTTCAAAGTGTATAATACCTCTTACCAACAGGGCTTCTCCCTCTAATTGCTGTTTCATATCGGCATCGGTTACAATGCTCAATGCCTCCAATACAGTATTGGCCATATTGATGGCTTCGTATCCGGTTGTCCAGGTGCGTAACGCTTCTGCATTATCCCTGGCCATGTTCTTGTTATATACCTGACGAAAACTCTGAAAACTTCCTCTCCATGAAACGTAATCATCCGAGGCCTGCAGTTCGGGTAGTAATAATAAATTGGTGCCGTATAATGCACCGCCGCCAAGCAGCGAGTACATGCCCACGGCTGCCGCGTCAACATTTTCGGGTGTTTTGATGGCATCGGCTGCGTCCACGTCCTGCTGCGGTTGTAAGTCAAGTTGTTTGCCACATGCAGTTAAACCTGCCACCGCAATGCAAGTGAGAAATAATTTATATAGATGTTTCATATTGCTTATTTTTAAAATTATAGACCAATGTTAAGTCCTATGCTGATGGTTTTTGCCTGAGGCGGTGTGTAAAAATCGTGGCCTAATGTAACAGAATTGAGATAGGATGCATTTACTTCCGGGTCGTATCCCGTGTATTGGGTAAATGTAAAAAGATTGAGTGCTGCTACATAAACTCTTGCATTGTCCAGCTTTATTTTCGAAAGTAACTTCCTCGGAATACTATAGCCAAAGTTTACACTTTTCACTCTAAAATAGGAGCCGTCCTGGACCCATCTGGAAGACTTGTCTGTTCCGTTACCATCGTATAAGCGGGGCTGTGGAATATCGGTGATGTCGCCTGGTTTTTTCCAATACTTCATTTGATCTACCGTTTGATTGTCGAAGTAGTCACCATTCACCGACTGAAAGATGCCTGCGATATTATAGATATCACCTCCTTTTACAAACTGAGTTTGGATATCCAGATCGAATCCGCGATAAATGAGTTTCGTGCTAATACCACCATAGTAATCGGGGTTGGGATTGCCTACAATCATATCATCTGCCTCACTTACGTCGTTCGTTTTAGTGCCATCCTTTTTATAAAACAATGCATCACCATTTGCGGGGTCTACGCCTGCATATTTCAAACCATAGAACTGACCGAACGGCTGCCCTTCGGCCAGCCTTCCTAATGTGCGTGATTGTGGCGGAACCGGCACTACTAATTGAGTAACCTTATTAACATAAGTGGAAATATTAGCAGAAGCCGTCCAGCGCAATGGTCCGTCTAAAATAGTACCGTTCAGCACAAACTCCCAGCCCCGGTTACGCATGCTGCCAATATTCTTGGTAATGGTAGAAAATCCGTTGATTGCGGGAGTGGGCACATTAAAAAGCAAATCCCGGGTGTCCTTGTCAAAATAGTCAATCTCACCACTAATTCTGTTGTTGGCAAAGCCGAAGTCTAAACCAATATCAAACTGATTGGTTTTTTCCCAGCTCAGCGTAGGTACGCCTATTTGTGAAGCAATTATGCCCGAAATATCGGCGTATGCCGCCGCTTCAAATAAGGAGCGCGAGCTGAAGTTTCCAATTTCTGCATTACCTGTTTTTCCATAGCTGGCTCTAATTTTCAGAAAGCTGATGGCAGATGAATTTTTGAGGAAATTCTCCTCACTCAATATCCAGCCAACGGATGCTGCCGGAAAAGCTCCGTAGCGGTTGTCTTTACCAAATCTCGATGATCCATCCACACGAAAACTTGCACCCAGCAAATACCGGTCGAGCAGTTTATAACTCGCTTTGGCAAAATAGGAGGCAAAAGTATATTCGGTTGCGGTGGAGGAGCCGGAAGAAATAATGGCGGCACTGGCAATTTTTTTAAACCGGTCGTCCGGGAAAGCTAAACCCGTAACCGAACTTCCTTCTATATTGCCAGACTGGTATTCAATACCGGCAAGAGCATCCAGATTTTGATTTTCCCCGAATGATTTGTTGAAGTTGAGGGTATTGGTATAAGTTACGATGGTGGAGGTTACCTGATTGCTGAAGGACGAACCTCCCGGTCCGCCGTCTATGGTTTCCCGTCCCAAAAATTCTTCCTCCTGAAGATTATTCCAGTTCAAACCCACCTGGCTTCGGAAGGTGAGGGTAGGTAATATATTCCATTCGGCAAAAGCATTGCTGATAGACTGATAGGTGGTGGCTAATTTATCGGAATTGGCTACCTCAATGAGGTTGTTATAATATATCGTATTGGGGTTAGGCTTGCCATCGGGCAGGTATGCGAGCTGGAGTGGCGACAGTGCATTTAGTTGCAGTGGGTTGGTAAATGAATTGTCGCTGTACAACCGGTTGTTGAGTGTTTTAGAAAGTGAAAGATTCACACCAATCCTGAACTTATCGTTCAATGCATGGTCAACGTTTATTCTTCCATTACCACGCCGCAGGCGGTTAGTGATTAGAATTCCTTTCTGGTCGTTCCACGATCCGCTGATTAAAAATTTGGTACGGGCATCTCCGCCGTTTAATGATACATTATACTGTTGCACGTGTCCGTTTTGAAAAGACAGATCCGACCATTTGGTGTCGTTGTTACTATTCCAGTCTTCTGTGCCTGTTTCCGCTTCAAATTCTTCTGCAACATCCCAGCCTGCGTTTTCTGCCGCTGCAGTAAACAATTCCCTGTATTGGGCAGCATTGAGAAATCCTCCTTTTTTTGTGGGCTTGCTCCATCCGTTATATACGCCTGCACTTATTTTTGTTTTACCTGCCTTTCCCGATTTAGTGGTAACCAGTATAACACCGTTAGACGCCCTGGCACCATATATGGCAGAGGATGCAGCATCCTTTAAAATTTCAATGGATTCGATATCATCAGGATTAATACTTGCCAGTGGATTATCGGGTTCAGCATAGCTGCCAATGGGCTGGCTTAATACCGGTACACCGTCAATAACCACATAAGGTTGCTGGTTGGCAGAGATGGAAGATATCCCACGGATTCTGATGTTCAGTCCCTGTCCGAGCTTACCGCTTCCGGAGTTAATGAAAACTCCTGAAGCCCTACCCTGCAGCGCCTGTTCGAAACTGGGAAGCGGCAGGTTTTCAAATTCCTTGCTGGTTACCCTGGAAATAGAGGAGGTAAGATCTTTTTTAATCTTTGTTCCATAACCCACCACCACCACTTCACTGAGCGATTGCGATCCTCCTTCTTCCAGTTGAATATTACTGAAGTCTGAAGTAACGGACAGTTCCAGTGTTTTGTATCCTACAAAACTGATGATGAGTTTGGTGGCATTTTCTGGTAACCTGAATTCGAAAGTGCCATCGGTACCGGTAACGGTCGCAATACTGGAATTGTCTGATTTAATCGTTGCGCCTGCAATAGGGGCACCGTCTTTGGAGTCTGAAACTTTCCCTTTGATTATTTTCGTTTGTGCTAAACAGACGGGTATGGCAATGCATAGCGCCAAACCGAGGAGGGTGGTCAGCCTGATACTCTTGAGCATAATGTCTTGGTTTTATAAAAAAATAGAAAACGATATTATGTAATTTAGCGCAATGTTTTAGAAAAAGAAAAATTTGTTGAAAAGGTTTTGGGTGACGTAGTTGCTTCTCTTCCGTTTTTCTTTTCTGTTCATCATGAATTGGCCTTTTATTTGCGAGAGTTTTTGTGGCGTCTGATTTCCACCAAACCTTATCTCTGAAAATCGTTACTTGTCAGGTCTGTTTATTATTCAATCCCTTCTGATGAAATACCAATTCTGAATGCAGCGTACCTCCGGTATTGAATGATTTTTTGCATTTATTTGTGCGAATGCAACGGTGCGAAAGTGATAGTCGTCCCATTCCGGTGGCATAATCCAATTAAGTCAAACAAAATTTAAAATCTCAATGAAACATCTTTACCTCCTGACACTTGTGTTTTCCATATTCACATCTGTTTCCTTTGCTCAGTCTGCAATCACTGCTGCCAATACCACCGATGTAACACTTCCGGCTTCGGGCAGTACTTATAACGCCAACGGGGCAACAGGCAGCGCATTTTCAGGAACAAATTTTAATTACAGGTGGGGTGCCGCGTCAGGGGCTTCTGCCAATAAAGTGTTTCTCAATAGCTTTGTTGCAAATAGTAATACTTATGTATTTGACTATGGATTTTCCCTGGCAATAGTACTCAACCGGGTTAACAATTCTGTTGTTTCCGGAATACGTGACCTGGTATATAATGAAGGCGCGAGAAATACGTCACCTAATCCCGACGAGGTGAATATCAATGCTCCCTACGTGCCGGCTATGACTACCCTTTTTATCGGCAATGATGATCTGCGTTCCGGTACGGATAACTTGTTTGGTAACCAGGGAGACGGTAGTGACAATAATAACAATATCGAGCGGCTGGATGTGCGCATCAATGGAAATGACGGCTACCTTATCGGAAACCCCGCATTGGAAGGATTTGCGGTATTTGAAAGAGGAGCAGTAAATGCTCATGATCCCTTTGTGGTGTCCGTAATAACTTCACTTGACGGAATGGGAAATCCGAATGGCTACACCGGACTTTACCGGGCTGTGGCAGGTAGTTATGGAGCAACTAACCCAATACCGGATGCTAACTATATGGTAACCCGAAGGGATGGCGGAGTGGGTAATTTGCTATTATCCGCCATAGTAAGTACACAAGGGGTCGGAGGTATATTTTTCCGTTTTTCCGATTTTGGTTTCACTGCAGGTACAAGGGTTTACGGTTACTCGTTAACAGCAAATGATTTTCCGGTTAGTGCTACAGCCGCAGATATGGTGGACTTTACGAATGCCACTAATTTCCCACTGAATACTACTTCAGCTACTTCAGGGGGAGGAATTGACCTTACGGCGATAACCGGTGTTTTTAAAATATTCAATGATGATAACGATGCAATACCCAACAATACCGATGTTGACGATGATAATGACGGTATCACTGATCTGAATGAAAATAACGGCGCCGATGGCTTTGGTGATGCGGACGGCGATGGGATTTTGAATTTTATTGACCCTTCTTATGCGGGATTTGTTGATGCGAACGGAGATGATATAAATGACAACTTTGATGCAGACCAGGACAGTAGAATTAATCAGGTGGATCTGGATAGTGACAACGACGGCATTCCAGACCTGGTGGAGGCCGGTGGTGTAGATACGGATGGCGACGGCCGTATTGACGGTATAGTTTCCGATACGGATGGCGATGGTTTGTTGGATGCCTATGATGCGTCAACCGGCGGTGATGCAATTGCCAACAGAAACACAGATGGAGATACTGTACCCAATGCATACGATCTGGATAGCGACAATGACGGTATTCCGGATACAGTTGAAGCCCGTGGTATTGATGCCGATAATGACGGAAGAATTGACGGGGTGGTGGATATTGATAACGATGGTTTTTCCGATACCGTGGATGGTGATGTAGGCAACGATGGTACAGCAGAAAATACAGGTAATGCACTGATGATTACGGGTGCTGACGGCGACAGCAATGGAGCGCCGGATACCTATACAAAAGCCAACACAGATGCCATAGGACTTCCGGATCCTTATGACCTTGATGCAGACGGAGATGGAATACTGGATACAAAAGAGGCAGGTATTGCAGATGCCGATAACAATGGCGTGGCAGATGGAACAACCGGTGCAGACGGATGGAGTGATACGGTGGATGGGCTGCCCGCATTGAATTTTCCGAATAACGATGCGGATTCATATCCGGACTGTCGCGATATAGATTCAGATGACGACGGATTGACGGATAACGTGGAAGGGCAAACTACTGCAGGCTACCAATTGCCTTCGGGCAGCGACACAGATGCTGACGGGATAGACGACGTTTATGATAACAATGATGGCTTGTTTGCAGGCAACGCCAATAATGGGATAAGCCCCAACAATCACGATGGCGCAGATACTCCGGATTATATTGACACCGATAGTGATAATGACACGGCCAACGATTTGAAAGAAGGCACCGGTGATATCAATGCCACGCTTTCTAATACTACCGACACCGACGGCGATGGTTTGGTGGATCAGTTTGATACATTTAATCTCATTTTGGAAACTGCGAATCTTCAAAACAATGTAACGCTGGCCGGAATGGGAAATGGAGGAAGTACAACCGGGCCGACACCCGCAGGCAGCAACGTTATCGCAAATCAAACGCCGGGCGGAGCGCCTGATCGCGACTGGAGAAACAATTTGTTTATACTGCCTGTACAATTTGTGGACCTGTGGTTAACCGTTTCCGGAAATACTAATGTGCTGCACTGGACTGTTGCAGAGGAGGTAAATGTGAAGGAGTATATTATTGAACGCAGCTTTGATGGAATTCATTTTTCAGAAATTGGCTCAACACCTTACCGTAGCCAGGGTAGCGGATTGAAAACCTATACTTATAGTGATCACTTTGCAGGTACTCCCGGCCATGAAACAATGTATTACAGGATTCGGGAGGTAGATATTGATGGTACTCGTTTGTACAGTAAAATTATTGCCGTCAAACTATCAGGTAAAAAGAACGGATTCTCCGTCCGTGGAAATCCGGTGGCTGTAAATAGACTGACATTGCTTGTTGCTGCTGAAAAAGCCGGAAACGTAAAACTGAGGATAATTGACATGCAGGGAAGAATATTGGTGTTAAGGGAACAATCCATCAGTGCGGGCAGCAATATTTTACATATAGATAACGAAATGGACTATTGGACAAATGGTATTTATTTAGTGCAGGCTGATATCAACGGTCAGTTGTTTACGGAGAAGATAAACATACTAAGGTAACCCGATGAATTCGAAAGAATCAGCCCTGTTGTGTGAACAATGGGGCTGATTTGTGCTGAGATAAACACAAGTTTGTTTTCAGTATATTAATGGGAGCAACATTTAGTGCATTATTTTCGAATATGCTCCATATCGAACAAACCGAAGAAGCGTGCGACGCAACTGGGTTTCATAGTAGCAATAAAGCTTGGGTCATAATAAAATTGCATACTAAATACCATTCCGATTGATATACTGACAGTTTTTACGGCTCATTTTTTATCTCAACATAAGGTTATATATACGCAATTAAATCAAACGTGAGTGCTGTTAAAACACCATCACTTCATCTGCAAATAAAAAACCGTGTTTGCTGTTTTTAGCTACTACGCGTATGAATTTTGCCTGTTGATTCAGCATGACTTCAAAGGGCTTAATCACCAGGGTGGATATACTATCCGGTACCGAATTGTTTATGGTAACCGGCGTGCTGAATGATTTGCCATCGTTGGAACAGCTTACCTGAACATAACCGGGCATATAAACCCCCGGGCCCGTTATTTGCATAAAGGATACGCTCACCTTGTGAACCGGGATAGATGCTTTTAATTCAATGGTTACATCCATGTCGCCGCCTTCAAATCCCTGCCACTGGCCGTCGCCGTAAGTAAACGAGCCTTTCTCTCCGTTTACCAAAGTATAGTCCTTTTGTGCCACATATTTTTTGCTATAGGGCTGATTATAGGTAACGGTTGCGCCTACTGCTTTGTGGTAAGCCATTTGTAATGCAGCTACCGGTCCCCATTGTGCAGCTGCCGGAAAAAATATGGCTGCCTTTACGGTGGCGGTGTCCTTAACATAAAATGGTTTTTGATACACGTTGCTGGTAGCGGTTGGATTCGTGCCATCCGTTGTATAGCGGATCTCCGGTTGATATTGTTCTGAAGTAATCTGTACGAGGCTGGCTTTTTGCAGGGTGTCGGCACTCGCTTTTATTTCGAGGTTCGGTATAGGGCGATAATAGTGAATGGTATTACGCTGCAATAGCAGGTAATGATTTTGCAGGCGTTTTTCAAAATTGTTCCAATCCTTTTTCGGATTGCTTGTCCAGCCGGTTTCAGCCAATGCTAACAATCTCGGAAACACCATATATTCGAGATGTTCGGCAGTGGGGATATATTCTGTCCACACATTGGCCTGTACACCTAATATATGCTTGGCCTCCTTTGCATTAAGGGCGGATGGAACCGGATCATAACTATATACTTTCCACAAAGGCAAATATCCGCCGAAGGCTTCGGGTTGAGTGGCAGGATTTGCCTGTACGGCATCAAAATAACAGTAGCCACCCGGCGTCAT
>JADZFY010000459.1 GCA_020854215.1 Chitinophagaceae bacterium | reverse complement strand
TTCACTCCCTGTTCGCAGACCGGTATGCTGTGGGCAGCACGTTAAACTCCTTTTTGAAAAACCGGGTAAAATATTTGGGATTGCTGAAACCTACCGCATAGGCTACCTCGGAAATCGTCATTTGTGTTTTGGTTAATAACTGGGCGGCTCTTTTCATACGGATGCTTCGAATGAAATCCAGTGGTGCTTTACCGGTGAGGGAAAGTAATTTTTTATATAATGCTACGCGGCTCATGAACAACGCTTTGCTCAAATCCTCCACCGAAAATTCAGATTCTCCCATGTTTTTCTCTACAACGTCAATCGCCTGCCGGATAAAGTTTTCATCTACCGGTGTTGCACTAATGGAAGACGGCTCCACTTCTATTTGCTTCTGAAATAATTTTCGCAGTGCCTCCTGATGTGCCAATAATCCTTTAACGCGGGACAAAAGCATTTCAAAGCTGAAAGGCTTGGTAATATAGTCATTAGCTCCGGTATCAAAACCTTCCAGCTTCTGCTCCTCTGCACTGCGTGCCGTTAACAGTATTACGGGAATGTGGGAGGTTCGTGCATCCTGCTTTACTTTTTTACAAAGTTCCAATCCATTCATACCCGGCATCATAATGTCGCTGATGATTACGTCCGGCTGCAACGACTGCGCTTTCTCCCAGCCTTCGTTTCCATTCATCGCCTCATATACTTTGTAGCCTGTTCGCAAATTATCTTTGATGTAAAACCGAATATCATCATTGTCATCTACCACCAGTACGCTGGCTTTCTTCCCGGCAGCGGTGTCGGGCATTTCGTCCGCCGAATGCGGCTGAACCTTGTGCATAATAACAGCCGTTTCTACCGGGGCATTATCGTTGGCAATCCCCTGCAATGATTTCACCGGAAGGATCACCGTAAACGCCGTTCCCACGCCTGCCGTACTTCTAACCGCTATTGTGCCACCGTGCAGACGGGCGAATTCTCTCGAAATAGCCAAGCCGATGCCACTGCCTTGTCCAAGTATATTGCCCGACGTTTCATGTTGGAAAAAGCGTTCAAAGATCCGATCCTGTTGTTCGGCAGGAATACCGATTCCACTGTCCTCCACTGCAATTTCAATCCTGCTATCGGCATCTGTTGTTCTGTTTAAGGTAATTTGTACATTAATACTGCCCGCTTCGGGAGTGAATTTAAACGCATTCGACAACAGGTTAAACATTATTCGTTCTACCTTATCCGGATCAAACATCATTTCGAACGAATCTAAAGAAGCACAGAAAGCAAAGCGGATATTCTTTTTTTCGGCCAGGTCATTAAACGAAAAAGTAAGTTCCCTTACAAAACCAATAATGTCTCCCGGTGCCGGATGCAGCCGCAATTCACGCATTTCCAATTTTCTAAAATCAAGCAACTGATTCACAAGCGCCAGTAACCGCTTGGCATTGCGATAGATAAGCTGGAAATGCTTTTTCTGTCCCTCATCTTCCGTTTGTTTCATCATCTTTTCCACAGGAGCAATGATCAGCGACAGTGGTGTTCTGAATTCATGACTTACGTTGGTAAAAAATTTCAGCTTGAGCATGTCCAATTCGTGAATGCGCTGGGCCTCTTTTTTTTGATGATCAATCTGAAAACGCATTCTCGCTCTTTGTATAATCTGTCGCCGCCCCACCAGCAACACACCTGTTGCCAGAACAAAGTATATTAAAAAGGCCGGCCAGGTCATCCAAAAAGGAGGAAGCACGGTAATTCGCAACGTTACTTCTCCGGAATGTCCCATTCCGGGTTCGCTATCTGCTTTTACTCTGAATGTATAGTCACCCGGATCAAGGTTAGTATAAGTAATGGTTCGTTGCCGCCCGTCTGTTGAAAGCCATCCATCGTTAAATCCTTCAAGAATGTAGAGGAATTTTTCTTTCTCGGATTGAATGGTTCCCGGCGCGGCAAATCCAACGGAAAATACATTTTGATTGTAGCGCAGGGTAATTGCTTTTGTTTCTGCGAATGCCGATTGCAGAATGGTATGCCCTCCTATTTCTTCTCCAACTTTTACTGCCGTATTGAACAACAGGAGTTCTGTTAATACAATTTTTGGAACTTCTACCTTCGTTTGAAAATTATCCGGATTAAAGAGGTTAAACCCGTTTGGCCCTCCAAACATCAACTCTCCCCACCTGGTTTTAAATGCAGATTTATCATTAAATTCTCTTCCCTGCAATCCATTCGACTCATCATAATTCTCCACATCAATTGTGAGCTTTCCCGATTTTTCTCCCACCACAACATTGCTCAATCCATTGGGTGTTCCTACCCAAAGCGTACCCTTGTTATCTTCCAGCAGGGTAAGAATCGTATTGTCTGCCAGCCCGTCTTCTTTACGAAAAACGGTAAACCTGTTTGTTTTCTGATCTAACAGATTCAGTCCCTCCCTTGTGCCTGCCCATAATCTCTTCTTACTATCAAACAACAGGGTGATCACATTATTATTGCTTAACGAACTGCTGTCTTCATCAGCATGACCCAAATAACGGAAACGGTTGCGTTCCTGGTCGTACACATCAATTCCATTGGAAGTACCCAGCCAAATATTCCCCTTACTGTCTTCCACTATGGCAGATATATAGTTGGAATGTAAGGATTGTCCGTCTTCAACCCGGTAATGATGAAAAATATTCTTCTTCCGATCGTAGCGGTTGAGTCCTCCGCTAAGTGTACCAATCCATAAATTATTTCTGCTGTCTTCGAAAATTTCCCAGATGCTGTTATCCGAAATACTATTGGTGTCCGATGGATTATGCCGGAAGCGTTTGAATTTTTTCCCGTCATAACAATTCAATCCGCCAAAATAAGTTCCTACCCACAATTTCTGTTCGTGATCAATATAAAGACTTACCACCACATCGTTGCTTAAACTTTCGG
>JADZFY010000458.1 GCA_020854215.1 Chitinophagaceae bacterium | reverse complement strand
CTAATGAAACCTGATCGGGCTTAAGAAACACGCTGGCATGCTTCTTTTCGGCATCAATTTCCATAAAGCTCACTTTGGCAGGCGTTAAGGAACGCTGAATCAGAAGCTGGGTATTATTGGTCCAGTTGATCACGTCAATATTTTCATTCTTCAACTCGCGTACTATTCCATGAATGCGGCTACCCTTCATTCCTACGCAGGCGCCAACAGGGTCAATCCTGTCATCATATGATTCTACCGCCACCTTCGCTCTTTCGCCCGGCTCACGTACAATTTTGCGGATTACAATTAGTCCGTCAAAAATTTCGGGCACTTCAATTTCAAGGAGCTTCGCCAGGAACGACGGATGGGTGCGGGATAAGATAATAACGGGTGAGTTGTTTTTCAACTCCACTTTTTTAACAACCGCTTTTACATTTTCTCCTTTCTTAAAATAGTCGGAAGGTATTTGTTCCGATTTAGGTATGATCAGTTCATTTCCGTCTTCGTCGAGCAGTAATACTTCTTTCTTCCACACCTGATACACTTCTGCACTAATAATCTCTCCCACACGGTCGGCGTATTTTTTAACCAGACTGTTTTTCTTCAGATCGCTTATACGGCTGGCGAGTGTTTGTTTCGCCGCCAATATAGCTCTGCGGCCAAAATCCAGGATATCTACTTCCTGGAACAATTCTTCGCCCACTTCAAAATCCGGTTCAATTTTAACGGCATCGCTGTAAGCCACTTCTGCTACGGGGTCTTCCACCTGCCCGTCTTCCACAATCGTGCGGCGATGAATAATTTCAAGGTCTCCTTTTTCCGTATTCACAATAACGTCAAAGTTTTCGTCAGAGCCATACTTCTTACGGAGTAAGGTTTTAAAAACGTCTTCCAGCACTTTCATCAACGTTGGACGGTCTATATTTTCCGCGTCTTTAAAATCCTGAAAGGATTCAATAAGATTAATACTTGCCATATTACAGCTTTTTATCCTTCAGCCAGGCAGGGGTTAAACCCCATTTGGTGAGGATCGTTAAAATTGAATTTGAATTTTTGTTGATTTAATGTTATCAATTCGAATAGTATGTTCAAGCAATTCCTGCTTCTTATTTTTTCCTTTTGTTTCCTCCACCCGAATCTCTTCCTCACTCACCCCCGTCAGTTTACCCTGCACTTTTCTACCATCGTTCATTAGCACTTCCACATTTCTGCCTTGGTTTTTAACATATTGCCTGGGCAGTTTCAAAGGCTCGTCTAACCCCGGAGAGGATACTTCCAGGGAAAAGTTGCCATCCGGGAATACCCCATTTTCCTCAAGCATCTTGTACAACGCCCGGTTGTATTGTACGCATTTATCTATAGAAACTCCGCCATCGGCATCCAGGAACACTTTTACATTGTTGGTTGGAATTATTTTCACTTCCACCAAAAAATAGGCGGGATTTTCTTCCAGCAATAAACCTATCATTTGCGTGATTATTCCTGTAGTTGCCTCGCTGCTCATAGTATGTTAAATAAAGAAGGGAACGAATCGTTCCCTTCTACCGTTCTTTTCCTGCGGCAAAGTTAGGGTATTCACCTAAAGCACAAAAATTTTTTGTTTGCCGGATTACTATTTTGCAGGTATCATCATGTTTCGTTATCACGATTCTTGTTTCAAGAAGTTCGGTTGCTGGCTTTCTTAAACCGGTAATACGAAACGATTGATCCCATTGCTCATTTCCGGTAATACGCCCTGTACCAATCTACAAAACGCCGAATTCCCTCCTGCACTTTAGTGTTGGGCTGGTAGTGCAAATTTTTCACCAGGTCCTGCACATCGGCACAGGTAGCAGCGACATCGCCTGGCTGCATTGGCATTAATTGTTTTTCGGCTTTTTTACCAATATGCTGCTCTATCGCTTCAATAAAGTCCATTAACCGTACCGGGTTATTATTTCCGATGTTATATACTTTATAAGGAGCCGTGGAAGTAGACGGATCGGGATGAACAGCATCCCAGGAATCAGTACCAGCTGGAGGATTGTCAATCACGCGCACTACACCTTCAACAATATCGTCAATATAGGTAAAATCACGGGCCATATTGCCGTTATTGAATACCTGAATGGGTTGGTCTTCAAGGATGGCTTTGGTGAACAAAAACAGCGCCATATCCGGCCTGCCCCATGGTCCGTAAACCGTAAAAAAACGAAGTCCGGTTGTGGGTATTTTGAACAGATGGCTATAGGTATGCGCCATCAACTCATTGCTTTTTTTGCTGGCTGCATACAGTGAAATAGGGTGATCCACATTATCAGAGGTAGCAAATGGTGTTTTACCATTGAGTCCGTAAACGCTTGAACTGCTGGCGTAGGCCAAATGTTTAATGCCATGGTGGCGGCAACATTCGAGAATATTAACAAATCCAACAATATTGCTGTTCACATACACATCCGGATTGGTTAGGCTGTAACGCACCCCCGCCTGGGCGGCGAGATTGCATACTTTGTCGAACTGCTGTGCAGCAAATAATTTTTCCAGATTTTCTTTATCCTCTAACTGTAGCCGGATGAAGCTGTAATTAGCATGCGTGGCACTTCGAACCACTTTGTTGTATTCAATAAACTCCTTAGCAATTCCCGCGTTCGCCAAACGGTCATATTTGAGATTCACATCGTAATAGTCGTTTATGCTATCGAGCCCCACCACTTCATCTCCACGCTGTATCAGGTAATTTGCCAGGTGAAATCCGATGAATCCGGCCGTGCCGGTAATTAATATTTTCATCTGTTTATTTTTAAATGTTGTTAATGGTCATACGAAATAGCCTGAAATAACTATTCTTTTGGGTATAAACCCTCTTTATGGCTATTTTATACCTTATTTTTAATGGTTGTGAAATAACCAGGGTGCAAAGTAAATAAACTCACCGCAATTAATGTACGAAGTTGGGGACGCCGAATTTGAAGGGAACACTAATTATCAAACATCAAATGTGTTCATGCGTGAGTTTTTCTGCATTTTCTGCAAACTGCAGCGCATCAATAAACTCCTGAAGCTCACCATTAATGACGTCATCGAGGTTATACACGGTAAGGCCTATACGATGATCGGTAACTCTGCCCTGCGGGAAATTATAGGTTCTGATTTTTGCCGACCTGTCGCCGGTACTCACCAGGCTTTTTCTGTGCCGGGCAATTTCTTCCTCCTGTTTGCGCACTTGTTCTTCATACAAACGGGTACGCAGCATTTGCATGGCTTTTTCGCGGTTGCCCAATTGAGAGCGTTCGGTTTGGCACACGATTACCGTTCCGGTGGGTATATGCGTTAACATTACCTTGGTTTCCACCTTGTTTACATTTTGGCCGCCCGCCCCTCCACTGCGTGCTGTTTCCATTTTCACGTCACTTTCTTTCAACTCAAAATCTACTTCGTCCGCTTCAGGCATAACCGCCACAGTTGCGGCGCTGGTATGTACCCGCCCGCTCGCTTCGGTATGCGGAACCCGCTGCACACGGTGTACCCCGCTTTCAAATTTCAGCACACCATACACGTCTTCCCCCGTCACCTCCAATTCAACTTCTTTAAAACCGCCAACCGTACCTTCATTTTCACTGAGTATTGCCGTTTTCCAGCCCCTGCTCTCGCAATAGCGGATATACATGCGTAATAAGTCGCCCGCAAATAAAGAAGCTTCATCGCCACCTGTTCCTGCACGAATTTCCAATATTGCGTTCTTTTCATCCTGCGGATCCTTAGGTATCAGCATTTGCCGGATTCCAGCCTCGGACTTCTCTTTTTGCTCTTCCAGCACGGGCAGTTCTACTTTAGCCAGTTCGCGCATTTCATCGTCATCCCCATTTAATACTTCTGTATAAAAGGAAATATTTTCGAGTAGCTTTTTATATGCATCGTATGCCTGAACTATTTTTTCCAGACTGCGGTATTCCCTGCTGGTAGCGGTAAACTTTTTGTTATCATTCACAATTTCGGGGTTGGTTAAAGCAATGCCCAACTGATCGAATCTTGCCTTTATCGCCTCTAATTTGTCTACCATTGTTGTGAGTTCCACAATTGCCCCGTGGATGGTTTTGTGTTATTTTCGTGTTCCCGGCTTTTGGGGGCAGCAAAGTTAATTCAGCTATGGCGTATTGCAAATTTCAGGCAGATCAAATATTTACCGGGCACCGCCTCCTCGATCATTCCCATATCCTCATTACCGACCCTAAGGGAACGGTGATTGATATCACAACCGCAGAAGCGGGAGATGACGTACGCCGATACCCAGGTATTCTAATACCGGGCCAAATCAACTGCCATTGCCATTTGGAACTGAGCCATTTACGTAACCGTATTCCTGAAGGGCAGGGGTTGCCGACCTTTATCCAGGGTGTTATGCAAACACCGATGGTTGAGCAGGAAGAAAAAAACAGACAAATGGATCTGGCTGAAGACGAAATGTACCAAAATGGTATTGTAGGTATCGGCGATATCTCCAATCACAGCTATTCAATAGGTTCGAAATTGAAAAGCAAAATACGATGGCATCATTTTCTCGAAATCACCAATCCCGATGACGAAAAAGCCAAAAGCAGGGTTGCGCAATTCAGGCAGATGGAAGCAGCATTCGCACAGGCATTTTCGCCCGGTTCAGCGATTTCGCTTTCTCCTCACGCAATATATAGCGTATCGCCACAAACACTTTCACTCATCAATACCCATACAAAAAATAAAATCATCTCCATACATAACCAGGAGTGTGCTGATGAAGATGAATGGTGCCGGAATGGCAGCGGTGGTTTCATTCGGTTTTACGAAAGTATTGGTCGTAAGAATGTTCCTGTGCCTGTATCGGGAAAGCAAAGTGTGCAAACCTGGCTTCCTTATTTTAATAACGGACAAACCATTTTATTGGTGCACAACACTTTTATGCAAGAAGAAGATATTGTGTTTGCCCAAACTTATGCTTTGCAAAACGGGCTGCGGTTAGTGTATTGTTTTTGTCCGAATGCCAATTTGTATATAGAGAAAACACTGCCACAGGTTGATCTTTTTATTAAACACCAATGTGATATTGTAATTGGTACCGATAGTTATGCCAGCAACCATCAGTTAAGTATTACCGGAGAAATGGCCGCACTCCACAAACATTTTCCCCAAATTCCTGTAACCGTACTTTTGCAATGGGCCACTTTAAATGGCGCAAAAGCTTTGCGATGGGATAGGGATATGGGTAGCTTTGACAAAGGCAAACGACCGGGTATTGTCCTTTTGGAAAGTAATCTTTCCAAATCAACGCGTATAATTTAAGAAAAGGACCGAGCTATTTGCTCTATTTGCTCAACCGACGGCTTTCCGTCATGAATATAAGTTTGATATTTTAAACGCAGTTTTTCCCCTTTATGCAGCAACAACGGCCCGTCGAACAACAGAGATGGAGTAAAGAACAGGTGCTGATCTGCGGCATACCAGATATACCAGGGTGAGGGATACCTTGGATTGCCTGGATGATCAAAAATGGTTATACCGGCAAGACGCGCCGGTTCATCAGAGGTTGAAGCAGTTACGTCCATCCAGGTCGCTTTCTCACCGTAACCGGTAGTGTCTATAGTATTGCTCCAGCCGTTGGATGCGCGGAAAAGAGGTTTCCTGAGCGTGGTGGCGCCCCGTAACGACAAACCGGCGTATCCACCCCATTTCACTCCGCCATGTTTAGCCGGTTTTTCAAGATCAAGCTCCACTTTCTTCAGCGCAGTGAAAGACTGATCCCACGTAATAGCGTATCCTTCAGAACCGAGTGGAGAACTGATGTGCAGCACTCTTCTTTCTTCAATCGTTGGCCCGTTGTTGTCCTGGTAAGTAATATCTATTGTTATCCTGGCAGAAAAGTCCTTATACAATTTGCTGCTGACATTTTTGATGAGGCTACGCCCTTCGGAAACACCTGCCCTCACATCTTCTTCCCAGTAATTGATACCATTTATCTTTTTCCATGAAAACCATAATCCCCTGTGCCAGGGATGATCAGAAGGACGTTTAAGTGCGATATCCTGCCCCGCTGGAGTTCGCAGCGGGTGGAAGTAGGGTTTGTCTTCCGCGGGGTTGAAGTTCAGTTGCCATAATACCGTGTCATTCCGTAAAAGAGCGATGTGCTGTTCGTCCCTGTTCCATCTTACGTTATCCGTTGTTGTCCGACTTGCAGCAAAGCGACAGCTAAATAAGATGATAATCGCCAGTCCCGCTAAAGCGGTATATATTATTTTCATGGCTATTTTTTTACATTTAAGATGCCTCGCATAACCAGGTAGTGACCAGGATAGGTACAGATATAAGAATATCTTCCTTCTTTTTCAGGTGCCGTAAAATAAATGGCTTCCTTGCTGCGGGGTTGCAGCAGACTGGTGTGATACAGTACCTTGCCGGATACTGGGATATACTGCATATTGGCGCCTTTCAGTCCCAGGTCCAATGCTGCTTTCCCAATTTCATCTGCGGCACCCGGGGAAACCAATAGCCAGTTGTGTTGCATATCGTCATTATTATTAAATACAAGCCTGATCTTTTCGCCTGGTCTTACCGTAAACTGTTCAACATCAAATTTCAACCCGGGCTCTGTACCTAGTATTAAGGTGCGGTCGGGACCATTGCTCCAGGATGCAGGCATTTTTGTAACATGTTTGGCCTGCGCTATTCCTCCTTTGGGAGCATTGGTTTTTTCAGGAACATTTTTGTCAGTTGTCGCTACCCTTTTTTCCGGAATAAGCACTACACCGTCCTGTTTGAGATCCAGCCCGGCTCCTTTGGGAATACTATTCAGGCTGTAGTATCCGAAATTGTGCAGCAATGCCGATCCTTTTTCAGACAGGATGCCTGCACATTTTATCTCATGAATATAGCCTTCTCGTAACCCATCCAGTACAAGCCGGGCAGAAAGCCCGTCCGGGGCAACTTTAACCGCCTTAATGGGGCAGTCCTTTTTATCCTGCACTTCACTGCCATAGGCCATATGGTAGAGGTAATCAAAACCTGAAATTTCGTAGTTGTCCGGATTTTCAGCCGTTTCTCTTTTTACAGGCAAGGTGAATTCCAGTACGAAGCCGTCGGGCATAGCTTTGACGGCTCTTATTTCAAAAGGCGTTTCTCCGGTCCACACCAGGCGCTGCAGCCCCCAACGTTCGGGCCCTGTGGAATGCCATCCCCTGTCAGACATACCCACATAAAGAGATTTATCCAATCCCCATTCAGTTCGAAGGATACCAGACATAAATCCTTCCCTGAAAGGGAATACAGCGCCCTGGTACTCCCCGTTTATTTTTTCAAGAAATACCCGGAATATCTTTGGATGACCTTCATCCCCAACAAATACCTGGTCTTTAAAAAATGGTCCGAAGGCGCCAGAAGTGTCGGCAATGATACTTGAGTTGGATATTCCTAAGATGCCATGCGGGAACCGCACAGAAGGGAGTTTCATGCCGGAGATTTTTTTCACTGCTTCATGCAGCATAGGTTCGTTGGTGGGAATATCCGAAGGTTCCAGATGCACGGTTGAACCCGGTTTGTCTGCAGATTTAAGGCTGGAAGGATGTCCGAAAAAATCACCTTGCTTCACATAAGAAATGTAACCGGTGCCAACCCATCCCCCCTGGTTTTCGGCATAGAAGATATCGCCATCGGCATTTTTCCCTATCCCTGCCGGGGAACGCAGCCCGGCCGCATAAGGCTCTAATTTACCATCGGGGCTTACCCTGATCATCCAGCCGCGCCAATCAGAATGACTTCCCATTTCACCAAAAAAAGGCTCCATGTTCGACATACCATTGTCAGCGAGATTCAAATTGATATAGAAATAACCATCCTTACCAATAACCGGCCCATGGTTATACTCACAATAGTTACCCGTTAATGGCCAGGTACATATTGTTTCAAATCGGTCTGCCCGGTCATCCCCATCAACGTCAACAACCCGTGTGAGCTCTGCTCTTTGGGCGGAATAAAGCGCTCCGTCTTTCCATGCAAGTCCAAGAGGTTCATGCAACCCTGAAGCATATAGTTTAAACCATGGCCTTGCCCCGGATGGGTTTTCTATCAGCCAAATCTCACCTCTTCTTGTACAAACCGCCAGGCGGCCATCGGGTAGCATTGCCATCCCGCCTACTTCCAGTAATACACCCTCCGGGGGGCGGATGGTTTGTAGTTTGTAAAAGTCATTTTCTGTCTGAGGCCTTCCGGCTGGCATCTGAGCATGATTATTGTGTTGAGCTTTCAGTATCGGAGCAGTCGTAATTTGCAGAACAAAAAGCAACAATATGTTTAAACAGATTTTCTGATTTGTTTTCATAACCTATTGAATTTACCAGATGTATGACCACGTTAAACCCCGCCCACTTAAAGCGCTTGCGGGCATTATTAATTCTTCTCTTCCATTGATGTTCCTAAGAATAGCTCCACGCTGTTTCTTACCATCGAGACGCAGGTAGTAGCTTTTATTGTTGACGGCATACAAACCATTTTCAAGTTGCTCAATTTTATCACCTGTTGCAAGCCGGATCCACAGGTTGTTCCCTGCCGGATTATTGCCGAATTGCAGGGTCCTGGTTAAAATCCGGTCATCATCAGACGGAACTGTCTGGTCACTGATCTGCAATCCATTGAAAGTATAGTTGAAGACCGGTCGCCCCTGTTTGTCCAAAAAATATCCTTTGAATTTATACTCCTTTTGCGTCAATTCCGGCCAGGGTACCTGGTCGTTTGCGAGTTGTGCAACCTGGGGTTGGGAAGGAAGACTGATAACGCTGCCCAGGGGGCGTGACAGTTGAATTTCACCGCGGCTTTCCCACATAGTTGTAGCATCAATGAAATCTCCTTTCCATAAACGGATAATTGAACCCTGTTCCAAATTGATGCCATAGTGGATTTGACCCGGTTCTCCGATAACCGCACAAACGGTCATTTTATGGTCTTTTGTACCTAAAAAGCATCGTTGCAAAATGGTTTCGTTGACCGGAGTAACGATCAAAGGAGTGTTGCCATTTACGGGTACAGGTACCGGCATCAACACCTTCTCTTTTTCTGCATCTTGGAAGAATGTATAGCGAATGTTTTTGAACGCCATACGGTTACCTGTTGAAAAAACGAGCGGGCCTGTTTTGCTTTCACTTTTAAATGGTGCATCAGAAGCAATATAAGGCAGTATTATATCTTCATGGATAAGAACACCGTTAAGAGCAACCTGTAATAAACGTGCATTTGATTTTTTATTCCCGTTTGCATCAAATTGCGGTGCCTGAAAAACCGCAAGCAGGTGTTGCCACAATCCTGGCGCTCTTGCTACATTTGAACGGGGAGAGATATTCAGGGCATGCTGAATTTCACCAGCATCTGATTTCAAATTCTCATTGAGAATCGTTCCGCAGGCTTGTGCAATGGGATTTTTGTTGGTCCAGCTATCTGTTAGCCGTATCCCGTATCTTCCCTGCAAATAAACTGTGGCTGAAGCATGCGGAGCAAGCATAAAGTCAAATTCAAGCAGCATGTTCCCGTGCTCCATCTTCGTAATAAGTGGGGCCTGGCTGTTGCCGGATGAACTATTAAGCAATATGCCTGTTCCTGCTTCCTCCTTCAATTTGTTCCTGTACGGATTGTACCATATATCGCCTGCAATTTTCCAATTGACGGTATTATCCGTAAAAGCCGTTTTATCTGTCAGCCCTATCTCCTGGTATGCGGACTGGGCCTGTGTGTGTAACGTGTGAATGACACAACAGGAAAAGACAATTACATTGAACAAATAGTTGGTTTTCATTTTGTCAAATATTTCTTTAATCAATACCCCGGATTCTGCTCAAGTTTGGGATTTCGTTGCATCTCATTATCAGAGAT
>JADZFY010000457.1 GCA_020854215.1 Chitinophagaceae bacterium | reverse complement strand
TATTTTCCTGCCGGAATTTTATCATCATTCATTGCCAGACATGCCGAACACCCGGGCTGGCGCAACTGAAAACCTGCGTCCAGCAATTGATCCAAAATCCCTTCTTCTCTAATTTGTTGTTCCACCACATGTGATCCCGGAACAATCCACGCCGTTATATGATCTGCTTTTTTTCTGCCTTTGATTAAGGAGGCAAACGCACGAAAGTCTTCTATGCGTCCATTGGTGCAACTTCCGATGAACACATAGTCCACCTTTTTACCCAGCATAGGTTCATTTTCGTTAAAACCCATATAATTCAACGACTTTGAAAAACTTGCCTTGTTGCCACCCACCTGTTCGGGCGAGGGAATTTTTTGAGTAATGCCTATACCCATTCCCGGGTTAGTACCATAGGTGATCATCGGTTCGATAACGGCTCCGTTAAAACGATACTCTTTATCGAACACTGCCCCTTCGTCTGTTTTTAACGACTGCCAGTATTGGAGTGCCTTATCCCAGTCTTGCCCTTTAGGTGCCTTTTCTCTGCCTTTAATATAGTTAAACGTGGTGGAGTCGGGAGCGATCATACCACCTCTCGCACCCATTTCAATACTCATATTACAAACTGTCATCCGTCCCTCCATGCTCATACTTTCAAATACATCGCCGGCATATTCCACAAAATAACCGGTTGCTCCTGCAGCCGTTAGCTGAGCAATGATGTACAGAATTACATCTTTGGGCGTAATTCCTTTTCCCACCTTACCGTCAACAGTAATTCGCATTGTTTTGGGTTTGGGCTGCATGATACACTGTGAAGAAAGTACCATCTCCACCTCAGAAGTTCCAATTCCAAATGCGATACATCCAAATGCACCGTGTGTTGAGGTATGCGAGTCGCCACATACTATGGTCATACCAGGGAGCGTAATACCGTTTTCGGGGCCTACCACATGAACAATACCGTTTTTAGGATTGCCGAGGCCCCAGTGGGAAATACCATATTTATTGGTATTGGTTTCCAGTGCTTTTAACTGGTTTGCCGACAACGGATCGCTAACCGGCATGTGCTGGTTAATGGTGGGCGTATTATGATCGGCAGTGGCAAAGGTTTTGTCAGGAAACATTACCGTGAGCCCCCTTTTTTCTAATCCCAAGAAAGCTACCGGACTGGTTACCTCATGGATAAAATGGCGATCTATAAACAACACATCCGGGCCATCGTCAATTTTTCGTACCACATGTGCATCCCATACCTTATCAAATAATGTTGCCGGCTTATTACTCATTTTTTGCGATTTTAAAAGAGAGTCGCAAATTTCTTAAATTATATGCAGATAATAAGCATTTGCACCGATTATATTTCAATTGCTCATTTTGATACGGGTACGGTGCATCGGCATTTTGGGGATAGTGTCGCAATTTTGATCAGGAGTGTATAAGGTAGGTAACCCCTTCAAGGGCTAAGTCGGTATCGGGAAATACCGACCTGGCTTCGGTAACAAATTCGTCCAGTGTTTCATACCGGCTGCTGAAATGTCCAATCAAAAGTTTTTGTGCGTGGGCGTTCAACGCAAAAGTTGCCGCCTGAATACTGGTAGAATGCATCCTGTTCATTGCCTTATCCTGCTGATCGTGAAGGTAGGTGGCCTCATGATAAATAACCGTACTGTTTAAGCATTTTGCAGCAATATTTGCGTCATATAATGTATCTGCGCAATAGGCATAGCTCTGCAAGGGATCGGGCGGAAGGGTTAACCATTCATTTTTTATCAATTCACCCTGCGAATTGGTATAATCCTCCCCCATCTTTAGTCGTTGGTAGAAGGAAGAAGGAATTGCATATTGCCGCAACTTCTCACCATCTAACCGCAACGGCTTATTTTTTTCTCTAAAAAGAAATCCCCAGCAGGGTATCCGATGATTCACCGCGAAGCAGCTTACCGTAATTTTCTTTTCATCCACCAACAGTCCTTCTTTTTCAATAGCCACAAAATGTATGGGATAGGGCAGCACGGTGTCTGAGGCCTCCAGTTGAATTTCAATAATTTCCTTTAAGCGTGGTGGCGAAAATATCCATAGTGCTTCCGAGCGGCCATTGAGTCCAAAGCTGGTAAGCAATCCCGGCAATCCAAAATAATGATCTCCATGCAAATGGGAAATGAATATATAACGGATACGGTTACGCCGGATTTTATAACGATTCATCTGTATTTGGGTACCTTCGCCACAATCCACCAAAAACAGGTGCTCATCGTAATGCACCACCTGGGAAGTAGGATGCCTGTCGTGCATAGGAAGTGCGGAATTATTTCCTAAAATGGTTACGGCAAACACAAGCTATTGTTTAAACATTCAAAAGTATTGTTAAGGTAGGGATTTTATCCAGCACCATTTTGTTACATTTTTTGTTTCCGTGCGTTCTCCAATTCTAAGATTTTTCGTTTCACGCCCGTTCTGCTATTCACTTTGCACAAAATCGAAAAGTGTGGCTGTAAAAACACCATTCTCTCTTTTCTTAAAAATCACATCCCAGTTTCCGGTATAGCGCAACAACCTGGGCACCAATAACCCCTCAGCTTTCGTCATCTCCACCTGCATCTGTACATCAAAATCGTACACCCCCGCCTTATAACTCATGGCATAGTTTCTGGCCACCACTTCTAAGGTTTTTACGTTAAACCAGGTGGTCATCTCATCAATAACAATCCGGTCTTTCTTGGCTCCGCTTAATCCTTCTTTCGCTTTTATTTCAAACACGTAACAAAGCGCTCCCAAATGCTCCTCCATGTCGAGGTGATAATCATATAACGGCGCCATGTTATCCTCAAAAATGGCCGTTTTATTTCCGATAAAGGGCAGCCCGGGTATAGCTTTCCCCGGATTAAAAAATAACATCTTTAATTGTTCTTTGTGTTTTGCCATCCCCGATTTTCCCTGAAGGCTCAGCTCTGCTCCTTTTACCATATTGGTTTCACCGCAAATCGTATCAGGGGCAAAGAATAAACTAGCGTACAACTCGGGCGTATAATAATTGTACCGTCCTTTGCGGTCGTACATATCGCCCGTCACCTCCTCATGGAGTATACTGGTATGCCTGCAGCCTCTACCCGCGCGCTGACTGGTTTTACTGTATAATGATGCCTTCACCTTTCCTTTCTTATTCAACATGCGGATATCATTCAGCGACGTGTAACTCAGCACACGAAGATTACGAAAGGCTTTGTAGAATGTAGTATCTGTTTTTACTCTTTTAATAAAAGAAGGAACATCAATATTATTTCGGATGATGATTTCCGAGAGGGTAATCACTTTCTTATCCACCGTCACCGTATCATCCTGCTGGGCAAACAGCAGTGCAG
>JADZFY010000456.1 GCA_020854215.1 Chitinophagaceae bacterium | reverse complement strand
CAACGTACCGCAACAGCGTTGAATTACAACTTAAATTGTTCTAACAAACCGCCGTGATACGAGACCCGTACGTCCGGTGGTGTGAGAGGACAGGTAGCGAACTAATCGCTACCTTCCTACTCGATTGATTGCCTATTTGAATGTCCAAACCGGGTTCTTCACGTCGTGATAAAAAAGGAAGGTCCACTTTTCCTGTTGTCCCTGCTGCCACCACTGCTGGCGAAGCTCCATACATTTCTTCCCATCGTAATCATATTTTGCTACAAACCTGCTTTTCATCTGTTGCAACTGAGGAGCATCATCCGCTCCAAAAAAGATGATCTCGCCATTTTCTTCTATCCAAAATACCTGGTGCCAGGGACTATGGGCGGCAGTAACTTCATATTGGATATAGTTGTCAATAAGGCCGTTGCCCTGTAAAAAATGCACATTACCGGAATGTTGTAAAATATCCAGTTCATCAGGGAGGTATGAGGGTGCTCCTTTTTGCATGGCAAACAATAATTCCTGCTGCTGCACATAATAGGTGGCGTTGGGAAAACTTAGAAAACGCCGATTCAGGATTTTATCGTATAAACTTACGCCACCGGCGTGATCCTTATGCAGGTGACTCATCAGCACTTTGGTAATATCCGACGGGTTGATATCATGGTTGATTAAATGCTGGTGGATTTGAAGTGTGCCATCTGGATTTGCAAAACCAAGACCGGTATCAATTAACAAAACATCTTTGGACGTGATAACAACAAAGGGTTGAATTTCTACGAGCAGACTTCCCACTGCCCTTTGCTGAAGATTATCATGAGAAAGATTAAAAGGTACAAATACTTTCGACTGGTCAATGGTAAAAGTCCCTTCACTTAAAGGAATAATTTTCATTCGACAAATGTATTGACTAAAGGCAGATATTCCAGTGTTTGAAAGCTAAAGTGTACGCTTATCTCAGAACCATTTGCCGGTCTTTATCCAGGCGAAGCAATATAAAAACCATAGCGCTAAAGGTCACCAACGAAAGTCCGCCGTAACTAACGAAGGGAAGCGGAATGCCGATTACCGGCGCGAGGCCCATGGTCATACAAAGATTGATGGCAATATGAAAGAACAAAACAGAGGCTACTCCATAGGCGTAACATCGGCTGAATGTGCTTCGTTGTCGTTCGGCAATAAGAATAATCCGGAATAGAAAAATGGCATAAATGGCGATGAAAAACATACTTCCTGCAAAACCAAAACCTTCGCCTATTGTACAAAAGATAAAATCGGTTCTTTGTTCCGGCACAAATGCATATCGGGTTTGCGTACCCTTCAACAACCCCTTGCCGAGCAATCCACCACTTCCAATCGCAATCTTACTCTGCTTTACATTATAGTTACCTGCATCCTTTTTCTGTGCGGCATCTTTTTCAATATCTGCGAGGGCAGCGGCATCTTTTGGGATGTAATCCTTGCCGATAGTATCGTATATACGCTTAACCTGATATGGCTGCAACACATGATCAAAGATAAACGGAACGGCAAAGCGTTGAATGCTTACACAAATAGCCCAAATTGCGATGATCCACGACAAAACCGATTTGCGCCGTTTTATTTGTTTACGCATAAAATATGCCGTGAGCATCGCAATGCCGGTGAGAATCAGTGCCAGTATGTTGGGCTCCACCAATAGGGTAGCCACAACCAATATGGCAAATGAAAAACCAACAACCAAAACAATAGCCGGTAACCCTTCACGAAACATCACCAGAAAGAATGAAAAATACACGAGTGCAAGTCCCGTTTCTTTCTGCAGGATGGCTAGTAAAGCAGGGGCTACTACAATTGCAGCGGCAATGAGTTGCGACCGGAGTTTGTTGAAATTGGTTTCAATTCGGGAGATGTATTTTGCCAACGCAAGATTGGCAAATACGATACACAATTGAATGGGTTGTAACTGAAAGGCATTTCCGAATTTGATAATAGACTCTGTTCCTTTTATATTGGAGTGAAACGGAAATACAAGCAACAGCAAGAAAATACCCGCGGTGTACCACAGGTTGGCCGTTGCCGTAAAAAATTTACTGTCGGTAAGTAAAATAATTACACCTAAAAAAATGGAAAGCAAAAAGAACATCGTTTGCTTACCGTAGTCTGTTTTTATTGAGATAAAACTATCCAGTATATCATCTCCTTCATTATAGGTGGCGGCAAAAATACTTACAATGCCAATGACGCATAACAGTATGTACAGCCAAAGCAGCAATCCATCTATACCCTTCGATATTTCATTGTTGTTCGTTCTCATCACGATGTTTGATTTTTCGGCTGTCTGTTTTTATTCATCCACGCCGAATCGGCTTTGCGCGTAGGCCGCTTTATGTGTATGATATTGTCACTTTGTCGTGCACCAGGCAGCGAACTGTCGGTTGTATTGGAAAGCCGGCTTGCTTTTACCCTTGTTTCAGTTGCTGCCACCGGTTCCTGTGAAACGGATTGAACAGGTTTTTTTTCTTTATGGGTATAACCTTTCAAATATTTTCTGATATAGCTACTGTCTTTCCGCAGGTTAAAATAGAAATAGGCTCTGGTTGAATCGGCAATAAATTGTTTTCGCTTCAGGTATGAAGGCATGAGGTTGGTTTGGGATATTCGCTCCACGTCCTTCATGCGTTCGGTACGAATGGAATCCGTGAGGTATTTCTCAATCAAAAAAGACGCAATGGGCGCTGCCCAGGTAGAGCCAAAACCCGAATTTTCAACTACTACCGCGATAGCAATTTTAGGATCCTCCCGTGGTGCAAAACATACAAACATGGAATTGTTGGGAAGTTTGATTCGTCTGCCATCGAGGACAGTATATTTTTCAGACGTACCTGTTTTAGCACAAATATTGATACCCGGTATTTTCGCACTTCTGGCTGTTCCGCTTTCTACCACATCCTGCATGCCTGCATGAATTACCTCGTAAGCATTATCAGGAATATGGGTCAACGCTGCGTGTTTCTCTTTAAACTTTTTGAGAAGGGTATCTTTTGCGGTCTCGTTTTCGAATTTTTCTACAAAATGGGGCGTATAATAAAATCCTTTGTTGGCAATAATACACATGGCGTTTGCCAGTTGAAGCGGTGTCACCTGCATCTTGTCCTGTCCAATGCCAAGCGTTACGTTCGTACAGGAATTCCAATAGCCGCGATAGTCTTTGTTGTATTCGGAGGTATCGGGAATATTGCCGGGCAGTTCGTTGGGCAGATCTACTCCGAGTCTTTGTCCCCATCCAAATGCATTCATATAGTCCTGCCAACGCGCATATCCTTTCTTCACATTCCGGTCTTGCAGGTTATCCACTGTCATCCGGTATATCTGGCAGAAATACGAGTTACAGGAGTTGGCTAATGCTAATCTTAAGTTAGCCGCGTGCCCTGGATTATGGTGCTCGCACCTTACTGGTTTTGCACAACCGTAATAGGCGCCGCTGCAGGCTACACCGTAGCCGGGTGTTATCACACCAAGATCAAGAGCTACCAATCCTCCGATAGGTTTAAAGGTAGAGCCAGGCTCGTACAGGCCCCTGGTAGCCCGGTTCATCAGCGGGCCGGATACGTTCAATACCAGGCTGGCATATTTTTCCCGGCGGGTGCTTCCGGTGAGGTCATTGGGGTCGAATGAAGGACCAGAAACCATACTGAGTATTCCCCCTGTTTTGGGATCAATCGCCACAACGCTACCTACTTTGTTGCTCATTAATTTTTCGGCCAATTGTTGCAATTCAATATCCAGATATGTATAAAGATTGCGTCCGGCAACAGCTACAGTGTCATACTTCCCATTTTCCCACGAACCCTGTAAGCGGTTTCTATTATCTTTTATCAGATTCTGAACTCCTCTTTTTCCCATGAGCACACTTTCGTAATACTGCTCCAATCCTGACCTCCCGACAAAGTCTCCCATTTGGTAAAAGTTATTGCTTCGCCGGATGATTGCGGTATCTACTTCTCCAATATCACCCAACAAATGAGCTCCCGCATTAAACAGGTAGTTTCGTATAGGTCGTTCTATCAGGGTAAAGCCGGGGAATCGCCAGATGTTCTCTTCCAGTTTTGCTTGCACGTCAATAGATAATAATCCTTCAAAAACCGAAGGACGATAGCGTCCGTTTTTGATGATGGCAGTAAGGATTCTCTCTTTGAATTCTGCTACATCAATATTAAGCAGGTTGCAGAGAAAAGTAGTATCAACATTTCTTACTTCATAGGGGGTAACTGTTAAATCAAAAATTATGGTATTGTTTAGAATGGGTTTTTTGTGCCGGTCAAAAATAATACCTCTGTCCGGATACACTACCTTTCGGTAAACTGCATTATCCAGAGCCTGAAGTTTATACTGATCTGAAAATACCTGAAGTATGAAAAGCCGCACGGCAATAATGACAAAGGTGGCCCCAAAAATTAATCTGATGATGTTTTGTCGTGACTGGTTGAACGCAGGCATATTAACCCCCTATATATTTGTCCTGAACTTCTGTTTTCTGAAAAATAAGACTTCTGTAATCATTATTAATAAGAAGCTAACGCCCGTAGTGGCGATTACCTTGCCCAGGAAGTACCAAAAATTTGCAAACTGCAGCCATTCCAGAAATACCAGATATAAATTATGAATGAACGATAAAATCAATACATATACCATATAGGGAGACCATCCCATGCTGGAAGGCGCCGGTGCAATATAATTAAAATCAGAATCTTCCTTTGAAATCAGGATATTGATGATAAACGGACGCATGTAAGCCAGTAACGTGCATGCGGCCGCGTGTAGACCGGGTGTTTTAGTAAAGAAATCAATGCAAAGGCCAAACACAAATCCGGTAAGCGTAAGCGAGAGCCTTGGTATTCTGAAGGGCAACCACAAAATGAAAAGAAAATATAAATAGGGGGTAATAAACTGATGTATAGGCGGAATTTTATTAAGGATAAAAACCTGGAGTAAAATAAAGGCTGCAAAACGGATAATATTTTTCAGTAGTTCGCTCATTGATGCTCCTGTTTGCGTGTTGCATTTTCTAAATCATCCTGCTCTTTCTTCTGCAAGTTTTTTACTGCATATACAAACTGAATATTTAAGAAGTTGGTGGAAGGTTTTAATTTAAGTACATAAAAATTACTTCCATCCTGATGTTCAATATCTGTAATAATGCCGATGGGTTGGTCGGGCGGAAAGGTGGAGTAACGGCTGGTTACCACAGTATCGCCTTTGTTAACAGGAACCGATTTAGGAATGTTTCTAAACGTAAGCAATTGCGGATCCTTGCCATCCCATTCAACGCTTCCGGTTTCACCCGTTTTTAATAAGCTGGCACTTACACGGGTTTGACGATGCAGCAAACTCATAACAGTGGCCATATTGTCGCTCACATTAACGATGGTTCCCACAATGCCCGAAGGGCTAACAACGGCCATATCTTTACTCAGTCCCTGCCGGGCGCCTCTGCTGATCGTTAAATAATTGGTTTGTGAGGTTACCGAGTTGTTAATCACTTTCGCTGGAAAATACAGGTAGCGGCGGAAGGGCTCAAGAGAATCTGTTTTAATGGAATCCACTACTAATGAAGAAGACGTATCGGGAAGGAGAAAATCTTTTTTCAGCAGGTTACGCAATCTTTGATTTTCCTCTACCAGCAGCGTATTAGTTTTTTTGAGCTGGAAATAGTATTCTATAGTGTTGTATTGTTTGCTGATCTTTCCGGTTACTTCACCGGCAGTATCCATAAACACTGCTTCATGAAATCTGTTATAATGAAACAGCATATACAAAGCGACAGCCTGAATGATTATAAAGAAGAGGAAATTAAAGTAACGCCTGACAAAAAGAAAAACATTTTGCACTTCATTCAGTTTTTTTCAATGCTATAATCTGAATACCCCTCATCTTTCTGAAGCGGATGCATAGCTTCGGCGGTGGCGCCGGTTATCTCATTACAAAAGGATATCGTTGATAATTCTTCAACGCAATTCCTGTTCCCCGAACCACGCTTTTTAGGGGATCGTCGGCTACATGAACAGGCAACTTGATTTTTTGACTTAAACGTTTATCTAAACCGCGCAGCAACGCACCGCCACCGGTAATGTAAATTCCTCTGCGATAAATGTCTGAAGCCAGTTCGGGTGGCGTGGTTTCCAGCGCCTTGAGGATAGCTTCTTCTATTTTAAAAATACTCTTATCCAAAGCTTCTGCTACTTCCTGATAGCTAACCATAATTTGCTTGGGTATCCCCGTCACCAGGTCGCGACCATTCACCGGAAGATCATCTGGCGGATTGTCAAGGTCTTTCATGGCAGCCCCAATCTGTATTTTGATCTGTTCTGCCGTACGTTCACCAATTAACAAACTGTGGTAACGGCGAAGTGCTTCCATGATATCTGCAGTGAACTCATCTCCGGCGATACGAATAGACTGGTCACAAACGATTCCTGCAAGAGCAATTACGGTAATTCCGGTAGTACCGCCTCCAATATCCACGATCATATTACCGACGGGTTCTTCCACGTCAATACCAATACCCAGTGCCGCAGCCATCGGCTCATGCAATAAATACACTTCTTTAGCACCCGCCTGTTCAGAACTGTCCCGCACTGCTCGTTTTTCAACTTCGGTAATACTCGAAGGAATACAAATCATCATTCGCCAGCTTGGAGGAAAAAGCGGTTTTTTGGGATAGATCATCTTAATCAACTCCCGGATCATCAGCTCTGCGGCATTAAAATCCGCAATCACACCGTCTTTCAGCGGACGTATCGTTCGTATGCTTTCGTGGGTCTTTTCGTGCATCATCAATGCCTTCTTACCTACAGCAAGCACATTTTTCGGATTATTCCTGTCTAATGCTATAATTGAAGGTTCGTTTACTACTATTTCATCATTATGTATAATAAGGGTATTAGCAGTTCCCAGATCTATAGCAATTTCCTGTGTAAACCAGTTGAAAAGACCCATAATTGATATTGGAGAAATGTGGTTCTAAAATAATGTTTGCAAAGTTGTTGTAAATAATTTGAAATACAACGGCAAAACCTTGATTTTTATTGACTTTGAGAGAAATAATTTTTTTTCATATATCCGGTCACCTACTTGCGCCTGCCAATTTTAACGTGTTCAGCGTTTAGCAGGAGCTTTCTCATTCACTTGTTTAAGGCAGAAAACCCGGTTAATAAAACTCATAGCCAATATCGGACCGGAAATGCATTCCGTCAAATTGAACAATATCGAGAATGGATTTAGACTTTTCAACTGCTTTCGGGAGTGAATTTCCAAATGAAGTTACGGCAAGTACCCTGCCCCCGTTTGTTACAGTCTTATCTTCTTCCTGTTTGGTTCCGGAATGAAACACAAAGGCATCATCTTCCTGTACCAGATCCAATCCGTCAATGGGCAACCCCTTTTCGTATTCACCGGGATATCCGCCGCTTACCGCTACAATGGTTACGGCTTGCCGGATATCGGTTTCCAGTTTCACTTCATGCAATCTTTGGGCGGCAGTAGCCTCAAACAATGCTACCAGGTCATTTTTTAGCCGGGGTAAAACTACTTCGGTTTCCGGATCACCCATCCGGCAGTTGTATTCAATTACAAAGGGCTCATCGCCTACTTTAATTAAACCAAAAAAAATAAACCCGGTATAGTCAATCTGCTCCTGTTTAAGTCCGTTTATCGTGGGGTTGATGACCTGGTTAGTTACTTTTTGCATAAATACTTCGTCTGCGAAAGGTACAGGGCTTATTGCTCCCATACCTCCGGTGTTTAATCCTTTATCGCCTTCTTCTGCGCGTTTGTAATCTTTTGCCTCAGGAAGCAATACATAGTTTTTACCATCTGTAAGAATAAATACGCTCAATTCAATGCCCGTCAGAAAATCTTCTACCACTACCTTCTTTCCGGCTTCGCCAAATTTTGCCTGCTGAATCATTAGTTCAAATTCAGCAATGGCCTCAACGTGATTCTGGCAAATAATCACTCCTTTGCCTGCTGCCAACCCGTCGGCCTTTAGCACAATAGGTAGGTTGTGCGATTGCAGATAGGCAACACCTTCCTCATAATTTTCCGTATTGAATTCTTTGTATGCTGCAGTGGGAATGTTATACCGCTGCATGAATGCTTTTGCAAAAGCCTTGCTGCCTTCAAGCCGGGCACCTGCTTTTGAGGGTCCAATTACCGGGATATGCTTTGTGGCAGCATCTTTGGAAAAGAAATCGGAAATGCCGTTTACCAGGGGCTCTTCCGGCCCCACTATCACCATTTCGATTTGCTTGTCAATGCAAAATTGTTTTATCCCTTTAAAGTCATTGATTGCCAGCTCCACGTTTGTTCCGCAAAGACTGGTGCCTGCATTACCCGGTGCGATAAATAATTTTGTACACCGGCTGCTCTGACTCATTTTCCAGGCAAACGCATGTTCACGTCCGCCGGATCCTAATAATAAGATATTCATACTGGTAAACTTAGTTATAAAGCGCTGCGAAAATAGAACGAACAGGCTGTTTAACTTCATTTATTTTAAGAACGGATGAGATTCTCCCCGCGGCTGTCTCAAAATTTGCATTAAATTGGGCTGAATATTTAAAAAAATATTTATAAATACTCATCTCATGAATCAAACGGTTTCGAATAAGCACTCCAAGGGACTATACGTGTTGTTTGCAACGGAAATGTGGGAACGGTTTAATTATTATGGAATGCGGGCAATTTTGGTGTTGTTCATGACGAAGGCGCTACTTTTTGATAAAGCATTTGCCTCCAATTTGTACGGAAGCTATACCAGCCTTGTGTATTTAACGCCCTTACTGGGCGGCTATATTGCAGACCGTTACTGGGGTAACCGGATGTCAATCATTGCCGGGGGATTGGTTATGGCGATTGGGGAGTTTATTCTGTTTTTTTGCGGACAGTTTTATGAGAGTTCTCCCCAAATTTCTTCCGTATTGTTTTTTTCAGGTTTAGGATTTATGATTGCAGGTAATGGGTTCTTTAAACCCAATATTTCGTCGCTCGTAGGGCAGTTATATCCTAAAGGCGACAGAAGAATTGACGCAGCGTATACCATTTTTTATATGGGGATTAATGTAGGCGGGGCCATCGGCCCATTTATTTGCGGGCTCGTGGGCGATACGGGAAATCCCGCTGATTTTAAATGGGCCTTCCTGGTGGCCGGAATAGGTATGCTGACCAGTGTTGCCGTTCAAAAGCTGTTTCATCATAAGTATGTTTTAGATCCTGAGGGAAAGGTATTGGGTCTGGTCCCGCAAACCTCACCAAAGGTTGCTACCCAACCGCTGGTGGTTGTGGGTGGATTAATCCTTTTGTCTTTTTTGATGATTGGACTCCTTTATTTAGATGCCGAAGTGGTAAGTTATCTCACCTATTTACTTATTGCGGCCGTAGTATTTATTGCGTTTGTGATATTTTCCGACAAAACATTAAACGGAATCGAAAAGCAGCGCATCGGTGTAATTTTTATCACCGCATTTTTCGTAATATTTTTCTGGAGTGCCTTTGAACAGGCCGGTGCTTCGCTCACTTTTTTTGCAGAAGAGCAAACGCAGAGGGATTTGGGATTTTTTATGATTCCTGCAAGTTTTTTCCAATCACTCAACTCCATATTTGTTATTGCATTCGCTCCGTTATTTGCGTGGCTTTGGCTCCGCCTGGGTAAGAGAGACCCGGGTTCGCCAACCAAGATGGCACTGGGGCTGGCTTTGCTGGCAGTGGGTTATTTGTGGATTGCATTTGGTGTGAAAGATGTACAGCCCGGTATTAAAGTTAGCGTGATATGGCTCACCGGAATGTACCTGCTGCACACCTGGGGAGAATTGTGTTTGTCACCGATCGGTTTGTCGCTTGTTAATAAATTGGCACCTTTTAAGTTCGCTTCCCTATTAATGGCCGTGTGGTTTCTGGCGAATGCAGCGGCTAATAAACTTGCCGGAGTATTAAGTGCCTTGTATCCGGAAGCAGGAAAAACCACTTCGTTTTTAGGATACCAAATGCAAACGATGCACGACTTCTTTATGCTGTTTGTGATTATGGCGGGCATTGCGTCGCTGCTGTTGTTTTTCCTTACTAAAAAATTGCAGTTTATGATGCACCTGGATAAATGATCCTCTGCACATTAAATTGAACTCTCCCGAACTTCAATGTAAGCCTATGTGGAAAAATCATCCGAGGGCGCTTCCTTTTTTGTTTTTCTCTGAAATGTGGGAACGCTTTGGTTATTACCTGATGATTGGCATCTTTACACTGTACCTTAAAGATGTAAAAGCCGGTTATGGTATGACAGAAGCTGAATCTGCCGACCTGTACGGTACATTTATTGCCCTGGTTTTTTTTACGCCGTTTCTCGGCGGACTCATCGCCGACCGCTACCTGGGTTATCGTTTTTCTATTATCATTGGTGGTGTAATGATGGGCGCCGGATACTGTCTGATGGCAATTCATGACATCGCTATACTCTATATTTCCATGACCCTGGTTATTGTTGGCAATGGCTTTTTCAAACCCAATATCTCTACACTCTTGGGTAGTGTTTACTCAACGCCTGCCTACAACGCAAAAAAGGATGAGGGCTATAATATTTTTTACATGGGCATCAACATGGGTGCATTTGTCTGCAATTTTTTTGGTGCGGCGTTATATGTTATGATGGGATGGAGCGCTGCTTTTGTGGCTGCCGGCGTGGGTATGTTTGTTGGTGTGCTGGTTTTTTTGGCAGGTACCCGGCATTATATTGCATTTGATAGCAAGAAGGGTGTTCAGCCGGGTGATATGTCATTTACACGAATCGTGCTCCTGATTCTTTTGCCTTCGGTAATTGCGGGTGCAGCAGGATGGGTTCTTCCGGGGCTTTTATGGAACAATACGCTGTTTGGCTCTTCTTCTACCGATGCATTCATTTTTGCCTGCATTCCGGTTATCTTCTTTTACAGCTCTCTGTATTCCAAGGCATGCAGAGAAGAAAAGCGTCCGATTCTGGCGTTGTTGGCCATATTTGCAGTGGTGATTTTGTTTTGGGCAGTATTTAAACAAAACGGTTCTGCGTTGAATACCTGGGCCGACAGATACACCAACCGGGAAGTGACAGGAGTAACAGAAGCTGTTTTTACAAAACTGAAATTCTCACAGCAAATTGCTTTTGCTAAAGATTCGGTGCCGCTTTATGATGACCAGTTCCGGTTGCAGAAAAAAGCTGAAAAACCGCTGTACACGTACGACTACCCTGCTTATTTCAAAAACGTTCCTTCCGAATCCCTTCCTCCACCAGGAAAAAGCATTAGCGTTTGGGCTACTAATCTTAGTCAGTCCATTAATCCGGGTTGGGTAATCGTTTTTACACCCTTGATCCTTGCTTTTTTTAGCTGGCTTCGCAGGCGAAACCGTGAACCCTCTACAGCAACCAAAATTACCTGGGGACTTTTTATTTCTGCGTTATCCGCCCTGGTAATGGTAGGGGCGGTTTACGCTGGTAATAACGGCACGGAAAAGGCAGGCACCTGGTGGCTGATAGCAAGCTATGGTGTAATCACGATTGGCGAATTGTTCTTAAGCCCAATGGGGTTATCCATTGTTTCCAAGTTGAGCCCCTCCCGCATTACTGCATTAATGATGGGAGGATGGTTTCTGTCCACCTCGATAGGAAATAAATTGTCTGGGGTATTAGCCACTATGTGGGATAGCTACCAGCATAAAGCCAATTATTTCTGGCTGAATTTTATGTTGTTGTTTGCGGCGGCAGCTGTATGTTTTGCGATGCTTCGCTGGTTAAATGCAATACTTAAGGAAAAAGGAATACACTAATAAAAACGGATAAAAAAACGTTAACGTATAACCGATGATCGTATTCATCGGTTATACGTTATTTGATAATCATTTTTTCAGACTGCTTTTGAAGGTTTTTTCTTTCTGGTCTCTTCCATTTTTTTCATTTGCTCCGGTGTAAGAATTTTTTTTATCTCTTCATGCTGCTGTTGAAAAACGGTAGTTATCTGTTCTTTTTTTTGTTCCCGGGTAAGTGCGGTGTTACCACGGATATCCTTAATTTTATTTTGAGTGTCGGCTCTCAGGCTTTGCATTTTTGCCGACTGTTCGTTTGTTAAATCCAAATCCGGCCTCACCTGTTTTGATTTAGCTTCAGAATTGAATTTGCGTGTTTTGTTACGCCTCATCTGTTTCATTTGATCTTTTTGTTCCTGGGTAAGAATTTTGTCCGCATCGGAACGGCGCTTTTCGTTCAGGGCCTTCATTTGATTTTTATAGTCTTGCGCAGTAATTGTCGCTTCTTTTTTCTTTAGTTCGGCTACAGAAGAACGGTAGTCGGCGTTCACCTTATTCATTGCATCCCGTTGTTTCGGTGTCAGGTTCAACTTCTCATACATTTCGCGCGAACGATGCCGATTTTTTCCAGGACGGTCGTGTTGAATTTTTTCATTGGTATTGGGTTCTGTTTTTTCCTGTGCATAAACCGCAGGAAGGGTAAGGGCAATAGCCAGTATTGCCAAAGCAATTTTTTTCATACGTTTATTGATTTTTGTTGTAAGAGATTGACTCCACGCCTTGCTTGAAGTTTAATGAAAAAACACGTGTGGGTTATGGTGTACTGTTTTATAACGGAGGATGGTAAAACTATTAACCTTAATTAACAATGAATGTACTGCCGAAAGCTGTGGAACTTCGGATGTTTAAATATACCAGGTGAACGGCTTAAGTCTGATAATGCCTTTATGGTTTTATCTTTGGCCAAACGGCAGTATGGAAAAATCGAATTTTGTTGACCAGATAAGGATATTTTGCAGAAGTGGGCATGGTGGCGCCGGAAGCAGGCATTTTATGCGTACAAAATATAATCCCAAAGCCGGTCCCGATGGGGGCGACGGTGGCAGAGGCGGGCATATTATACTTCGGGGCAACAAAAATTTATGGACTTTGCTGCACCTTCGTTATTTTAAAAATGTACTTGCCGAAAACGGTCAGGGAGGAAGTGGTAATAACTGTACGGGCAGATCGGGAAAGGATATTATTATTGATGTACCGCTGGGTACGATTGCTTTTGACGAAGAAACGCAGATAAAGGAAGCGGAGATTTTGGAAGACGGGCAGGAAATTATTTGGATAAAAGGAGGCAGGGGCGGACTGGGCAATTCCAATTTTGCTACGGCAACAAGTCAGGCGCCTGAATATGCACAACCGGGTGAACCCGGGCAGGAAGCATGGAAAGTGCTGGAACTGAAAGTTTTGGCAGATGTAGGATTAGTGGGATTCCCCAATGCGGGCAAATCAACCTTACTGTCTGTAATTACAGCGGCTAAACCCAAAATTGCTGACTACGCGTTCACTACCATAGATCCGAACCTGGGAATAGTTGCGTACCGCGAAAACAAAAGTTTCTGCGTTGCCGACCTGCCCGGGATAATAGAAGGCGCCGCAGAAGGAAAGGGGTTAGGACATCGCTTTTTGCGGCATATTGAAAGAAACCCGATATTGCTTTTTCTCATTCCCGCCGACAGTAAAGACCATCGAAAAGAGTATGATATTCTGGTGAACGAACTGGAGCAATACAATTCCGAACTCCTCCATAAGGACTTCGTTATTGCCATAAGCAAAAGTGATATGCTCGATGACGAACTGAAAGCTGCCATCAGCAGGGAATTACCGACCGAAATACCACATGTTTTTATTTCTTCTCTGAATGGCAACGGCCTGGTAGCACTCAAAGATTTGTTGTGGCAGGTGCTTAACAAAGAAGTGGCGGGTTGAAAATTTGAACGCTACCTGTATGAATTCAAATTATCAACCCTTATCTTTATAAAGGCCGCATTGGCTTAAGCGATTTGTCATCCTGAAAAATTCCTATTATGCCCCAACTACCCTGGATTAAAGGTGTTGTCACTCGCATCCGGGAGGAAGCTCCCTTAACCCGCAGGTATTGGATTGAAGTACAGGATACGGAAAATTTTGACTTTATACCAGGTCAGTTTGTAACACTCGATTTGCCTATCCACGAAAAACCGGCACGCAGATGGCGCAGTTATTCGATTGCCTCCTGGCCAGACGGAAGTAATGTGTTTGAACTGGTAATCGTTTGGCTGGAAGGCGGAGCAGGCACCAACTATATCTTCAATGAAATTAAAGAAGGTTCGGAATTTGTGCTGCGCGGTCCCCTCGGTGTGTTTACGCTTCACCAACCTATTGAAAATGACCTGTTTTTGATTTGCACAGGAACCGGCATTGCTCCCTTTAGAAGTATGGTGAATGCTATTCATTTGCATAACCTCCCGCATCGCAATATCCACCTGATATTTGGTTGTCGGGAAAAATGCAATCTGCTTTATTACGACGAAATGCGGGAGCTGGAAGAAAAGCTGCCCCATTTTTATTATCATCCCACACTTTCACGCCAGGAGTGGGAAGGCCGCACCGGTTATGTGCATTCGATATACGAAGAACTTGCCCATAACCGTCCTCAGGCAAACTTCTTGCTTTGCGGCTGGAAAAATATGATTGACGAAGCCAAACAAAGAATCGTAGCCTTGGGCTACGATCGAAAAGCTATTCATCAGGAACTATACGGGTAAAATTTTTAGTATTATTATTACTAAAATTGTTAGTGTTAATAAGTTTATCCCTATCTTTACACTCAACAATTAATTTTGAGCAAACAAAATCATCTACTCTTATGTCAAATGAAAAATTAAAGGCCCTTAAGCTAACCATAGACAAAATTGAAAAAGATTTTGGGAAAGGCAGTGTGATGATGATGAACGAAAAGGGCGTTCAGGAAATAGAAGTAATTTCTACCGGTTCAATAGGGTTGGATGTGGCATTAGGTGTTGGTGGTGTACCCAAAGGGAGAATTGTTGAGATTTATGGTCCGGAATCTACCGGTAAAACCACTATTGCCATACATATTATTGCAGAAGCCCAGAAAAAGGGTGGGGTATGTGCTATTATTGATGCGGAACACGCTTTCGACAGTGCCTATGCGCAAAGGTTGGGAGTGGATATTGATAATTTACTGATCTCTCAACCAGATTATGGTGAGCAGGCGCTCGAAATTGCAGACCGTCTGATTCTTTCCGGAGCCTTAGACGTTGTGGTAATAGACTCTGTTGCAGCGCTTGTACCCAAAAGTGAATTGGAGGGCGAAATGGGAGATAGTAAAATGGGGTTGCAGGCAAGGCTCATGTCGCAGGCGCTGCGTAAATTAACCGCCACTATCAGTAAAACGAATACGGTATGCATTTTTATCAACCAGTTGCGTGAAAAGATTGGTGTAATGTTCGGTAATCCTGAAACAACCACAGGAGGTAATGCGCTTAAGTTTTATGCTTCGGTAAGGCTCGATATCCGGCGGATGGCACAGATTAAAGATGGTGACGAAGCGGTGGGCAACCGGGTTAAGGTGAAAGTGGTAAAAAATAAGGTGGCGCCTCCGTTTAGAGCGGCAGAATTTGATATCGTATATGGTGCGGGCATTTCCAAAACCGGTGAGATAATTGATATGGGCGTTGAAATGAATATTATTCAAAAAAGCGGTAGCTGGTACAGCTATAATTCGGATAAACTGGGACAGGGAAGAGATGCGGTGAGACAACTCCTGATAGATAATCCGGGGCTTGCCAATGAAATTGAAGCAAAAATCAGAGAAAAGATAAAAGAGGTTCAGGCAAATTAGAGGCGTTAACTTTTTAATAATGGACGGTTATTAAGGCTGGCCGTTGAAATTAATATTTCAACGGCTTTTTTGATGTTTTGGCGCGCAGCGTATCCTATTCGCGAATACTTTTATTGGTTGGGTTGTTTAAGTAGTGAAAAGATTTATACGGCGCTATTTCGTTTAGAATTGTTGTTTTTAGGATTTATTGCTCTTGCATGAATTATTCGTTTATTTGTCGCTCTCCCCGGTAGCATTTTAGAAACCGTATTTTAACAGATGGGTGAGACAGAGGACTGCAATCAACTTCCTTTAGCTGAAAACACTGATGTGCAAAGCTGATATCAGAGAACTATTCAGAAAACGGAGTGTTTTAGTTTTCCAGCGACGTTTGATTACTTTTTCCGCAAAAAATATCTAATGGAAAAATTGTCTGGTAACATATTGCGCTGTTAGCCTCAACCTGTTGCGTATCTTTGATTTCGGCTTATATGTCTACTTCTGTGCTTTTATTCCATCTGGCAATTGGATGATATTTTCGGACGTATTTTTACAAGAGGACGCTGCCTTTATCAGGTAGAAATTAAAGTTTATTTTGCACCGTATTTTGAAATCAGGCAGCTCTGTTTGCTTATTTAACTATCCTTTTTAATTAATACTACAGTCATGACTACTACCCGTACATTGGGCGTAAGAAAAAGAATCGCATTAGTTGCACATGATCATATGAAGGACGATTTGTTAGAATGGGCAGCGTTCAATAAATCGGTATTGTCGAGGCACGAACTGATAGCTACCGGTACTACGGGGAGATTGTTAGAGGAAAAACTCGACAGGCCGGTAAAAAAAATGCTGAGCGGCCCGTTGGGCGGCGATCAACAAATTGGGGCTATGATTGCTACCGGTGAAATTGATGTGCTAATTTTTTTTTGGGATCCAATGGAAGCGCAACCCCACGATCCTGATGTGAAGGCGCTACTCCGTTTGGCCGTGGTTTGGAATATTCCTGCAGCCAGTAACAGAACCAGTTCGGATTTCCTGATGACCTCTCCACTTATGCATGATGCGTACGAAGCCATTGTTCCGGATTATAGTGGTTATTTAAAGCGCAGACTGTAAAATGAGTGCGTATGGATGTTACTTTACGTATATGGCAGAAGAGTGATCGGGATGAATTGACGAAGCTGGCTAATAATATCAAAATATGGAACAATGTAAGAGATCGTCTGCCCCACCCTTATCGTCTCCCCCATGCCGTTGCCTTTATTAAGTTTTGCCGGAAACTGGATCCGCCACATATATTTGCCATTGACGCAGGAGGAGAACTCGCAGGATGCATCGGGCTTGAACTGCAGGAGGATATTTCACGGGTTAGTGCAGAACTGGGGTATTGGGTTGGCGAGCCCTTTTGGGGACAAGGAGTGGCAACAGATGCTGTGCGGTTGATGATAGAGTATGTGTTGCTTCGTTTTCCTCATCTTGTTCGTATATATGCCCGCGTGTTTGATTACAATCGTGCTTCGATGCGGGTGTTAGAGAAAAACGGATTTCATTTAGAATCAATACAACGGCGATCGGCATTGAAGAACGAAAAGATTATTGATGAGTATGTTTGGGTGAAATTTCGGTAAGCTCAGCATAAGGCTAACAGTGAAAAATCTTATCGAAGCTCCCGTTGTGGACGAGATCCTTTTCGGGCATTTAGCTTAGTTAGCTTTTTTGAATAGGCCGCCCAAAAATTGCACAGCCCTTTTGTGTATTCGCAACGCGCTGCCATCTGCGAATGTAGAGATATCGTTACCTTTACAGGTCAAGACTAATTTTAACTATGCAAAAGATAGAATTTACGAATAATCAGTACCGAATGCTAATGCAGCTTGTGGCGCTGGGTGTTGAACTGATAGATAATGCCGCCTTAGGGAATGATGAAGATGATAAAGAGAATGAGGCGGCAGAGGACCCATTGCTCTCCGCCGCTGTTGATCTGGAGGGTTATCTCCTGTCACATGCAAAACGCTTTGGAATCAAAGACATTGTTCAGCCGGAACCTGACGGAAGTGGAGATAATTACAGTGAAGAGTTTCTGGAAGACCACCAAACGATTTCACAAAATGCCTACTTAAATAAAGCTGCTGAAATTGCTTCTTTTCAGTTAGGTATGAGAGACTATAAAGAAAAGTACGGAGTAGATTCGCTTGATAACATGCCGCCACAGGAAGGTGTGGATAAAATCATGTCATTTTCGATGAAATACCTGAACGAAATATTTGAAAATGGGTTTGGAAATTTCCATTTGAAGAGTGAAAGTCCCGCAAGAATAATCAGCCTCTCGTCTGAATAATATCCGATGGCATTTCGGTTACATTCATCCTATTCTCCTGCCGGAGATCAACCGGAAGCGATTCGTCAGCTAACAGAAGGAATTCTGAACGGAGAGCAGGAGCAGGTATTGCTGGGTGTTACCGGCTCGGGAAAAACGTTTACTATGGCCAACGTCATACAAAACGTTCAACGCCCCACCCTTGTACTTACGCATAACAAAACACTGGTAGCGCAACTCTATGGTGAGTTCAAACAGTTCTTTCCGGAAAATGCAGTAGGTTACTTTGTTTCGTATTACGACTATTACCAACCCGAAGCCTACATGCCGGTGAGCGATACCTATATTGAGAAAGATCTCTCTATTAATGAAGAGTTAGACAAACTGCGCCTGCAGGCTACTGCACAATTACTTAGTGGCAGGCGCGATATAGTGGTGGTAGCATCGGTGAGTTGTATATACGGCATGGGCAATCCGGTTGAATTTGCCAATGGCATCATTCGTATCCACCAGGGGCAGGTCATTAGTCGCCAGGGTTTTTTACATGCGCTGGTGAATGCCTTGTACAGCCGCAGCCAGGGCGATTTCAATCGCGGAAACTTTCGCGTAAAAGGAGATACCGTAGATATAAATCTGCCCTATGTGGATTTTGGTTATCGCATTAGTTTTTTTGGCGATGAAATTGAAACGATAGAAACCCTGGAGGTTAGTAGTGGTAAACGAATCGGGGCTGTAGAAAACGCTGCCATATTTCCTGCTAATCTATACCTCGCACCTAAAGACCAGTTACAGCAGGTGTTGAATGAAATTCAGGATGAAACCGCCGCACAAGTAGCTTATTTTAAACGGGAAGGCAAGTACATAGAAGCGCAACGCCTGAATGAAAGGGTGAACTATGATGTGGAGATGATCCGCGAACTGGGTTATTGCAACGGGGTGGAAAATTATTCCCGGTTTTTTGATCGGCGCGCGCCGGGCACACGACCCTTCTGTTTGCTGGATTATTTTCCTGATGATTATTTGTGCATCATTGATGAAAGTCATCAAACTATTCCCCAGGTTAGCGGCATGTACGGTGGTGACAGGAGCCGGAAATTAGTACTGGTTGACTACGGATTTCGACTTCCATCGGCAATGGATAACCGCCCATTGAATTTTCACGAGTTTGAATCCTTGCTTAATCAAACCGTATATGTGTCTGCAACGCCGGGTGACTATGAACTGGAGAAAACGGGTGGCGTAGTGGTGGAGCAGGTAGTTCGCCCCACCGGACTACTGGATCCGCCTATTGACGTTAGGCCAAGCCTTAATCAAATTGATGACCTGCTGGATGAGATAGATAAAAGAGTGACGAAAGGAGACAGAGTACTTGTTACCACCCTAACCAAACGCATGGCCGAAGAAATGGATAAATACCTGCATCGGATCAACGTAAAATCCAAATACATTCACAGTGAAGTAGATACCCTCGAAAGGGTAGAGATATTGCGCCAGTTGCGCTTAGGTGAAATTGATGTTTTGGTGGGTGTGAACCTGTTGCGCGAGGGGCTGGATTTGCCGGAAGTATCTTTGGTGGCTATCCTGGACGCAGATAAGGAGGGTTTTTTGCGCAATGAAAAATCGCTCACCCAAACCGCAGGGCGTGCAGCACGCAATGCAGAGGGCTTAGTGATATTTTACGCAGACAGGATGACCGAGAGTATGCGCAGAACAATAGAAGAAACGAATCGAAGACGTGAAAAACAGGTGGCCTATAATGTCGCGCATCACATTACACCCACTACGGTACGAAAATCTAAAGACCAGGTTTTTGCTCAAACATCGGTACTCGATATTAAGGGCTATGACGTAAACAAACCCTATGCGGTAGCTCCCGACGAAGAGTTGGTAACAGTAGCCGCCGAAGATCAGGAAATCTATCACACCGTTCCGCAAATGGAAAAAGCCATAGCAAAGACCAAAAAACAAATGGAGAAAGCAGCAAAGGACCTCGACTTTATGGAAGCAGCCCGGCTAAGAGATGAAATGTTTGCTTTGCAGAAAAAGTTAGAGGAAATGAAAAAAGACGGATGATTAGAATAACAAACCACAATGAATAATCTTTTCAGTTTTTCTCCCTGTGTTATTTTTTGGGTTAGGTAATGCCGTCACTGTGCTTCGCAGCATATCACTACGAGTTAAGAGAAGCAACCCATTCAATTGCACCCGACATGATAATCGGCGTTAACCTGCCTGCAAATACAGCTACAGCTATCACCTGCGATTGCTTTTCTTCAATCCGGGGTCTGCGTGGAACCATTGCTGCAATTCAGCCACATTAACTTTCTGCACAGGAATCTCTTTTGCTATCGCCATTGAGGCTGCCATGGCCGCAGCCTGCCCCAGCCTCATAAATACAGGTTCCATCCGGATAGATCCATAGGCAATATGACTTGCAGAAAGACAAACAGGCACCAGCAAATTGGTACACTCCTTCTGTTGGGGAGTGATGGAACGATAAGAAATTGGATAAGGTTGGGTAACCGCCTCTTCCACATTTCCTTCATTTTTTACCATACCATTCACTACAATTCGATCACAGTTATGGCTGTCCATCCAGTAGGAACCAAAACCGATGCCATCCTCCACTTTTAGCGTACCCCGACAGTTATGTTCCGTCATTACGTATTCGCCTATCATTCGGCGGCCTTCTCTCACGTAAAGTTGCGGTGTAAAATGTTCGAACGCCTCGTACTCATCTTTAGGATATCCCCAGTTTTGAACAAAGGACTGTAATGCAAGCGGCACGCGTTGATCCGTCGCCATAAAATACAGCAGTCCTTTGGTATAAGATATGGCCTCGCGTAGCATTCTATCTCTTTCCTGGTAGCTTGCTTCCGGCCAATTCCAATTCATTCCGATCATATCCGTTGAAAAACCACCACGGTTGTTGATGTCTGTTTTTCGGTTGGGCATCGGGCTCCAGATAAAATACTGATTTATTTCCCGCATACCAGGCTGGGCTTCAAAAAGGCGTGCCATCAGCTCATACCGGGTAGAATCATAATTATCCGGACGGGTTACCGGAATGCGGTTTTCAACACTATCGGTGAGGCATATCCTAAAATTATAAGCCTGTACCTTTTTATCCGCTTTCCCAGAAGGTTCCGGCTTACTTGTGGTAATTCCCCAAACCAAACCACTGGTGGAATCTCCGGGAACCTTGTATGGGCTTACCCCATCGGGAAACTGATGGTAGCCGGATTGTTTGTGATACTCCGGTAGTTGAAAGCCACTAAGGGTTTCATTATACTTGCTGTTATCTTCGCGCCCCACAATATAGGAAACGCCTGCCATTGCCAGGAGATCACCTTCGTAGGTGCAATCGAGGAATTGCTTTGCGTTTACAATGATCAATTCGCCCGTACGCGCATCAGTAAGTTTGATTGAACGAATTGTGGTTTGCTTTTTTTCCACCTGAGTCAGTTGTGTTTCCATCAACAATGTTACCTTCCCTTCACGGATATAATCCTGCATCACGTCTAATGCAACACGGGGTTCAAAGGTCCATTGCTCGCCGGATGCATTCCCGTATTTCCTGGCCACCCGTTGGTAAAATTGTCGGGATAGTCCCGTAATTGATTCTTTTACTCCGGCATCTGTACTGCCCAATCCGCCGGTGGTGAGCCCGCCAATCATTTTTCCGGGTTCTATAAGGATAACGCTATTGCCGGCTCGTACAGCGGCATAAGATGCGATTACACCAGCGGAAGTTGCGCCATAAATACAGATTGCTACAGTATGCACTGTTCGCTGAACAGGCTTACCTAAAAGAACGCCAGACTGCAACAGGAGGGAGGTAAAAAGGAACAAGACGAAGACAATATTTTTTTGCTTCATGAATATGAGTTTAGGTTGTGGGAGATTTGCTTGGTTTTTTCGGGATAAAACTAAACGTTTTTAAACATAGCAGAAAATCAGTGCAGACAATAAAATCGTCCCATATTACGCAAGCAGATGAACATGTAATTCGAAATCTGGGGAAATATCCGGATGGGTTTATGTGAAGCGTAAAGATTGCGTTCCTTCATTTTTTGTGATAATACTATAGTTAGATGCGTTCATTATGTGCCGGTCATGCTTGCACATAACGAACAGGGCTTTATGCAGGTTGGGAATTAGAATTCCGTCTGCCCATAACCGCTGCCGATTGAAAATATTTTGCTGAAGATATGCACAAAAGCTGATAGTAATTCGTCTGACCGAACCGAAGCTGGGATTTGCAATTAGCTGATGTTATAAGGTCAAGCCCAACTTGCATAAACCCCCGTGTTGTATGTTCGTCCTTCGTCTTGGTGATTTGAATTGAAGTATGTGTCCAACGAAGTAGGGTGTGTCCTGGAAGCATTGGGACAAGGCAGGCTCTTGGGCAGGTTTGCCTTTGTGTTTTGGGCTTGTGTGCCTGCCCATGTGCCTGCCTTGGTGCGTCGACGTTTGTCAAAATGTATTACTATATATCATCAAATTGTTGTATTACGTCTTGTGCTGAAATGGTTATACCCAAGCTAATTATTGCCTCTACGATTTCGGATAGTGTTTTCTGGTCTTTGATGCGATAAGCCAATAAGTGCAGTAAAGCATCTGAGCTTAACAGTAAAAAGCGTTTTATGTCTGTTTTCCATGTAACATCATTAATGTATTCTTCAAAATTAGATTTGAAGGTATTGCTTACTATGATGAAACCAATTCGTTGTATACCTTCCTTTTTTAGTTTAGGGCAGTAATGGTTTATGTAATCTTTTATTGCTCTTTCATCTCCTGCGCCCATCATGTAACCATTAGAATAGGCTTTTGCATCAACAATAAAGGCTACATTTTCTTCCTTGTGTATCGCTATCAAATCGGGCTCTCTTCCTGAACCTTGCCCTAATGTTTGCACTGTAAAACCTAATTGTTTAAATACTTCACAAACTACTTTTTCGTATTTACTGCCTTTAGCTGAACTGGATGCTTCTGTTTCATTGCCTAAGTCAATAAGGTTGGCAATAACTCTTGGTATGTAATCATAAATATCAAAACTAGCTTGCGTTAATGCTGATATGGGAGCTTCTTTAGTAGTTTCTACCTGCTTTTGTTCTTTTGTTTTGGCTTCCTTTTTTGGTGTTGAGCCTTTTACCGTTCTAAAATTCCAAAAGCTGTGTTCTGCTTCCCAATTGGAGATTGCTCTGTCTGTGTGCTGTGAAAGAATTTGTTTTATTTCTTCATTGAACTTAAAGAATGTTTCATAACTTTCTTTTTGTGATTTGGTTTCCTGCCACAAACCAATATCGGTAAAGGAAACAATCATGGAACTATACATTACTGGCCATATCTCGCTATCATGTATTTGCCAAAAATAAGAAAGAAAATAGCAGACAGAACCCGGATTGGGTGCTTTCCGTTTATCGGGAGCCTTATTGAAAATAGCACACACATATTTATCTAATGCTTCTATTTTACTAAGTGCATCTGGTAAGTCTTTTGGCTCTGCCACACATTGCTTCATCAATTTTGTTAACTTTTGGGTTTGTTCGTCTGTATCACTTGTTTTAAATAGCAAATTAAAAAACATTTGTCCTTTTATTGAGGTAAAGCCCCATAGATTATTTTGCTTGTTGAAGCTATCAATATCTGTTTTGAACTCAGCTATATCTATTGCTCCCGTAATGAAATCTTGCACAATAATTTTGAGAGTTTCAATAGCTTCTAAACGTTTGCTGTCTATGTCCTGCAAATCATTACCCTTTGTATCTACTACCTTCTTGTTATCGGCAATGTACTTGTCCCAAATGGATGTAATTTGACTTTGTATATTTTGTGGTATCATTTTCTTAAATATCACTTGGTTTTAAAACGATTTCATTCAACTTAGTGAGCAAGATTTTAAAATCTTCCATATCTGCTTCTGTACTTGCTTTGCAATGATTTGGCAAAGCCTCTGATTTTATCATTTCGCTAATTTTTGGAAAATTTTTACAGGGTACATTATCAGTAAACTTTGCATCAATTATTTGCTTAGACAGTTCAATTACCTTGTCCTTTTTAAAATAATCTTCAACCAAAAATTCTCCATCTTGTTTATCTGCTGTTTTGTGAGGTATCATTAAGTAATAAGCATTTGGAGCATATTTCTCAATGCTAATAATCTTCTTATCCTTAAAATTCTTTTTGGGCGGTACTAATGGGAATAGATTTTTATAAACCCTATAGCCCGCCTCATCTCTATCAACAACAATAATTATTTTACGGTTGGTGTTTGTCTGTATTTTATCCAGCAGGTTTTTAATATTTTCATCATCCGTGCCACCTACTCTTAAAAATTCAAAACTCAAATCAGGGAAGTCTGCTGCAAAATGTTCTATTGCCTTGCTGATGTACAAATCATCAGTTTTTCCTTCTACAATTAGTATGTGTTTATCAGTAAATAATAAACGGTAAATATCTTTATTATTCACAAGGTATTTGGAAGCCTCAAAAGAAGTTGATAACTCTTTCTTGGTTCCCTTCTCTAACAGGACAATACTTTCTGATGGAAACAGTTTTGTAAGTGTAGGTGAATGAGAAGTAATCACAATATGCCTACTGTTTAAATAGCTGGGGTTACTGATTATGTTATAAACAGAACTTTTATTGCTGATGTGGATATGAGAATCAGGCTCATCAAATAAAAACAGCGAATCTTCCTGCCCTGCAAATTCTAATGAAGCTTTAACTAATAACTGTTTTTTCTGCCCTTCGCTTAGATGGCTAACCAAAAGCCCATTATTGAACTTGATTACGACCTGTGATATTAATTTGTTGTCTTTATCTGTAAAAGCTAAATAGAGCTTTAAAAACAAATCAGGGTCGTTATTAAACTGCTGCTTAAATCCCTCAAGTGTGTATGTTGCTTGCAGGGAATCAACAAATGCTTTTATGGTGCTGTTTGTTTGGGGTGGGTTTGTTTTGGTAAAAGCGATTTCTTGTACTGAAGTAATACCTAATGTCTTTTCAACAAATTCTTTTACATCATCCGCATCAGATATTAATAAACATAGCAAAGATATTTCCCAGTAAAACTTATTCAGATAAAGCATTTTAGGGAACTCAATAGCTGCACTTTTTAAAATATCATCAATGTACTTTTTGTATAATTTTTCATAATACATTTTCCAAAGTCTGTCTTCTTCACCACTATACACTGCAACCACTCGTTTGGGCAAGTCGGTTGATTTTGCTTTGTTTGAAACGGTAATCTCTTTAGCAGCAAAATCGGTGTATTTTATTTCATATTTCAGTTTTGTTTTTTCATTTTGAAACTGTGTATAAAATATCTCACTTAATGCTTCTAAAAAATTACTCTTGCCGCTTGCGTTGTTACCAATTACCAAACTAAGCCCATTGTGTTTGCTCACATCAATAGCCAGTTTGTTGAGGTTTTTAAACTTGGTAATATTTATAGATTGAATCTTCATTACTTATTCAAAAATTTGTTTTTCAAATAACTCCTCAGCTTTTTTCATTATCGCTGATAGCTTCTCCTTATAATTAACAATATCGGCTCTCATTTTAGAAATTGTATCCACGATTTCAAGTTGTTTTTCTATTGGTAAAATAGGAATTGGGATATTTAAAATTTTATCTTGGTTGACTATTGGCAAGGTCGCTTTTGTTTGTTCTTTAGTAGTTATTTCTTTGAAGTAGTTGAAATAAAAAAATATAAATTCATTATTTAAAACAGTTTCATCTACTGTAAAACCAGTTATTTGTTGATTACTTGTTGCATAATCATTTGCAACTATACCAATTTTACCAACGGTGGAACCTATTCCTACAAATAACAATGTACCTTTATTAAAACGTCTTGCCTTTTTGTCTTTAATAGCAAGCTCTGAAACTTTTCTTTCGGAGTTTGTTAGATACATTTCATTTCCTAATTCTACAGGGGTATAAAAATTAATATCCCCATCAAAATACTCTGGTATGTTTGTAGGAGGTGTTGTACCTGTTGAAATATCTAAAATATATTTCCCAATTCTCTCAATGTTATATTCGGACTTAAATTGACTATCTCTTTTTCCATCCCATCTATCTAAGTTTTTGTACTCAATAATTTTCAAGCCTTTGTGGTACTCTTTCTTATTTGATTTTTCAATACCCAACTGTTCCAAAAAGTATTTTTCAATTTCCACCTCAATTTCAGTAACTTGTTTTTGCAAACTATTCGCTTCTAAAATCTTACTGTTGAATGCAGAAATTATACTTTCTTGTTCAGTGAGGCTTGGTAGTGGGATTTGAATGTCTAAAAATTCATCTTGCTTAACTCTTGCTTTAGAAATACCCGATGTCTTTGTATTGAGTAGTTTTTTAAACGCATCACTACGTAATATTTTGTGCAAAAATTTTCCGCTAACCTTGGTTTCATCAAAGGTGTAGGTAGGATATTCTGAACTGACACCAAAAGGTATTTTACCTTTTTCGTGATAGTATATACAGCCGTGCCTTACATTGATTTTTGAATAGATAATTGCATTATCAGGCACAAGATATAAATTGCCTTTGTAAGTATTAATTTCCTCAAAATCTCTTAAAAACAACTCTCCACTAAAATTAATTTTTGAAATGATTTGCCATTTGTTTTTAATCATTTCTGCTTTGGTAAGAGGCTTACGGTAGGGTATTAATATATCCGCTAAGGTTACAACATTTTCAAACTTTAGGTTTGTATTATTGTAGCAGCGTTTTACATCCCAAAGTTTGAAATTTGAGAAAGGAATAAACTTTATATATGTGCTTACTGCTTCTTGCATCTTTAGTTTAGGGTTACTTTCCATAAAATATTTCAGGTTCAGAAACTATACTTGCATCATCTGAAAAAGGTATGCGGTATATTTTTTCATCGTCTAAAATTTCATAGCTAATTTTTGAAAATTTCACTTTCCATAATTTCTTTTCTATCCGGTAAGTTTTGAACTCATTAGCCAAAGGCACTAATTCATTTTCTATTTGAGCACCAGTAGTGCTTATACCAGCCTTTTCTACTTCCGCAATAGGTATCTGGTAATTAAATTCTTTCTTTACAATTGCCTTAACCTCTGTTGCCATTTTTTCTTCAATAGCCTTTAGTTCTGCCCTTAGCTGTTTCTTTTCTTCTGCATTTGGAGCTGTTGCACCTCGTAGGTCTAATTTACCTTGTATGGGTTTTATTTGTGGTTCGTATTTTTTAGCGGTAGCTTTTTGTGCTTTTGCCAGCGATTCAGGGACTAAATATTATCCTTATCCATCGAGGGTTTCAGTAAGGCACTAAAAAATATTTTTCGGGCTAATTGGTGTGGGATTGGCGGGTAGAGATAAAAAGCCCTTGCGGGCTGTTATAATACTTTTTAAGTATATTTGTTACCCATATTTTTCTT
>JADZFY010000455.1 GCA_020854215.1 Chitinophagaceae bacterium | reverse complement strand
GATCAGGGGTTTGTCTAATGAAAGCGAGAGCGATTTGGCAAACTGCGAACCCACCAGAAGAGAGCCTATCAAACCGGGGGATTGGGTAAACGCAATTGCATCCATTTGCTGCAACGGTATGCCGGCAGTTTGAATGGCACGGTCAACCACCGGCACAATATTTTGCATATGTGCTCTGGATGCCAGTTCAGGCACTACACCACCATATTGTTCATGTACTTTTTGCGTGGCGATAAGGTTGGAAAGTATCCTGCCATCAACACAAACACTTGCCGAAGTTTCATCGCAGGAGGATTCAATAGCCAGAATGGCAATTTTTTCTATATCATTTTGCATCAGCAAAAATAATGCAATAGGCAGCTATATCAACAGGTGCATGCAATCGGTTAATCTATTCAGAAAAATAGCTGATCGCCCGGATATGAACCGGCAGGGTATGCTGCTCCGGAGTGAATTTTGACGAATCAATATTGTAACAAACGTTTACCTTTTGTCCGGCAGTTAATACCACATCTTCATTAATAGAAGACGGGCGCAGGGTTAAATCCTGATCCGTAATAACGCCTAAAAAGCTTCCGGTAGAATCCGAAATCAGGGTAATCATTCCCGAAACCTGATTGTTACAAACCGGCTCATTCTTCTCTTTAGAAAATATAAATAAAAGAAAAGAGGTGATGCCAAGTGATACAACGTATAAAAATTTTATCATAGGATAATTTTAAATCGTGTGTTTTATTTGGCTCTGTTGTGATAACGAAAAAAATGCAGCCATAGTATTTGATATGACAAAAAGAAATAATTCTTGAGTAAAATGGGTGAGAATTCCACCTGTTCCTGTCTTTTCAGACAATGGATGGTATAAAGGAGAAACAAACTATTTCGACCGGATGGCTACCACGGGGTCCATACGTGCAGCAATAGTAGCGGGTATAATTCCTGCCAGCAGTCCTATGCTGATGCAGATACTAACGGCAAGTACCAATATGTCATACGAGATATGCACCTTAAAATTAAGCGGACCGCTTAGTATCTGTGCCAACAAAAACACAAGGATCAAACCAATCGCCCCGCCTATAAAACAAATAAATGCCGACTCTAATAAAAACTCGGAAAGTATGGTGCGGCTTTTGGCGCCGATTGCTTTTTTTAGTCCGATGATCGGCGTTCTTTCCCTTACAGTCACGAACATAATATTTGCAATTCCAAAGGCCCCAACCACCAGACTCAACAGGCCAATTAGCCAACCTCCAAGTTTTATATTCGCAAATAGTTTGGTGATGGCATCACTAAAGTCACTAACGGCATTTAAAGCAAAGTCATCCTCGGTTCCGGGACTTAAGCGGTGAATGGCTCTTATCGTACCCCGTAATTCATCTTTGAACGCTTCGGTGGTAATATTGGGCTTCCCCTGTACCATGATGGTGGGATTAGAATAGCGCTCTTCAAAAATGGTTCTAAAAAAACGATAGGATAGGATTACGCAATCATCAAAGTTCCACCCACTCACGAGCAGGCTCTTCCCTTGTTTTTTAATAACGCCAACAATATTTACTCTCTTATTTCTGATGGTAATGGTTTTGCCCATTGCTCTTTCAGCAGATCCGAAAAGTTTTGTGGCATTTTCGTAGCCCATCACAGCATTCGCTGTGCCTCTTTCCATATCTGAAAGCGTGAGATAACGCCCAAATTGAATTTCAAAAGGCTGAATATCGTTAAACTCTTCCGTTACCCCGTATAGCGCAACGTTCTGAATCATGTCTTTATCATGCACAACGTTCTGTCCCTGGGCTTGGAGCGTAAAGGCCATATGAGCTATGGAGTTGGTCTTTGCACGTATGAAACGCATTTCGCTGTATTTGGGAGAAGGACGTTTTACATATTTCCACCAGGGGAAATCTCCGTCACCCCCACCGGAATAGTCCCACTTGTCAACATAGATGGTGTTAGTGCCTAAACTGTTGATACCTTCCTTGATATTACGCTCCAAACTATCCACTGTGGTTAATACGCCAATAATGCAAAAAATTCCAATGGTTACGCCGAATAACGAAAGAAAGGTGCGTAATTTATTGTTTTTCAACTCCTGCCAGGCCAAGAGAAAACTGGAACCTAATATATGGAGTGTTTTTAGCATTTACCAAAAATAATCACATTAACCTGAATCTGCGGAGAAAAAGTAGGAATGGACGGCCGGCATTACTGCCTTCAACCCGCCCGGTCTTTGTTGTAGATTTTAAAAGTTTCGATTTCGGCATTACGCCTTTTTCTTTCTCGCCGTTTTTTTAGGTGGATTTGCTTTTAAGGTTTCAATTGTCTGCAGTGCCTCTTCAACAGAAATGTCCACTGCACGTTCCTGTTGTTCTTTGCTTAGTTTAAAATTTCTCAGCCCCTGTTTAAGATAGGGTCCATAAGGCCCGCGTAAAACCTGAATTTTTTCTTTTTCAAACACTTTTATCGTGCGCTCCGATTTGGCTTTTCTTTTTTCCACAATAATTGGTGAAGCCTCTTCGAGGGTTATGGTGTACGGATCATGTTCTTTACTCAGAGAGTAGAACTTTTTATCATGAGCAATATATGGTCCAAACCGCCCAATGCTAATGGTTACGTCTTCACCTTCAAACTGACCAATATTTCGTGGCAACCGAAAGAGATCCATCGCTTCATCGAGGGTGATGGTTTCAATGCTCTGGTTGGTTTTCAATTTCGCGAATCGCGGTTTTTCCTCATCATCTGTACTGCCTATTTGCACCATGGGGCCATACCTTCCCATGCGGGCAATAACTGGTTTTCCGCTTACAGCATCTGTACCCAGTTCCCTTTCACCTTTAATTCGCTCCGCAGTTTCAATCGTTTCTTCAACGTCCTTTTTAAAAGGCGTATAAAAATCAGCCAGCATCGCGTTCCATTTCAACTTTCCCTGGGCTACATCATCAAATTCTTCTTCAATTCGGGCAGTAAACCCGTAGTCCATGATATCGTCAAAGTACTGTTTTAAAAAATCTGTTACTACCAAACCCAAATCGGTAGGAAAAAGTTTAGCTTTTTCGGCTCCGGTAGTTTCCTGCTCCATAAGTTGGGTAATTTTGTCTGCTTTCAGCAGCATTATCCTGAAGTCTCGCTTTACCCCTTCTTTATCTCTTTTCTCCACATAACCGCGTTTTTGAATGGTAGAGATCGTTGGCGCGTAAGTGGACGGACGTCCGATTCCCAGATCCTCTAATTTTTTCACCAGGGATGCTTCTGTAAAACGGGGCGCCGGTTTTGAAAACCGCTCCGTTGCTCTCATTTCTTTAAATTCAAGCTGTTGGTTGATTTCGAGCGGAGGGAGCATTCCTTCGGTATTTTCGTCATCACTTATTTCATCCTCGTCACGGTCTTCACGGTACACTTTAAGGAATCCTTCAAATTTCAACACTTCACCCTGCGCGGTGAGCTCTGCCTTATTAGAAGAGATATTGATTTTAGCTGTGGTCTTTTCCAACTCTGCATCCGCCATCTGGCTTGCCATCGTGCGCTTCCATATCAGTTCATATAATTTCCGGCAATCGTTTTCTTCTACTGAAAGAGTTTGCATTGAGGTTGGACGGATGGCTTCATGCGCCTCCTGTGCCGATTCGTTTTTGTTTTTGAATTTACGTAACTGCAGATAATCATTTCCGAACTGTGATTTGATTTTTGCAGAAATATCATTCAATGCAGTTTCACTCAGGTTTACGCTATCGGTACGCATATAACTAATATGTCCGT
>JADZFY010000454.1 GCA_020854215.1 Chitinophagaceae bacterium | reverse complement strand
TGCCCATTATACGGTAACTGTATGTAAAACAAAACAAGGCAAAATATAATATGGCTTTATCGCTACGGGCAAACAGGTACAAACTGAAAAACAAAAAACCGCTCATGAGTATGAATCCCGTGGTAACTGCGTCCAGGCCCCAATCAATCCTACTCTCTTTTACAATCTTACTGATACCACCAATTACTATGGTTTTATGCGGACCACCCTTTGAATGCCAAAAGTTGGCTACCTGCAGTAGCAGGTGCACAGTATCGGCATTTCGAGGCAGTAATATAATCTGGCGTCCCCAGAAAGGCCGTGCCTCCTCTCTTACAGTTGCGGGATAGCCGTTACTGGCATAAATGCTGTCATTAATATACAAACGATAACTGCTGTACATATCAGGAACACGAAGTCCGATACGCGGTGCACTGTTGGGAAGCAATATGGTTAAGCCATACGTAGCGTAGCCAATTGAAGGGAGTGGTTTGCCGTCCTTTTCGATATTATGCCATAAACCGGGAAATCCAGTATAGTTGTATTTTCCTGCCGTGTCTCCAGGTGTAATAAGTTGGTTCCAGTAAAAGCGCCACTGCCCCGATAGGGCGATTTCATTATTTGCGAGTGGCGTGGAGCGAAGATCCAGCACTCCCTGCTTCACAGGTTGCTGATCGGGAGTTTTGCCTGTTATCAGCACAAACAGCAAAATCCAAAGAACCACAAAAACTGTTAAGACAGCCAGCCAGGTTTTTTTCATATTTATTGGACAAGGTTACCTTCGCGGAAATTTCCCGCACCAATTGTGTCTGAATTTTAAAGATAACTATAAGATTTGAAGTTTATTGTTTGATGTTTCTTGTTTCGGATCGGGAGTAATATTCGAATTTCGGGGTTTGTTGTTCCCCGAATTTGCTGTACTTAACTGCCTCTTACCGCTTACAGCCTCTTATCTACCCCTTTTTCCTTATCGTCTCCGGGTTCTTTGTCGCGCACCACTACCAGGTTTTTCAAATCAACAGTAATGGGAATAACACCTAACTGAACGATTGCTTTTTTATCGCGTATTTCCTTTACGGTACCTACCTGATTATTCTGCAGCATCCGCACTTTAAGTCCGGGCTTCACCTCACCACCGGTTTCCACGTATTTTGCATCGAGTTTTTTCCGCACTTTTTCCTTTACCTGTTTCTCTTTTTGTTTAAACAAAAGCGCATGCAGGTGCTTCATCAGGGCCGACTTATCTTCCTGGCTTTCCATTCTCCGCCAATCAAACACAATTTGTTTCAGCCTGCGCTCCATGTCTTTCATGTAGGCAATTCTTTCCTCATTAATTTTGTTCTGCTGCTTCTGCAACTCCAACTGCTGCCGGTGTTTTTCACGCTGCAGGGTATGTTCCATCTCTTTCTTTAACCGTTCATTCTCTTTCAGCAGTGCGTTTAATTCTTTTTCCTTTTGTTCCAGGCGGCGCACATCCTGCTCTGCCCGGTTGAGCAGTTTATCCAAACTAAAATGATCTTCTGCAACCATCGTTTTCGCCCTTTGGATCAAATGAGGCTGCATGCCTATTCTTTCTGCTATAGAAAACGTATAGGAACTACCCGGTTTTCCAATAATCAGCTTATACAAGGGTAAAAGATGCTTTTCATCAAAAGCCATGGCGCCATTCATAATACCCGGCGTTTTATTAGCCATTACCTTTAAATTGAGATAATGGGTAGTAACGATACCCATTGCATGCTTCTTTGCCAATTCCTCCAGAATCACTTCGGCAAATGCACCACCAAGGTGCGGGTCACTTCCGCTACCCAGTTCATCAATAAAAAACAGGGTTCTTCCGTTTGCATTCTCAATCAGGTGCTTCATATTTTTTAAATGCGAACTATAAGTACTCAGTTCAAACTCCAGGCTCTGCGTGTCGCCGATATGAATCATCAGTTGTTTGAATATTCCCATTTGCGAATGAGGCTGTACCGGTACCAGCAACCCACTTTGTAACATCATCTGCAGCAGACCTACTGTTTTGAGTGTTACCGTTTTTCCACCTGCATTGGGTCCTGATATCACCAGTATCCTGCTTTTTTCATTTAAGGTAACCGAAACGGGTATCACCGGTTTGCCTGAGCGCTGATTATAGAGAAACAATAACGGATGGAATGCTTCTATCAGCTCCACCTGTGCCCTGTCGTGCACCACCGGAAAATTGCCGTTAATATCTATTGCCAGTTTGGCCTTACCCCTGATAAAATCATACTCGCCACAAACACTATAGTAGGTATTCAGTAATGCAGCATAAGCAGATAGTTGCCTGGTTAAAAATTTGAGTATCCGGTACACTTCCCTGCCTTCTTCATGTTCCAGTGCAAAAACGTCATTGTTCAGTTCAATGGTTTCTTCCGGTTCAATAAATGAAGTTTTTCTGGTATCGCTTTCTCCCAGTAAAATACCCTTCACCTGGCGCTTATATTCCGCATGAACGGCAATCACCCTTCTGCCGTTTAAAAAGGCTTCTTCTATATCCGATACGTAACCGCTTTTATTCCATTTTGCCACCACCCGGTCAAAAACACGGCGCAGTTCACTCCTCTTTTGCGCCAGGGTCATCCTGATCTGCGCCAACGCTTTAGATGCCTGATCTTTTACATTTCCTCTCTCATCTAGAACTTCGTCTATTAAAGCAGCAATTGCCTTTTCATAATATGTTCCTGAAATAACTGTTAACAGCGCAGGATAGCCAATTTTTCGCTCAGCATCAAACCAGTGAAACAACTGTTTCATGTTTTCTGCCAGTGTACGTATGCCCATTAACTGTTCCGCGGATAGTACCGCGCCTTCAATAGCCAGCAACTTCAGCTCTTTGCCCAAATTCAACAGCATATCGTTGGGAAAGTATATCCCATTTTGAAGCAGGGTTTTGAATTCATGGGTTTGCCGAAGTTCGGGCTCTATGAAACTTAAGCGGGTATGAATACGCAATTGCTCTGCCTTAGCTTTGGCATAAGCCGTTTGGCAATGTTCCGCAAGCAATGCCTTTACTTTATCAAATTCCAGCTGCATCAGGGCCGATTCCGGAAAAAGTTTCATGGAGTAAATACTTCTAATTAAGACCGGCAAAGGTAAGTGGAAATGAGTTGTATCCCGGTGATGGGGTAATCATATCATAGCCCTCAAAACTGCAGTTGCCCTGCTATTTAAAAAATTTAACGCTACCATAAATTCTTGCCCATACCCATCTTTACAGCTTTTCGTAAATTGCAGGATTATCAGTCTCACTTATATTTTCCGTAAAGGTTATGCAATGAAGTATTTTTTGATGCTCATCGGTATCGTCCCTGCGGGATGGTTATTTTCCTGCGGCGCCAAAACGGATGCACTTAAATCGGATATTATGGTTAAGGATGTAACGGTTAATGGAACACCGGCAGACACTGCCGTTTTTGGAAACGGCTGTTTTTGGTGTACGGAAGCGGTATTTCAGCAATTAAACGGCGTTGTAAAAGTCACCAGTGGCTACAGCGGCGGACATGTGGCTAATCCTACCTATGAGCAGGTGTGTGAAAAAAACACCGGTCATGCCGAAGCCCTTCAAATTGTTTACGATCCGGGCGCTATCAGCTTTGATGAATTATTAGAAGTATTCTGGAAAACACATGACCCTACCACCCTGAACCGACAGGGAAACGATGTGGGTCCGCAGTACCGCAGTGTGATCTTTTATCGCAACCCGTCCCAGAAAGAAAAAGCGGAGGCCTACAAGACGGAATTAGACAAAAGTGGTGCATGGCCCAATCCTGTTGTAACGGCTATTGAGCCTTTTACTAATTTTTATCCGGCAGAAGACTACCATCAAAATTATTACCGGCTCAACGGCAAAGCCCCGTATTGTCAGTATGTGATCCGGCCGAAGCTCGAAAAATTTGAGAAGGTATTTAAAGACAAACTGAAAAAACAGCAATAGCAGCTATACCATAACTATTTATTCAGCTTGGGTTTCAATGCTGTGTTTCAATGCCAGGGAAAAGTCTTTGAGTACATTTGCTTTCCCAATCGCAAAAAGCAGGCGGGCAGCCTTCAGCTCATCCATCACCTGCTGACTGTGTACCTCCGCCAATATCAATTTCGTACCTCTGTTTTTTGATTCTTTGTATATCTCCCTGATCGTTCTTATTCCCGTTGCATCAATAATAGGAACATGGCGCATACGAATAATGAGTACCCTGGGCGGCTTTTTGATACGCTTCAGCGCATCTTTAAATTTATATGCAGCCCCAAAAAACAGGGGACCGTTAATTTCAAATACTTCCACACCAGAAGGGATAGTGAAATTCTCAAGTGGTGCCAGATCATTTCTTTCGTTATTATCGCTGAAGTTATCGGTAAGAATATTCACATCCGTAAATCGGATCATATTCCGCATAAACAAAAATACCGCCAGCACCATACCTATCTCAATGGCTACGGTTAAATCTACTAATACCGTAAGTAAAAAAGTGGTGAGCAAAACAGCTACATCACCTTTAGGGCCTTTGGCTACAGAAATAAAATTTTCCCATTCGCTCATATTGTAGGCTACCACTACCAGTATTCCGGCCAGTGCCGCCATTGGTATCCATGCAGCCCATTTACCTACAAACAAAATAATGAGAAGTAATGTAAGTGCATGTACAATCCCTGCCACGGGGGTACGGCCACCATTCTTAATGTTGGTGGCGGTGCGGGCAATAGCGCCTGTTGCCGGGATGCCTCCGAAAACAGACGAAAAAATATTTGCTGTTCCCTGTGCGATCAGTTCTGTATTGGAGCGGTGATTACCGCCTATCATGCCATCGGAAACGATAGCAGAAAGCAATGACTCGATTCCACCCAACATAGCAATAGTAAACGCCGGGGCAATCAGTTGCTGAATAGTGGCAAAATCAATCTTTGGTACAACCGGTGATGGAAACGAAGACTGGATGCTTCCAAAACGACTGCCAATGGTTTCAACCGGCAGGTTGAATACCTGTGTTACTGCAGTTGCCAGCACCAACGCAATGAGCGAGCCGGGTAACTTACGGGTAACTCTTGGCCAAAGAGAAATAATAATCACGGTTCCTGCGGCAATCAAAAACGAATACAGGTTCACCGACTGAAAATGCCCGAAATAACTCTTCCATTTCGCAATAAAGTCTGCGGGAGCATCCCCCATATCCAGTCCAAAGAAGTCCTTCATCTGGGAGGAAAAAATAATCAGGGCGATACCGCTGGTGAAGCCTACAATTAACGGATAGGGGATGAATTTAATAATAGTTCCCAAACGGGCAAAGCCCATAATAACGAGCATAATGCCAGCAATAAAAGTAGCAATGATCAAACCATTTATACCAAACTGCTGAACTATCCCGTACACTATTACGATAAAAGCCCCGGTAGGACCACCTATTTGTACCCTGCTTCCGCCCATTACCGAAATAATAAAACCGGCAATAACCGCGGTATATAATCCTTTCTCTGGCGATACGCCCGATGCTATAGCAAACGCAATAGCAAGCGGTAGTGCAACAATGCCCACTATTATTCCCGCCAGCATATCATTCACCAGCTGTTTCCGGTCGTATTCCTTTAGTGTATCTAACAACTTGGGTCGAAACATATCAACATCTTCCTTTAATATTATCCGAACAGTTGAGTTGAAGCAGGCATTGTACCATCAGCAAGCTGCAACATAAATATAGCCTAACCGGGCGGGATGCCTGTTCAAATTTTAATCCAGAATTTGAGCAAGCTATCCATCGCCGTTCCCACCACATGGTATTCGGCCGGCAACTCCGTATCATGTCCATAATAGGTGGCCAACCGTGTTCCTTCCGGCATTTGTTCCAGTTGCCTGAACAGATGGCGGTGGTACAAATGGTACAGTTCATCAGAACGTTCAACGCGTTTATCAATCGTATCCGGGTTGGCGATGTTTTCATAAAACGCATTGAAAAAATAAATGTGATCATAGTTTCGCAGATCGAGCTGTGTAAAATTTCCATGCGTAAACGAAACGTTCTTTAGCTCCAGCTTTTTTGCGGCTTCCTGCGCATATTCCACCAGGTCGTTCCGATGTTCAATACCGAAAAAATCGGCATCTGGTGTGAAGTATGCAGCAGCCAAACAGAATTTTCCCGCCCCGCTTCCTATGTCTAGTATACGCTTTCCTTTATCCGCAGCCAAAAAAGATGCAGCCTTACGGGCAACAGCAAGCGGCGTCCAATGCCTTGCCGCCAGTAAACGGACAGGTTCGGGAAAAAGGCGGTTAAAGCGATTATCAGAACCGAAATATTTCCCTGCAATTGATTTTCTATCGCTCACATTCATAATGATTCAAATATTCAATTCATATCATTGGAACGCGTACATTCCAGGTTGTTGCATTGCGTTCATGTGGGCAATGGAGACGCTGCCCACGGTAGTTCGCTCTGGCTGGTGTCCGTACCGGCCGGCAACAATTTGGAATGCTGAAAACGCTCCGCAAAATTAAACTCAAATTTGCAGTTGACTGCAAATTGACATTATAGTACCCCTGTTCCCTATTTTTTCTGAGTTACTCGTGTAGTATCTCCCTCCAGTATCGGTAAATGGTATCCGCCGGTGTCAATAACCGTTTTCGGAAACGATTGTTTCAGCAGTGGCCAGTCGGCCGCAGTAACATTGGTCTGGTAAAGATAAATAGATTGCAGCGCTGCCAGGTGTTTCAATTGCAACACGCCCTGTGCCGTTACTTTTGTTCCTGTGAGATTCAGGTACTGTAATCCGGAGAGTGATTTTAGTTTCTCTATTCCTTTGTCGGATACCAACGTATGCTCAAGCCCCAGTTTTATCAAGGCGGGCATTTTACCAATGGTAGTTAATCCGCTGTCGGTTACGGAAGTGTTGCCCAACTTTAACCACACCAACTGTGGAGCAAGCGGTTCGAGCAGTTTCATCGCTTCATCATCAACAGCAGTTGTATCAATAAAGTTCACCGAAAGATAATGGCTTTCCGTGGACACGGGAACTACGGTAGCCCCCTTTTCCTGCAATTTAAGCACGGCCGGCACCGGCGCCTCGTTCACCGGATTTTGGGGAATATCCGGTAAAGAAGGTTTGGGGTGGTGATCGCTTTGTAAAGCAAGGAGCAATGGTTTTATCTTATCATCCTGTGGTAACAGTTTCACCTGTTGATCAAAAGTTGCGCCGGTATTGATCCACCAGTGAATCAACGCAATTTCCGCCTCCGTGGGTTGCGACTTTCCTTTCGGGGGCATATGCTTTTTCTCTAACATGTCCAGCGTGAGCCGCTGGTACATCTCACTTTCACCGGCTTTTCCGGCTGCGAGCACCGAGCCATCTTCACCGCCTCTAAGAATCGCTTCTTTACTGTCGAGTCTGAGTTTCCCTTTCTGCTTTGACGCTCCATGACAACTGTAACATTTGTTCTGCAATACCGGTTGAATAATATCATCAAAAACATTCGCCTCCTGCACGTTTGGAATTATTTTTACTATCTCTTTTGCATCTGCGGATTCTCCCCATTCCTGCGTAAGGTACCCTTCACCGTGAGTAAGCGTACCCCCTAAGTGGCCGGCTAAAGTGATCAGCAAAAATAACACTACCGACAATGCATAAGGTAACACAGATAATATCCGCAATGAACCGTTCCGGGAGTAAAGCAGGTAATACAGGATCGCTATCGTGGCTACGGCTATGCCCAGCCAGCGATGGGGTTCTAAAATGGCTGCATCATACTCGCCTCCCGAGGCCAGCAACCAACCGCTGATACAGGAAAATACTGCACTAACTGCACCAAGCAACAGCGTAATGCGAACCGCCAGGCGAACACCATTAAACGCTTCTCTCCTGCTGAGCCAGTGCAATATGATGGCCACCAATAAAATGCCGATTGGCAAATGAACTAATAAGGGATGGAACCGACCTAAGATGCCTGAAATACTGAGTAATGCCATAAAAGTGGTAAGGGTGAGTAGTAAACGTTAAATGACAACGAGTAAGTTAATGGCGTTTAGTGTTATGCAACAATCTCACTGATCACCCTCCCGCTCACATCAGTTAAACGGAATGGTCGTCCCTGGAACTGATAAATCAATTTTTCATGATCAAAACCCAACTGGTTTAATACGGTGGCCTGAATGTCGTATGGCTCCACTTTTCCACTTACGGCATGATAGCCGATTTCGTCGGTTTCTCCATGGCTTGTTCCTTTTTTAATTCCTCCGCCTGCCATCCACATCGTAAATGCCTCGGCATGGTGGTCTCGTCCTTTGAATGGCATTTCTTTTCCATCTCTGTTTTCCTGCATAGGGGTGCGGCCAAATTCTCCACCCCATACCACCAGCGTTTCTTCGAGCAAACCCCGCTGTTTCAGATCAAGCAACAACGCAGTTATCGGGCGATCAATAGACCGGCATTTGTTGATGAGCCCTATTTCAAGACAGTCACCCGGACTTGTTCCGTGCGAATCCCATCCCCAATCAAACAACTGTACGTACCGTACTCCTTTCTCCACTAATTTTCTTGCCAGCAACACATTATTGGCAAAGCTGGTCTTGCCGGGTTGGGTTCCGTACATTTTGTGAATATAGTCAGGCTCATCGGAGATATCCATTGCTCCTGGTACCGACATCTGCATTTTATAAGCCATTTCATATTGGGCGATTCTCGACAATATTTCCGGATCCTTAAACTCCGAAAAAGACTGCTCGTTCACTTTATTGATTGCGTCAATGGATGCTTTGCGGATGTCTTTATCTATTCCTTCCGGATTATTGATAAAGAGAACGGGATCGCCCTCTGACCGGCATTGGACGCCCTGATACACTGAAGGAAGAAAGCCGCTGCCCCAAACGCTCTTTCCTGCATCCGGATTTTTTCCTCCTGAAGTAAGCACCACAAATCCCGGAAGATTGCTATTTTCTGTACCCAAACCGTAACTTACCCATGCGCCCATACTGGGGCGCCCCAACCGGGCACCACCGGTATGCATAAGCAGTTGGGCGGGCGCGTGATTGAACTGATCGGTTTTTACTGCTTTCAAAAAACTCACTTCATCTGCTACCGTGGCAAAATGGGATAAATGATCGGAAACCCAGGCGCCGCTTTGTCCGCGTTGTTGAAAATGAGCCTGCGGGCCTAACATTTTAGGTACCCCTCTGATGAAGGCAAAACGCTTTCCTTCGAGGAGTGATGGAGGACATTCCTTTCCATCCAATTTCATCAAATCGGGTTTAAAGTCGAACATCTCTAACTGCGATGGTGCACCTGCCATATGCAGATATATAACCGATCGCGCCTTGCCCGGGAACATGGGCGGCCGTGCAGCCAGAGGATTATTTCCAACGGTGGCATTCGACATTCTTCCATCTGCTCCGGAAAAATCACAACCCCCCAGCAGCGAGCCAAACGCAAAGGCTCCTAATCCTGCAATGCCACCCTTTAAAAAATGACGGCGTGTTACAAACCGCAGGGTTTCGTGATTGGCTTCCTGAATGAGCCGTTGATTATGCAATTCTTTTTGAGTCATAGCTGTTTTTTTGCAAGCCTGTTATAACTGAAATGCGGACCATTCAATTGTTGTTTTTCTTATTTTATTACTTATCAGGTAATGCCGCATAGAGCTCATTAACAAAAGTTTTTTGCCCTTCTCTAAAGATATTGGTACAACAAAAATTTATCAAAATGCCTTTGGGCATATTCATCAGTTTCATATAGGTTAACAATTTTGCTTCGTGTATTCCCATCAAATAGTCAACGGCCTTGAGCTCCACAATGATCGCGTCTTCCACAACCACATCCAGTCTTAACTGTGCGTCCAACCGCACACCCTTATACAAAACCGGCACCCAAATTTGTGTTTCATACTGCAGTCCCTGTAAGGATAGCTCTCTTATAAAACACTGTTCATACACACTTTCTAATAAGCCTGGCCCGAGTTGCTTGTGTACTTCAATGGCACATCCAATTATTTTATAGGTAAGGTTGTCAATGTAGTGTTGCGTGTTTTTCATGATGGTGTTTTTTTGATTATTTTCTGAGTTTAAAACACATAGGATCATAGAGACACATAGATTCTTCGTCCACTCCCATCCTTATGTTCCTACCGTGCCTATGTCGTTTCATATTTCACCACATAGGAGCATAGAGACACATAGATTTTTCGTCTACTTCCTTCCCTATGTTCCTATTGTGCCTATGTGGCTTTATTTTTCACCGCACTAGGATCATAGAGACACATAGATTTTTCTTCCACTCCCCTCCCTATGTTCCTACTGTGCCTATGTGGTTTTCTATTTCACCACATAGGATCGTAGAGACACATAGATTTTTCTTCCACTTCCTTCCCTATGTTCCTACTGTACCTATGTGGTTTCATATTTCACCACATAGGATCATAGAGACACATAGATTTTTCTTCCACTCCCATCACTATGTTCCTATTGTGCCTATGTGGTTTCATATTTCAACGCATAGGATCATAGAGACACATAGACTTATCTTCCAGTCCCCTCCCTATGTTCCTACTGTACCTATGTCGTTTCATATTTCACCACATAGGATCATAGAGACACATAGATTTTTCTTCCACTCCCGTCCCTATGTTCCTACTGTGCCTATGTGGTTTCATATTTCACCGCATAGGATCATAGAGACACATAGATTTTTCTCCCACTCCTTTCCCTATGTTCCTATTGTGCCTATGTGGTTTTATTTTTCACCGCATAGGAGCGTAGGTTTTCAATTCTTCGTGATCAAATCATCTATATTCAGCATCGCATTGGCTACTACCACCATCGCGGCCTTTTCAGGAGTGTTTTCTGCCTTTTCGGCGCCCAACACTTCGCAGGTTTTCGTTTCGTCTGTTTTGAATTGTTGCAAACACTGCTGATACAAATTCAAAAGGGGCTCCAGCTTTTCTTTACTCATCATTCGGTACGTAGCCCATTCATATCCTTTGCTGATTTGTTGCCGCACATCTGTTCCTCCTTCGCGTTCCATTCTTGCCGCAAAATGTCTCGCTATTTCCATAAATCCTTCGTCATTCAGTGTAGCGAGTGCCTGCAAAGGTGTGTTGGTACGAATTCTCCGGGCAACGCATACTTCCCTTGCCACGCCATCAAAACTCAGCATCGTGGGGAAGGGTGCAGTTCGTTTCCAATAGGTGTAAACGGCACGACGGTACTGATCTTCTCCGGTACTTTTTTCCCACACATTGCCATCATAAGGTGAAAGCCAGATTCCTGCAGGCTGGTAAGGCATTACACTTTTGCCATACATTTTTGTACTCAGCAATCCAGATACTGCCAATGCCTGATCTCTGATTTGCTCGGCGGATAACCTTATCCGTGATCCCCGGGAATAGAACCTGTTAAACGCATCCTTTTCAAGCATCCCGGTTGTTACTTTCGAGTCCTGCCGGTAGGTTGCCGACATTACGATTGTTTTGATAAGCTTTTTCAGACTCCAGTTGTACTCATGCATCAGTTGCCAGGAAAGCCAGTCTAACAATTCGCGATGGGTAGGATCAATACCCTGCGAACCAAGGTCTTCCAGTGTTTCCGCGATGCCCTGCCCCATGAGTTGTTCCCAAATCCTGTTTACGATAGTTCTTGAGGTGAGTGGATTTTTTTTATCCGTCATCCACATGGCCAGTCCGAGGCGATTGCGTGGTGCCCCCTGCGGCATGGGATTAAGCGACGCTGGTACATCGGGCTGCACCTCCTCACCCTTCACCATCCAGTTACCCCGCTCAAATACATGCGTGGATCTAAACATATCTGCAGGATTTTCCATCATTACGGGAGTGGTTACAGGAGTAGTACTCAATAACAACTCGTTAAACCAGGTGCGGGCACTATCATATCCCTCCTGTCCACTACCCGGGAAAGATGACATAAAACTAAACCAGTCGAAATATGCCAGCGTTTGTTCCTCCGCTTTCTTAACTCCAGGGTTGGAATAGCTCATGTACAGATCGTGTATTCCATCGGTAGCATTGAGGTAAACGCTACCTATTGTCCATCCTTTTGTCTCGGGAATAACAGTGGATACCAGTACGGGACCATCCGGACGATCCACATGAATTGTCCATTTGCCATTTGCCATTCCTGACGTGTAACGATAACGCAATACTGTTTTGCCGGTAAGGTCAATCCCCGACAAACGTGCTGTTGAATGATTGCGTAAAGCCAGCCTTGTATCGGAAACCGCACTGTTCACCAGTTTATCCGCAAGATGCGCGTTTACCGCCGGTTGCCACGTTTTAATAAATGTATTGAGCGCAAGAGTTTTCTCTTTAGTTGCATACTGCTGTAACCAGGTGTTAAGTTCTTCAAACTTTTGTTGATCTGCCGTATTGAACTCCCGGAGTTGCGGATAGTCGCCTGTCACATCTTCATCCCTGGTATTGTTAAAAAACGCCATGAACTTGTAGTATTCATCCTGTCTAAATGGATCATAAGGATGGCTGTGGCATTGTACGCAGGCGAAGGTGGTACTCAGCAGGGTTTCCCAGGTGGTATTCACCCGGTCAATCACTGCCGCTGTTCTAAACTCCTCATCATCCGTGCCGCCCTCATCGTTCGTCATGGAGTTGCGGTTAAATGCCGTTGCGATCCATTGTTCGTCGGTAGCGCCGGGTAAAAGATCCCCGGCAAGTTGTTCGGTTAAAAACCTGTCGTAGGGCATATCACTGTTAAACGCTTTTATCAACCAGTCGCGATAGCGCCATATCGAGCGATAACCATCTTTCTCATAACCTTTACTGTCTGCATATCGCGCAAGGTCGAGCCACATTGAAGTCCATTTTTCTCCATACTGTGGCGAGTTCAACAATCGGTCCACCAATTTTTCATAAGCTCCTTCGCTACTGTCATTCAGGAACGATGTAGCCCATTGCGCAGGTGGTGGTACACCGATGATGTCCAAACTTACCCTTCGCAAAATGGTAGCCTTATCCGCCAGAGGCGATGGCGTCAGTTCCAGTTCTTTGAGTTTATTGAGGATGAAATGATCAACACTACTTATCACCCATTTATTCCTGTCAGAAAACACTCCGGAATAACCTGATGAAACATCGGGTACTTCAACCGGTTTAACTGTTACGTATGCCCAATGATTGCCCCAGTTTGCCCCTTCCTTTATCCAACGCTTCAACAGGCTGATTTCGTCGGAAGAAAGCGGCGCATGGTGATAGGGCATGCGCTCCTCCGGGTCTTTGCTCGTAAGTCTCCGGATCATCTCGCTGTTATTCGGATCACCGGGAATAATAGCCAACTTTCCGCTTTCCGCTTTTTGCATGGCGTCATCACGAAACAGCAGACTGAAACCAGATTCCTTCTTCACTCCGCCGTGGCAGGTAATACATTTTTTGTTAAAAAGCGGTTTTACTTCAGTATTAAAATCTACTTTTTTGCGACCAATAAGACTCGTAGTTATAACAAGTGCAGCAATCAGTAATGCGGTAATAACAAATACCTTGTTTCGGAGTTTAAGTTTCATCATGGACAACACAAGCGAATGACTGCGAAAGTTACAAAAAATAGTACAAAATGAACTGCATT
>JADZFY010000453.1 GCA_020854215.1 Chitinophagaceae bacterium | reverse complement strand
TTCCGACTGACCTGTTCTTTTAAACGGCGTGTTTCTACTCCATACATTTCAGCTAAATCCCGGTCAAGCATAACTTTAGCTCCCCTTATAACATAAATTTTTTCAACAATTTTATTAGTTGTTACGGATAACTCCGGTGTTTGAGTTTTCATATATGCAATTTTTGGTTAGCGTTTTAATGCAGCTCTCTTCGGCATTTAGCAGTCAGATTCAGCCTCTACTACCGGTAAAGCCCTTGGTTGCAAACTTCTTACGTTATCGGCTATATGTTTAATATGATCAGGTGTAGTGCCACAGCATCCGCCCACAATGTTTACAAATCCTTTCTCCGCCCATTCCTCCAGAAAATGCGCTGTGTCGTGAGGTGTTTCATCGTACTCCCCCATTGCATTGGGTAGTCCGGCATTTGGGTAGGCAGACACATAACAGGATGCGATCTGCGACAACTCTTCTATATGCGAACGCATTTCCTTTGCACCCAGTGCGCAGTTCAGTCCAACACTTAGGGGTTTTGCATGCATTACCGATGTATAAAATGCTTCCAAGGTTTGCCCGCTTAGCGTTCTGCCCGAAGCATCTGTAATGGTACCGCTAATCATGATTTCTGCCGGATTGAATTTTGGGTGATCACGATAAAACTGCTTGATAGCATAAATAGCCGCCTTGGCATTCAGCGTATCAAAAATGGTTTCGATCAGTAAAATATCCACTCCCCCTTCTACCAGCCCTTTTATCTGTTCGTAATAGGCATCCACCACTTCGTCAAAAGTAACCGCTCTGAAACCGGGGTTGTTAACATCGGGAGACAAGCTCAGCGTTTTATTTAACGGTCCGATTGCTCCGGCCACCCAGGCCTGCTTGCCGGATTGTTGAACAGCCTGCCTGGCACAATTTGCCGATGCTAAATTCAACTCATAGGCCAAAGCCTGCATGTTGTAATCTGCCTGGGCAATTGCAGTACTGCTGAATGTGTTAGTTTCAATAATGTCTGCTCCGGCAGCTAAGTATTGCTTATGAATTTCGGTAATGATGTGAGGCTGGGTGATACTTAGCAAATCATTATTACCTTTTACATCGCAGGCCCAGTCTTTAAAACGTTCGCCACGAAAATCGGATTCCGTGAGCTTGTACTGTTGAATCATGGTACCCATTGCACCATCAATTATCAGAATTCTCTGTTGCAGCGCATTTTGAAGATCACTCATATATTTCCCTCCCTTATCATATTAAGCCGGCATTGGATTACGTTCAAGTCCGTTGCAGGCGCTGAAAGGTGCGACGCAACAGAAGCTAAATTGCAGCAATGCAGCCGACATCAAAAAAAATTGCACTAAACTTTAAAACGTTGGGAAACTATTGAGTGAAGTTTCTTATCGTTTATTAGTTCAGTTTTTTATCAGGCTGAACAATAAACAAATCCGCCTGTAGGAATGCGCAAATGTACAATATAAATTGAAAACACAAAGCAAGGGTTAATGCGAAACATACTTCTCAATGGGCATCCTGTTTTGCAAACTTCGTCCCAGAGTCAACTCATCCGCGTATTCCAACTCACCGCCAAAGGCTATGCCTCTTGCAATGGTGGTAACTTTCGCAGCAAATGTTTCAATCTTTTTCTGGATATAGTAAATCGTAGTATCACCCTGGATATTCGGACTCAGGGCAAAAATCACTTCTTCCACACCATCGTTTTGAATACGTTGAACAAGCGTTTCAATCTTCAACTGGTCCGGACCTATCCCATCCAGCGGCGAAATCACTCCGCCCAAAACATGGTATAAGCCATTATACTGCTGAGTACTTTCAATAGCAATTACATCGCGTATCGTTTCCACCACGCAAATAGATTCCTTTTTACGTGAAGGATTGCTGCAGATATTACAAATACGGCTGTCTGAAACATTATTACAAACCGAACAAAACAGTACATCTTTCTTCATCCTGTTGATTGCGTCGCTGAAACGTTGAACATCTGAGGGTTCCTGTTTAATCAGGTGCAGCACTAAACGCAACGCGGTCTTTTTTCCAATACCGGGTAACCGGGCAAATTCGTTAACCGCATTTTCTAACAGGGAAGATGAAATCTGCATGGTGCAAAGATATAACAAGTTGCAGGGTTCAGGATATGGATTAGCGCATTTTCGAAAGATTGCAGCGTTAAAAAATACGCCAGGCGTTAGTAACGTGCTAATGCCAGAGTTGACAGCATGTGCACCGCTTCAATTTATTATCTGCATTCTATTTTTCATTCTCTACCCGATTATCGCAGGCTATTCTTATTTTAATATTGGTGCTAATGCCTTTTGCCAGATAGCGTAGCCATCATTATTCATGTGTAACCGGTCCTCAACAAAAAGTTCTTTCCGGGGTTCACCGTTCGCATCCAGCATTAAATGATAGGTATCTACAAAAACGGTTTTCTTTTGCTCCTGCAAATATGCTTTAATAGCCCAATTACCGGCGTCCATTTTGTGCATCAGATGTACGCGACTTGGGCTTGGTTTCATAGAGATGTATGCCACGGGTATTCGGGGATATTTTTCCCGGATCATCGTAAAAAGTGTAATAAACCGCTGAACCACGGCAGCAGCGCTTACCGTATCAGATGCTGCCAGATCATTTTCGCCGCAATAGATTACTATCTGTTTTGGGGCATAGCCAAAAACAATATCATCAGCATACCTTATCAAATCAGGCAGCGATGACCCGCCAAAGCCCCGGTTAATAATACTGTGTTCCGGAAAGTAGTCCTGTACATCATTCCATCTCGTAAATGAGGAGCTGCCAATAAACAGAATTTGACCCTTTCGGGGGAACTGCGCACTGTCTGCTTTTTTGAAACGCTGGATATCGTTGTAAAAAGGAGGTTGTTGGGCTTGTACTTCCCCTACCATAATTGCCGTCAGGAGTACCGTCAGTATACTGAAAATTACTTTCATAGCTATTGATTAGACATTCAAAAATACATCGGATTTTAGTTGTGCTGCCCAAAAAGAGCAAATAGGTTAAGAAAAGTATTGCCATTATTTTTTGCCCTGAATCATGGCAAATCCAGCTTCCTCCATTCACCCGCTTCGTTTGGTTTAATCGCACGCCGAATCCATTTTATTCCGGCAGTATCCATTTCGACTGATTGGTGTTGGTTCACCTTCACTAATATCTGTCCGCTTCCTGCAATGGTTGCTGTGCCGCTTTCAACCGAAAAAACAACAGATACTGTTCCGGGGTATGCCTTTACGTTAATGTCTGTATTTTCCAATAGCGTGGTTGCAAGTTTTCCTGTGCGAACAATTAAGCGCGTTCTGGGCAAATCACTTACCCTAAAATAAGCCTCCCCCTGCAAAAACACTTCCACCTTACCGTTCCGAACTGTATCCGGAATCACGATAGAACTGGATGAACTGAGCCATATTTCTGAACGGCTGGGCAGCATCAGATACTTTTGCACACCACGGCCGCTGGACACTCTGGTAATATTGTCCGGGTGGATGCTCCTGGCGCCGGCAATATCAGAATAGCTTTTCCAAGCCATCCACCATAATACAGAAACCACCACCACCCCTGCAAACAATGCAATCCACATCCGACGCCTGTTCCTCTTTTCCGCCGAGCGTTCCCGGCCCGCGGCAACGTGCTGTTCCGGCTCCAAAACAACTAACTGTCCGCTCTCGGTCACATAGGAAAAGGAAGGATGATTTTTACGGATGTCTTCATACATTTTTTTCACCGCCCTCTTTAATGGAAAAATACTGTTCCTGGAATTACGGATATGCCGAAACAACTCCTCCAGTTCCTCCCGGGAACACTTGTTGTTTTCATATTGCCGGAGCAGGTATCGTATTCTCTCTTCCATAACAGGCACTTGTGAATTAACTACCGGCAAGGTAACCACAGCAACATTCGAACAGGGAAAATAGCATTCAGAAAAACAACTTTGTAGTGGTAGCAAAAAACTTCCTCACCGATTGCACAGCAGAAAAAAGCTGCTTTTTTATAGAGTGGCGGGGTATATCTAACTCACGGGCGATTTGGCGATAATCAAGGCCATGCACGGTGCTTAACCTGTAAATCCGTTGCCGCTGCGGAGGTAATTGGCTGATTGCTTTTTCAATGATTCTGCCATAATCCCGCAGGGATGCAAATTCCTCCGTCTCACCAAAGTTGCGCTGCATATTCGTCCATAATGCCGCTCTCAGTCTCCTATCGGAAGCGGTTTTACGCAGAAAATCCATTATCCTGTTTTCGGTGAGGCGATACAGCCAGGTTTCCATATCAGGAATGCTGTGCATTTGATGCCGGTATCCCCAAAGTTTCAGAAAAACATCCTGTACAATATCCTTAGCGTATTGATCGGATTTTGTAAGCGTTAACGCCAGGGAGTACAGTCTGTATTCGTATTGCTTAAAAAAGTGCACAAACCGAATCTCCAATGTGTGCTCCGCGCTTTGGGTAGTCATGACTCCGTGTTTGAGTGTGGTTTGTCAGTTTATTTCGTTGTTTAAAAGTAACGAAAAAACAGAAATCTTCTTCATTTTGCCAGCTTATTCCTACACCGCAGCACAAGCAGTTCTTTTAGTTCAATTCCGTGTCGTAGCGTTCCACGGCCTCAATTCCCGGCAGCTTTTTCAACCGTTCTACCAGTTCGTCTAATTCTTCCTTGTCATGAACAAACAATTTAATATTTCCCTCAAAAAGCCCTTCTTTTGCTTCAACGGTTAGTGCTGCAATATTGATTCTTAATTCTCCGGAAACCAGGTTGGTAATTTTATGAATGACCCCCACATCGTCAAGTCCCACAATTTTAACGCCGGTAAGAAAAGAGATTTCCTTATTTTTTGCCCATTTTGTTTTAACCACACGGTGTCCGAAATTCGACATCAACCTGGCTGCATTGGGGCAATTTGTACGGTGAATAATCAATCCCTTACCCGTACTTACAAACCCAAAAACGTCATCTCCCGGAATGGGCTTACAACAGTTTGCCAGCGTATAAACAATTTTGTCGCTGCTTTCACCAAAAATGATCAGTTCATTCTCCTTCTGCTTTGCAGAGCGGTTGAGTTCAATTTCCGGCTGTTTAACCTCGGGTTCAACCTTCACCGGTTTGGGCATAACCAGTCTGTCGCCCAAAACCTGAAAATCTTCTTTTAATTCCTTAAGGTCAATATTTTTTACGGCAATCTGGTAATACAAATCCAGTGGCGAAGCGAGTTTATAAAAGGTGGTGAGTTCGTCTATATTTACTTGGCTTGTAGCAGCGCCTATCCCTTCGAGTTTTCGGTACAGCAGGTATTTTCCATCAGCGGCCACTTTGCGTTTTTCCTCTTTCAGGGCATCTTTTATTTTACCCTTTGCCTTAGTGGTAACTACAAAATTCAACCAGTCCTCATGAGGTTTCTGCTTGTTGCTGGTAATAATTTCTATCTGGTCGCCGCTGCGTAATTTATGGCTGATAGGAACCAGCTTATGATTAACCTTGGCACCTATACATTTCGACCCTACCATGCTATGAACAGAAAATGCAAAGTCCAATGCAGTAGCGCCCACAGGCAGCATCTTTACATCGCCTTTAGGCGTATATACATAAATCTCTTCTGCGAGAAAGGAGGTTTTAAAATCCTGCAGAAAATCTATGGAACTCACATCCTGTGCCAGTGCCTCCCTGATTTGTGTAAACCACTTGTCAAAGCGACTTTCGTCGTTGGTACCCTCCTTGTATTTCCAGTGAGCCGCTAATCCTTTCTCCGCTATTTCGTTCATTCGTTTGGTTCTGATCTGCACTTCCACCCATTTACCCTGGGAGCCCATAACAGTGGTATGCAATGCCTCATAACCATTAGATTTGGGATTGCTCAACCAATCGCGCAGCCGCTCCGGCGACGGGGTATACATATCTGTTATAAGAGAATAGGCCTTCCAGCAGTCTTCTTTTTCCCGCTCATGCGGTGTTTCCAGAATAACGCGGATAGCAAAGAGGTCATACACTTCCTCAAACGAAACCCCTTTTTTCTTCATCTTATTCCATATCGAATGGATAGATTTTGGCCTGCCGTAAACCTCCACGTGGAGTCCGGCTTTTTCCAATCCTTCCTTAATAGGTTTGATAAACTCATTGATGTACCGGGTGCGCTCCCTGCGTGTTTCTGCGAGCTTCTTTGCAATCTCGCGGTAAATATCCGGCTCCAAATATTTCATCGCCAGATCTTCCATCTCGGTCTTGATGGTGTACAATCCCATCCTATGGGCAAGCGGAGCATACACATAAACCGTTTCGCTCGAAATCTTCAGTTGCTTTTCACGCTTCATGCTGTCTAAGGTGCGCATGTTATGCAACCGGTCGGCTAATTTTATGAGAATAACTCGGGGATCATCGGTAAGGGTAACGAGTATTTTTTTGAAATTCTCTGCCTGCTGGGTGGTGTTGGTATCCACAACATTGGCGATCTTGGTAAGCCCGTCAATAATCCGTGTTATTTCACTTCCAAAGGCTCTGGCTATATCCTCCAGTGTAAGGTCCGTATCCTCTACGGTGTCATGCAACAATGCGCAAATGGTGGAACGCACGCCCAAGCCGATTTCTTCCACGCAAATTCGCGCAACGGCTATAGGATGCAGGATATAGGGCTCCCCACTTTTACGACGCATGGTTTTGTGGGCATCGGCTGCCATTTCAAATGCCAGCCTCAGTAACTCCCGATGACCCGGATTTAATTTGGGTTTCAAACAACGTAACAAGGCTCTGTACTGACGAACGATTTCCTTTTTTTCTTCTTCTTCGCTTAAGCTGTATTTCGGCGTTATAACATCAATGCCCATATAAATCCAAATTTAAGAAAAATCTACTACCTTTGCCCTCCTCAAAAATTAAAGAGCTGGTTAATAGTACCGGCAAAAAAGCGGGTGTGGCGAAATTGGTAGACGTACCAGACTTAGGATCTGGCGCCGCGAGGCATGGGGGTTCGAGTCCCTCCACCCGCACCACAAATCCGGGCATTAGACGGAAATTTTATCCTCTAAAATAACCCTCCTATGCAACTCAGCCTTTTTATACTTTGGGAATTATCTATCAGAACCAGCCACCGCCCCGTTGCCTGCTACAGAAAGTTAGAAATTAATTGAAATGCCTTACCTTTGCGCTCCTTTTTAAGACAATAAGGTCTGCTCAAAATTTCAAAACAGATTTTAATACATCATATATGGCTACGGTTACCAGGGAAAATATAGGACTATTGAATGATAAAATTACTGTTACGGTAAACAAAGAGGATTATTTTCCACCTTTTGAAAAAGCATTAAAGCATTATGCGAAATCCGCGAATATCCCCGGATTTCGGAAGGGGATGGTGCCCGCAGGAATAATAAAAAAAATGCATGGGTCGGCGGTGTATACTGAAGAAGTGCTGAAAAGCATTGAAAAGGGTTTGCTGGATTATTTAGAGGCGGAGAAGCTCGATATTTTTGCCCAACCGCTACCCGGCGACGGTAACGATCCGGGTACGCTGGATATGAACAACCCGGCGGCTTACACGTTTCATTTTGAAATTGGATTGAAGCCCTCCTTTGAACTGGACAACCTTAGTCAGGTTCCCCTCACCCGTTATAAAATTGAGGTGCCTGGCACGATGATAGATGAAGAAGTAGAACGACTCAAAGTGAGACACGGTAAAATGACCGAACCCGAAACTATTTCTACAGACGACGACGTATTAAATGTAAAGTTCGAAGAATGTGATGCGCAGGGTAATATAGTTGAAAACGGAACGGTTAAGGATAATTCACTTTTATTAAAATATTTTAGTGCTTCCTGTAAGGAACAACTGAAAGGAAAGAAAAAGGACGATGCCATCGTTCTTCAACTGAATTCAGCGTTTGAGGATAAAGAAAGAGAATGGATTCAGAGCGATTTGGGGCTCGACAAAAATGATGCTGCCAGCCTCGAAAAGTTTTTCAAATTAACTGTTACGAAAATCGGGCTGGTGGAACGGCGGGAGCTTAGCGAGGAGCTTTATGAAGAAGTTTACCCCGGAAAGGGAATTAA
>JADZFY010000452.1 GCA_020854215.1 Chitinophagaceae bacterium | reverse complement strand
GCTGCGGGGGGTGTTGAAATCCTGTGCTTCCATTTTCTTTGGAATGGAATCCTTTGAAGTTGGATTACCATTATGGGTTCCCCTACCTGCCTGGTAGTTACTGTTCTGCCGGTTGCTGCGCGTGGTGTTGAAATCCTGTGCTTCCATTTTCTTTGGAATGGAATCTTTTGAAGTTGAATTACCACCATGGGTTACGATACCTGCCTGGTAGTTGCTGTTCTGCCGGTTGCTGCGCGTGGTATTGAAATCCTGTGCTTCCATTTTCTTTGGAATGGAATCTTTTGAAGTTGGATTGCCATTATTGGTTACTATGCCTGCCTGGTAATTACTGTTCTGCCGGTTGCTGCGCGTGGTGTTGAAATCCCTCTTTTTTTGCTGTTCCGGCAAGCTGTCTGTTTTGTGATCACTTCTATTCACATTATCCCAATTGGCAAACATTTGTCCGTTGAACTGTTTGTTGGTCGCTGCCTCATCATCGTTCATTTCCATTGGAGAAACAATACGCTCCTGCTTTTCATTCTTAATAACGGGCAGACCCTTACCAACGGCCGTAATGCATGCAAAACACAAAGCCGATATCAGCAAAGAAGAATTTTTCATTGAGGTGGAGTATGACGATGGTTGAGAATTGATATATACCAAACGTTTGCCTTCCTGAATTATTATATATTTCATGCATCCAATATAGGCCAAACCAGGTACAATTTAGTGTAGCCGCCCCGGTTATTCACGCGTTCTCCAACACCTGTTGAACGAAATGATTGTACATTTGGGCTACAACTGCAAACCATGAACAAACCTTTGTATCATTTTTTTGCTGATGACCATCACCGGATTGAGGAGCTATTGAACAAAGCCATACTCCCGGACGGAAGTATTGACATGCGGTATTACAACCGGTTTAGAACGGGTTTATTGCGGCATATAAAAATGGAGGAGAAAATATTATTTCCTGCGGCAATGGGTGTGGATAAGGAGGTAATGACAAAAATATTACCCCGGTTCCGCCTCGAACACGGGGCATTAACAGCGCTAATGGTTCCGCCTCCCACTGCTGTATTAATTAAAGTAATAAAACACGTTATAGATAAACACGATTTTGCAGAGGAAGAGCCGGGAGGACTATACGATATTTGTGAACAATTAACGGAGGGACAAACGGATAGACTTCTGGAACAGTTAAGCAATACAACCGAAGTGCCCGTACACCCTCCCAATCCTGCGCCTTTTGCATTAGAGGCAGCAAAAAGATCACTCGCAAGGGCCAATTACGATTTCGATACGATTGCGGGCGAAAATTAAAACGGGTGCCGTTTTAAAAACGATAGCCCATTAAATAACCTCAATGGTAGCAGTTGGAATCTTAAAAAATTACCTAAACGTATTCGCACGAATTGAACAAGATATTGTTCTACTCACAACAGTATTTCGTTGCTGGATATCCATTGAATACCCAATTGTTGCATTGTAGCCATCGCGTGTTCTGTATCGCCTGTTTTAGCTTCCACGGCAGCAATAGCATCGGCTACCACAAAAGTCTTGTACCCGAGCTTATTTGCATCAGTAGCGGTAGCCTGCACACAATACTCCGTTGCTATTCCGCAAACATATACTTCCGTAATCCCGTTTTTCTTTAGCAGGTAGTTCAAGTCCATATTGGTAGCCTCAAACGCGCTATAACCGTCATCAGTGTTACCCGTACCTTTTAGCAGCACTTCATCAATTTTTAGAACATTAAGCTGCTGCTGAAACAGCGCACCGAAACTGCCACGTACACAATGGATGGGCCACTTTTCAAAATGCAGGGTATTGGAGGGATGCCAGTCTTTGGAAGCAACCACAAAGTCAAAATGGCCCATGAGTTTATTGATCACCGGCACAATATCATTACCCCCGCCGGTTGCCAATGCGCCACCCGGACAAAAATCATTTTGAACATCAACAATAATTAACCCTTTCATACAACATGGTTTCCGGCAAAGCTACCCTATTGATTAATAAATTAACGGAAAGCAGTGTAATTTGCGTAATCGGAGATTTGAAATATGAAGCAAATCGTTATAATAGGAGGCGGAATCATCGGACTGAGTTCTGCATATTATCTTCAAAAAGCCGGACACCTGGTTACTGTTGTAGATAAAGGTGATTTTTCTGACAATTGTTCTTATGGAAATGCCGGGTATGTATGCCCCAGCCATTTTGTTCCATTGGCAACACCGGGTATAGTTTGGAAAGGATTGAAATGGATGCTGAACAATCGTAGTCCGTTTTACGTACAACCTACACTCAACCGGACTTTGCTGAACTGGGGACTCAGGTTTGCCCGTAGCGCCAACGCTCGTCATGTAAATGATTCTGCCGTTCCTTTACGTGATATTGCATTGCTAAGCCAGGCTGAGTACGAATACTGGAGTACAATTCCCAACTTCGATTTTGCTTATGAACACAAAGGCCTGCTGGAAATATTTCAAACAACTGCTGCAGCAGAACACGCCCACCATATTGTGGAAACTGCACAATCGCTGGGGCTGGATGCAGTATTACTGGAATCTACCGCGCTTCAGCAAATGGAACCACAAACAAGGATAAATGCCCTTGGTGCTATCTTGTTCAAGTGCGATGCCCATCTTTATCCGAACAAACTTATGCACGGGCTAATTACGCTGTTAAAGCAAAAAGGCGTTAAACTGGTGAATGACTCATGTGTTACGGGCTTTGAAAGCAATGGTGCTGTTATAAAAAAAGTACTAACTGTCAATGGTTCAATTGATGCCGATGCTGTAGTAATAGCAACCGGCTCGTGGAGCAGAGAGATCGCCGCAAAAGTGAATACAAAAATTCCACTTATGCCTGGCCGTGGGTACTCTGTAACTTTAGAAGATGCTCCATACCGATTGCATCATCCTGCCATACTCACGGAAGCCAGGGTAGCTGTTACACCGATGGATGGCAATAAAATAAGATTTGGGGGCACAATGGAAGTAGTGTCCACCACTACCCCACCCCGTTACCAAAGAGTTCAGGGCATTCTGCATTCAGTAAAAAAATTTTTTCCTGAATTTGATATACCGATGCCTTCTGCGGACCGGATATGGTACGGCTACCGGCCATGCTCTGCAGACGGACTGCCCTATATTGGACGAATAAAAAGTTATCACAATGTAGTGATCGCCACCGGACACTCCATGTTGGGTTTAAGTCTCGGCGCCGGCACGGGAAAATTAGTCAGTGAAATCATCAACGAAGAAAAAAGCAGCATCAACCTCAAACCATTTGCCGTTGAACGGTTCGGTTAATCGCATTAAGGTTTGAGCATCGGAAAAAGTCTTTTGATATCTTCTTCTTTGGGCTGCGATCCGTATTCGCAAATTTCAAATGCTTCGGCATGTAGGGCCTCCGAGGATTTTTTCTTTCCATAATATTTTTCGAGTACTGCCCTCATCTCGGGGGTAACCGGGGAATCATATATGCCCGCGATCCATTTTTTTCGTTCCGCCGGGTCTGAGGGCACAGCGTCGGCATAGCCGCCTATCCATGGAAGCCACTCATAAAACTGAGACTGATGGGCGTCCATCGCATTTATTTTTTTATCAAATACCGAAGTAATATCCACCACCACGTCAGCACGAAAAGGATTCGGCCGTTTAAAATTATCCTCGAAATATAAAAAAACCGGATTCTTTTTAACGGGAGGAACATCAGCGGCGATATTCGGAACACCCACCATAAATGCTGCGTCCTGCACCAATACACCGGTGTAGCGATGATCGGGGTGGTAATCATTGGGGCGCGGTGCAATTACCAGGTCGGCATTCCACTCCCGTATTTTGCGAATAATCTGCAAACGCACATCAAGACTGGGCACTAATTCACCGTCGTGGTTGTCCAGAACATCATAGGTTACTCCCAATCTCCTTCCCGATTCTTTTGCTTCCGCTGCGCGCCTCTTCGCCAGTATACCCCCGCCTTCTTTATAGTGTCCTGCATCCCCATTGGTTACAGAAAGAAATTTTACCGCGTGTCCCATAGAAGCGAACAGTGCCGCCGTTCCACCACCATTAATATCACAGTCATCCGGATGGGCGCCAATAAATATTATTCGCAGTGGCTTATCTGTTGACTGCGCATGTACACATGGCAGTGAGAACAACAGAACAGGAAGAAGCAAAAATCTGATTTTCGCAACGAGGAATCTCTTTTGGAAAATGGGGATGATCATGGCAATTCATTTTGAAGGATTCAAAAATAATAAAACAAAAGCCAACATATTGCTTTAGAAAAAATATGGGTGCATTCCCAATTCTCTGAGCGTGGTCGCGCAATAAAGTGGAAATACACTTTTTAGGGAGTACTGATTTTCAAAAACTTCAGATGGGTGTATATATAATTCCCGCAACAGCGTGGCTGCAACAAAGTTGATATACACTTTTTGCAGAGCTGTATATAATTTCGGATGATCTTATATGAATCCAATTCATGATGACCTAAACTTATAT
>JADZFY010000451.1 GCA_020854215.1 Chitinophagaceae bacterium | reverse complement strand
GCTCACATAACCGGGTGTAGATGCACGCTTTCTGCCAGAAGGCTTTGTTTTACCTTGCATGTAGATTTTATTTTTTTACGCGGAACCTAAAGGTAGCAAACGTTTCAGGGTTAATGAGCAAGCCCTAAATACCTATAAATTGTCAATATAAGATTTAACGGTGTTGAGAAACCAGGAAATTAAATTTTTTCCGGCAAAGAGGTAGCCGAATACGATCAGGAAAGCAATACCATACAATGCGCCCCATATATGAGCAGAGTGGTTAATATTTCCTCCTCCCTTCTTGTCTAAGTACGAAGAAACGCCCAAATAAATCAAGCCGAAAATAAATCCTGGAATCATCAGTTCACGGGGTAAAAAAATTAACCCAATTCCCTGAAGGGGATTTAAAAAAATAAATGCAAATATTACCGCAGATACTGCTCCTGAAGCACCGAGGCTTTGGTAATGATAGTTGGTTTTATTTTTTGTGTAGGTTGGCAACAGGCAGGCGGCCAGCGCGGTAATGTACATCAGCAAATAATACCACCGTCCCACGGTGCCAAAGATTGTCATGAACTGAATTTCAACGTACTCGCCAAAAATCCAGAATGAGTACATGTTAAAGGCAAGATGGGCAAAATTGGCATGAATAAAGCCGCAGGTAAAAAAACGATAGTATTGTTGTCTTTCCGAAATGGCAGGTGGATAAAAAATCAGGTCGTCCAACAGCTTTTGATTCCGGAACGCTAAAAACGAAATTCCGCAGGTAACAATAAGTATAATGAGTGTAACAGACATCTTTGTCTTTTGCCGAAGATAAGGGAATAGGGGTTACGCGAAGTTGACTTTTGCTAAAAATTCCCTACCCGTGGTGATACTTTTCATTTTTTATGATGGTGCAGGCACGGTAAACCTGCTCAACTAAAATCAGGCGTACCAGTTGATGCGGGAATGTAAGTGGCGATAACGACCAGATAAAATTGGCTCTTTGTAGTACACTTTCGTGCAGTCCATATGCTCCGCCAATCAAAAAAATGATTTGCTTCACACGTTCATCTGCTTTGGATTGTATCCACGAAGCCAATTGAGGCGAACTGAGCATTTGGCCTTTCTCATCCAGCGCAATCAGATAGTCGTCTTTCTTAATATTTTGCAATATCAGTGCTGCTTCTTTAGATTTGAATTCTGTCTCAGCCGAACCTGCCCTGGTTTTAGGGGAAGAAATCACCTTCCACTCCAGAGTAAAGTAATGTTGGATACGTTTGGAAAATACGTCAATTGCCGAATGTAGGGAAACACTATTTTCTTTTCCAATGCAATAAAAGATAAATTTCATTTTGAGTAACTATGGCTGAAAATGATACACATGGCTACTGGCTTTGGAGATATTCGATTAACGCCTGGTCAGCATAATATTCTATTTCCTGTGAATATTTTTCCAATAAATCGAATCTTCGTCGTGCAAAATCTAAATACAGGTTATGGGTTTGTTCGTCAAACAGACCAAGCATTGCCCATCCCTCCGATTGATAGTTCCCCCATCCTGGTCTGGAGATAGATGCAGTGCCATCAACGTTATCAGAAAACGTTAGCGTGCTTTCCCGAAACATCACTTTCTTAACTGTATTGCATAGTGACTGCATGTTTTCATTAGTCCAGTTGGGATTGTTTTGCCTTTTAGCATTCACGATGTACGACATTACGTGACCGCCGTGATTAACATCCTGAATTTCGGATTCAGCCGAAGCCTCAGCCTGAGTTCCGCCCACACTGTCCCAGGTTGCATTCCAGGTATACGCGTCAGGGAATTTGGCATTGCTGACCAGATTTCTGTGCATCAAAAGATCAAACATATTAATCACGTCCTGGCATTGTGTTTTAATTTCGGGTATAATGGTTAGTTCTTTCAAAAAGAGGCCGATATGCGCCCAATGAGATGCTTTGTGTGTTCTACTGCTTAAGAAAGTTTTGTACGGTGCGGCATGACTTTTAATGCTCCTTTTGATCCATTTTTCCCAAACATTCTTTTCGACAAAATGCAGCGTAGATTCATACCACTCCCGATTTTTATCTGAACGGTCGGTCCAGCCGCTCTTTTTGATTTCATATAAAAACTGTACAATATATCGAAATGCATAGCCTTCGAACAAAACAGATTCGGTATGGTATGCATTGTCTAATGCCTGGGATATCCATCCCATATAATCATCTTTAAGTGCATAGCGATTGTTGGGAATTGTTTTTGAAACGGCAGCAGTTGATAAAATGTTGTTTATGATCTTTATTTGATCGTTAAGGTAGGCATCATTTTTAGTGACAACATACATGCTCGTCAGGGTGGCAATTATCTTATTTACTCCCATAAATTCAGAGGCGTCTCCTGTTGCGCTTCTTTGCTGATAATACTCCCTTAGCGTACTTTCAGAAGTACAAAGCGAATAGTATTTTGTATTAAAGTCATTTACCCAATTTTGCTGAGACCGGACATTCGAGAAAAAACACAGGAACCCTATGATCAAAACTAAAGCTTTCATCTCTCTATGGTTGTGGTTTGCTTATACACAACAATCGGGCCGGGAATAGGTTACATTCACGCTTCGACGTTAAGTACAATAGTGCCTCCACTATCTTTCTGGCAGCCTGATCACGGAAGAAAGGCTATCCCGTTTAATTACGTGAGCGAATGTTGCAAATATTCTGGAAAAAAAGAATAATATATCGTATTTGAATGGATTATAAAGATAGATTTTTGAGTAAGCGATACTTAATTTGCATGCGTTCTTAAATTTAAACAGCCTGTTTCTTTTTTTTCTGCTTGCTGAAGCCTGACGCAGGCGCCTTAGATAGCAGGCGCCATTGCCGATTAACACAATATCTTGTATCCGGTCAGAAATTTCGAAAGCAAACAACGCATCTTCGCCCACTGAAAAACGCTTGTTGAATCTTGTGTTGCCAATAACGGATACTGGAAACAATTTGCCCGTGACGTTCGAAAGCAGGCACCGATAACTAAAAATATTATAAGGAACAGAAATGTTTTTTTCATAACAATCCGATATGTATCCTTTTCGCTCAATGACACCGTTTCGGTCTAGAAAACTTTTGCTATTGGAGGCAATTATGGAATTGAGTTGGGCTTTGCTGGAAACCGTTTCAATGTAATTTGGGGTGAGCATATCATAGTCATCCAGAAAAATGACAAACTGGGAATTAAATGATTTAATCGCGTCCAATGCCAAATTTCTTGCATTGGAAACACCGGTTTCTTCTGTATACAAAAGGTGGAATTTAAAATTCTGCCTGCTCAAATATTTCTCAATGTTCGAGTAATATGGCTCTTTGGTTCCATTCAAAACAATGATCACTTCAAAAGATGCTGTTCCAGAGGTTTGAACAGAAAGTGAATTCAGGCATTCATAAAGATATTCACCTGGGGAATAGGTTGGGATAATTATAGATATGAGCATCGCGTAGGGGAAGCGGGTTATTGGTTTTTCACTTTACTTTTCAGAAGGTCACTAATAGTACGGGCCCTGCTTTCTATTGAGTTTTCCCCTCTCTTTTCCTCCAGATTCTTTTGCATGAACAGGCATAATGCCTTGTTAGTTTTAAGCTTTTTTATTGCTGCGGCTATCTCATTAATATCCAGTGGGGGAACTAAAATTCCGATTTTTTCGTCTATTTGGGCCTCTACACTTGTTCCTAAAGAACTGACAATGGGAACGCAACAGGCTTTAGCTTCTTCAATTGCGTTGCAATGACCTTCACTTAATGTTGGAAGCACAAAAATGTCAAATGCATTGTATATTTCCGGTAGTTGACTATTGGGAATGGGCGGAAACGTTAAAGTGAAATTGTTAGACACCAACGGTTCTTTTCCGCCGACACAAACCAACTGGATATCGTCATCTGCCAATTGTTTTATCGCCTCAATAATTCTATTCGGTCCTTTCCTGTGTTCAAAATAGCCTACAAAGCCAACAACAAATTTTTGTTTACTTATCCCTAATTTCTCTTTGCAGATATCCTTATCCATAGGCTTAAACAAGGAATAATCCACTGCATTAGGTATTATGCTCATTTTTCTTTCATCGAGCCCCAATGCGATCAGTCCTTTTTTATTGATTTCAGATACACAAATAAAATGATTCGTGTGTTTGTTCAGGATATGGAAACTCTCGCCCCGTTTTAATAATATTCCCGAATAAAAAGCTTCTCCGGAAGCAATAACCAGGGGGATGCGGTTTTTTATAACATACGATAGACATGACATGGCATTATAAAGGAAATGAGCATAAACCAAGTCAGGTTTAAAGGATAAATGACGTAAACACCTGGACACTGCTTTTTCAGCAAAATAACGGTTATATATTTTGGTATTGACTCCCATTATCCGTTTATTGCTCAGTGACAAATAGATGGGGCGATGAACCACACAATTTTCTTTTCCATAGCCGTCCTTTAGTTTGGGCTTGAGCAAATCATGTATTTTATAAGGAGCAATAACTGTAATACTATGGTAACGACTCAATTCCTGGATTAAATTATATACAAATGCACCCTTATTCGGGATACGGCTGGACGGATAGTGATCTGAAACAACTACTATATTCATTTGATTTAAAAACAGTTAATAATTGAAGATTTTACGCAATGCTATAACGATTCTGTCGGGTGTTTCTGTTTTCGCCCTTCATTTTCAGCGTTATCGTTGTTTGAACAGTTGGAATGCGGAGATATAGAAAAATGAGATATTTGGGGTGTTTCTTTTAATGGACAGGTGTTATATCGCGTTGGTTTCACGTTAAACAATGGAATGGAAAAACAATAATGCAATTTATGATGTTGCGCGCTACTTCAACTATCTTAATATTATTTTTTTGAGGGTTAAGAAAGCGAGTTTTATATCAAATAGAAAAGATTGTTTTTTAATATATTCCAGATTGCAGGCAAGCTTGTCAGGCATGATAACTTCGACGTACATTTTATCCGGGTCAGCAGCTTTTTCCAACAATTCATTTTCATTGTGGTATTTAATGGAGGCCAAATCCGTAATACCGGGTTTAACAGAAAGAACTTTCAATTGGTACTCTGTGTACAAATTAACGTATTTCCGCACTTCCGGTCTGGGTCCTACCAGACTCATATCGCCCAAAAAAACATTGATCAGTTGGGGGAGTTCGTCAAACTTGTATTTACGGATAAAATATCCTGAACGGGTAACCCTCGGGTCTCTGGCGCCTACTGTAATTAATCCTTTGTGTTCAGACCCCATATGCATGGATCTGAACTTGTAAATCTTAAAGTCTTTATTATTTTTGCCAACACGTACCTGCCTGTAAAATACAGGACCTTTTGAATCCAGCTTAATCCATATCGCCAGGAGCGAGAGGAACGGACTTAAAAGAATAATTCCTATGCCGCTTGAAATGATGTCAAATAAACGCTTCGTCATATTACCCTGTTACACTTGTGTACGCCTTTTTAACTGCGTTGATGACATAATCTAACGCTTCTGCTGTTAACTGTGGATAAATGGGTAATGAAATCTCACTTTTGAAGTTGTTATATGCCTGGGGGTAGTCTTCGATTTTAAATCCCTTGTTTTTAAAAAAAGTTAACAGAGGCATCGGAATAAAATGAACGTTTACTGCTACGCCAGTCATTGATATCTCGTCAATCATCTGGTCCCGTTGTGTTTCAGAGATTCCCTTAATACGCAGGGCATAAATATGATATGAACTCTCTTTTCCATTTAATATTGCAGGGGGAACGATAGCCCAACTTTCCCTTTTAAAAGCCTCGTTATAGATGGAAAACACGCGTTTTCGCTCTCTCAATAGTTCAGGATAAATGCGCATTTGCGCCAAACCAATGGCAGCGTTAACATCTGCCATATTGATTTTCATGCCGAGTCCGGTAATATCATAACGCCACCCGCCTGCCTTACTTTTTGAAAACGCATCCTTGGTCTGGCAATTTAAGCTCATTTGTCTTAACTCATGATATAAAGTTTTATTATTAAAAGGTTCCGGTAAATTTAAACATATAGCCCCACCTTCTGCGGTGGTAACGTTCTTGACGGCGTGTAACGAAAAAACCGCCACATCTGTTTCGCTTCCTGTTTTTACACCGCTGGAGTAGGTAGCTCCGAGGGAATGCGCGGCATCATTTAATACGAGTATGCGCCCCATTTGTTGTTGCACTTCAGAAGTTGGTGTAAACAGGGATTTGACTGCCGGCTCATTGACGAGGTTCATTATTTCGTCATAATCACATGGAAAGCCTGCGATATCAACCGGGAGGATGGCTTTTGTTCTAGAAGTTATAGCCTTGCGGACATCTGCTACAGATATATTAAAATCTTCAGTGGTATCTACCATTATAGGATTTCCTCCTGCATGGTACACCGCCAATGCGGTGGCACTGTAGGTGTAAGCGGGAATAATAACTTCATCACCTTCCTGTAATCCCAGCCAGCGAAGCATCATAATGGCACCCGACGTCCATGAGTTGACACACAGTACCTCTTTTGCACCGCTGAATTTTTTAATTTCGGCTTCTAAGGCTACTACCTTGGGCCCAGTGGTGATCCAGCCTGACTTCAATGTATCAACAACCTCCTTGATAATATCGTCGTTAATAAAGGGTGGCGAAAACGGAATCTTCATAAGAATTTATCTGTTGACTTCAGCTGAAAACGATTTTTTTGTTATTATTTTATATATCCCTACCAAATATCCCCATCCATATGCGAGGTGAATGTTCAGGTACACGTACGGTAGAAAGAATACTTCCCTCTTATCCTTTGAATCCTTAATCCCGAAAAAAACGGCACCTGTTAGATATATCAATAATACTGAAAGATAAATATAAATAAAGATTTCATGAACAAAACTCAAAATTAAGCCACCTGTTAGTCCTAATACAAACAATAAAGGAAAAAATTGTCTGGCTGTAGCGGGGTTACCTAATTTTTTATTAACGAGCGGTTTAAACAGTCCATATTGGTAAAACATCTTTCGAATTTTTTTTATCGAATCTCGGGCATAATATTTCACTACTAAATGAGGGATTAAAAAAATCTTACCACCGGCTTTAATTATACGGGCGTTAAGTTCATCATCCTGGTTGCGGACCAACTCTTCATCGTACAATCCAATTTTATCAAAAATTTCGCGACGAAAACAGCCAAAGGGTACGGTATCCACTTCCATTATCTTCTTAGCTCCAACTCTAAAATACGAGTTTCCCATGCCAAATGAACTGCTTAGGGCTGTTGCTATTGATTTTGCTTCGATACTTTTATTAGCCGGCAATGTCTCGCATACAGCACCTACATTGTCTGCATTTAGGAAGTTAAGGTTTTTCACCAGTTCACTGATATAATTGGTAGGAAATGCAGCGTGTGCATCTATGCGAACAATGATGCTTCCTCGAGCATTATTAATGCCGATATTCATTGCACACGGAACGATTTGTCTGGGATTGTCGAAAAGCTTAATCCATGAATATTTTTTTCGGTATTCATTTATGATGTCTCTTGTTTCGTCTGTGCTATTGCCGTCTACAAATATAGCTTCCAGTTCTGTCTTGTCAATATCCTGTGATATCAACGATTCTATACATGCTGCTATATAGTTTTTTTCATTATAGATGGGGCAAATAACGGTTACTGACATCTCGGCGGTTTCTTTTTCTTATACGAATATCCGGGTATTATTTAAATCGGCTTATTCATACATTCTAATATACGGGTTACGGCAATTAGAGGTATTTAATCCTTTTCTCTGATAATGTTTCTGATCTTACCACCTTTAGAAATTAAAGATTCTGTATAACCTACGCTAATTTCGATATCGTTACCCAGCAAATTTCTTAATACTGTGTTTAAAGCATTTGTATCTATTTTTTTTTCAGGATCCAATAAGCTTAGTTTGAAGTTTGTATTACTCCATTGTATCAATTGGTAATTTGTACCTTCTTTCAGAAATGGCTTGATGGTCATTCTAACGCTAACAGGCAAAACAGCATCTCCGTTTTTTAAGAAAATGGTGTCGTCAACTCGCCCAATAACTTCATCAAATAAAATCGGGAGATTAAATTGTTTGGAATGGGTGTTATCAATTGCTCTTACATAGTCATTCATCTTGTATCGTACAAAAGGCATCACGTCGTTTTGTAGAGAGGTTACCACTACTTCCTTTACATCTCCGTCGCCAATTAATTCAATAAAACCGTGTTCGTAGTTGACGAGATAGCCGTTTTCATTTGGTGCCCGCTGGGCAGAAAAACAATCCTCCCTGGAGCCATACTGTTGGGCTACCGGGCATTTAAACGCTTTTTCAATCGTTATCTGATCTTCTTCAAGAAGGGTTTCTCCCGTTGTAAATATGACTTTTAAAAACGGAGTTACTTTAGAATCCTGTGCTAAAATATGCTTAGCCATTAATAAAATTGCGCTCGGATGTCCTTGTATAAATATGGGTCCGAAGCTATTGATCTTTTCAATATAGGAAGCCACGGTTTGTATCTTAAGATGATGTGCTGACAATAAGAGTTGATCTTCAAACCGGTTATATACCCAGTAGGGAGGTTTTTGGGTAAAAATTCTGCCGCCTATGGTTACTCTTCTGTCTTTGGGCTTTACGCCCCACATTCCGTAGAACCGGTACATAAAAGCAGCGTTCTTTTTGTAGGATAGCTCTTTGGGGAGAAAAAAATTCAACTTTTCTCCGGTAGATCCGCTAGTAGTTTGTAATGAATATCGTTGAGCGGGGATATCTTTGTTATACAGGTTGTCAAATTCTTTGCGAACAACATCTTTAGTCAGGAAGGGTAAAATTGTAATATCATTAAACGAGGTCATTTTACGGGGGTTGAATCCTGCTTCATCAAATGTTCTTTTATAATAGGGGATTTTTTCATAGCAGTAGATTAAATTATTTTTTAACAAATCAAACTGTTCAGATTTAATGTCTCCGGGGGATTTCTTCAGATTGTTCGTGTATTGCGTAAACCACCGGTTAAAACTCCCCGAAAATCTCCTGGTGGCCAATAGAAAACCATAGGCGTTTATTAAGATAACTTTCAGCCAATAAGGACTCTTAATTAAAAATTGTTCCATGATCGGATTTAGATGTCTTTCGAGAATATTTTCCTGAAATAATGAGGTGCCAGTTGAATTTTATTAAGCATAAACTTAAACATATAAACGCCGCCCTTATTCTTTAGCAGATAAGACAACCTGTCAATCTGGAAAATCAGTAAATCCCTGGTGTACCGATACCTGTATTTATTGTCATATTTAGAATCGTTTTGTAATGTGCTGCTTGTTTTAGCCCATCTCTTTTTTGTTGCCCTTGCATTACGATCTGAGGCGAAACCAACATTTAATGCACTGTTTATCTCAGTAGGGTGCAGCATGTAGGAAATATGATTCTCGTCAAAACTCAAATGGAGAAGGACGCCCTGCCTCCGCAAAAAGCTTTCGCCATCAAATATGAAATCACCCAGGCTATAGAAAATATACTTGTTCCTGTACACATGCACGCCGCCGGTTACATGAGGATGATGGGTAACCACAGCATCGGCGCCGGCATCAATAAAATTTTGGCATAGGTTTCTGAAGTGTTGCTCGGGGTAGGGTACCAACTCGTTCCCACCGTGAACTAAAACGATAGTATAGTCACATAGCTGAGATGTGGATTGAATGGATTCGATCACAGCAGGGTCGGCAGCTGAAATAATTTTAGGATAAAAATCATACTCACTGTCCCTGATGCAGTATTCCGCAGCGCAGGAGTAAAATGCAAATTCTTTGCCGGTTATACTCACTTTTTTAAACAAAGAAGCGTTTGCATCCTCTAATAACCCGCAAAAGTCCCTGGTGTATTGTTTCAAATGTTTAACGGTGTCCAGGGCTCCCTGCTTTCCGCAATCAAAAATGTGATTGTTGGCGAGGGAAAGTAAATGAAAATTTTCAATCTGAGTGAGTGTATCCGGATGTGCTCTGAAGCTTGTTTTCTCTTTTTTTACAGCACTTGATGAAACAGGGCACTCCAGGTTTCCAACGACGAAGTCAAACTCACGTAGAAATTCTCCAATAGGCGTTTCTATAATTTTCTTGTTAGGGTTTTTTTCTATTGTTTGTCCTACATTTCTTGCCAGCATGATATCTCCGGTGAACGCAATTTTTATCATACGGTCTGAATATTAAAAGGTGGAATTTGTTTTTCCCGATAGGGTTTGTTTTCCATCCGCAACTTATAGAATTCGATATATTTGGCTTGCTGACTTTCCGACGTCCAATCCAGATTAATCTTTCGAAATGCATTTCCCCCCATTCTTCGTATTTCATCGGGATTCGTCAGAAAATATTGCATTTTAGAGCGTAGCTCATCAATATTTCCCGGTTCATAATGAAAACCGTTAAAACCCTCTTGAATAAATATTTGTTGAGGAGGCAAATTCGTGGCAATAACGGGCATTTCCGAAGCCATATATTCAAACTGCTTTGTGGCTATATTGTTCTGGAATTTAGGCAGGTCGAGTAAAGGGATTATGCCAACCTTGCAGTCAGCGAGTTCGAACGGTATCCGAAAGTAGGGTACGCGTCCGGTGATGAATATGTGGTTTTGAATTTCGTTGGTTTGGATAACATCCTGTATTTGTTCAAATAACCTCCTGTCTGATTCCGGATCTCCGATCAATTTCAGATTGGTAGCTATTCCCTGTTTATTTAGGCTGGCAATGGATTTAACAACGTCCAGCACGCCTGTTCTGATACTCATTGAGCCTAATACCGTGAAATCGAACTTTTTTTCACTTCTGTCTATGGAGGGAGAATTGAACTGTTCAGCTAAAGCCATATTGTAGAAGATCATTTTTTTATGGTCGGGCATAAACGTATGGAACTTATATATAGCCGGATCAGAATCTATAAAGCCAGTAAAGGTTTTTGCCGCAAAAAATTCGATTACTTTTACCCCGAATCCAAGAAAGTACCTGAACCATTTTGGAAACCATACTTTGCTGTGCAGCATGGCGTGATAGTGGTCTTCTCTGCAATCGTAAAAAATCTTTTTTCTTGAAAACAACCCCAGCAATATGCCTACCGGGAGCAATTCAATGTTACAGAGTTGAATTGCGTCTTGCCTGGACGTTAACAGATAGAAAAATAGGTTTAATCCACCGGTCAAGCGCGCCCACTTGATCTTTTTCGCAGAAACGGTTACCAGGGCAAAAGGGCAATCCTTAATAGATTTATCTTCTTTCACCAGATAGGTGATATTAGCAAATTCTTTTTGGAGGGCGGGCATTTGCTTAAAATAGTATCTGTGGTCCCACCAGGGTCCGGTAGTATGTACAAAGAGAATATTTTTTTTCATTATAGACTTCTGTAATTGATAAGTTGAATGTTATTTTCACGAATGTAATTCTTGATGATCTCGGATTTGGCAACCTCGAGGTCCTTCGGTCGCAATTGTGCCGTTCTTTCAGCGTCCCGTGGATTGGAATTTGGGTAACCCGGATGAAAGCTGATTTCGGTTACACCCCCCTTCAATACGGAGAGTGTATTTACGAATTGGTTGATATGGTTTATGTCAAATGGGTACACTCGTGCCGGTAACACTTTATAGTCAGGAGTCGTGAAACCATTATTCCGGAGTACCCTTTTATTTTTGTGATGGATGAAAGATTTTGGAAATGACAGGAGGGTATTTTTCAGTTGACGCGGAAAGTTTGAATACCCTGGTTGATACCAAAAGTCTATATTGGTAATTCTTGCTTTACGGATATTGAACTGTTTGGCCACTTCCATGGATGCCCTGAAAGATACAGGCACTCCCGTAATATGATGATGGCTGTCGTAGTGTGTTGGTGTTAGATTATTATCCAGCAGATATTCCAGTTGGGCTTGTAATTCACGTTTTGCCTGAATCAGCTTTTGTTTACCAAACAATAGGTTCCGCCTTTGTTCTTCGTTGGATTTGAAGCGGCCGTCTTCATTTAATAAGTCCGGAACCTGGTTGGGGTCAGAAAGTGGTTTACCTTCTGTAAGATTAAAATGTATTCCAACGCCTAAACTGGTGATTTCTTTTGCCTTGCCAATTGCATAATCTGTACCTTCCGTATTAACCATAATTGTGGTGCTTGTCATTATTCCATTCAAATGGCTGTCTATGATAGCGTCCGTGACAGATCGTGTCAGTCCAAAGTCATCTGCGTTTGTAATAAGTCGGATCATTTTTGTTGATTGAACAGTTTTTGATTGTTTATGAGATTAAGGAGAGCCTTACAAAAGGTAGCTTCACTGCTTTTTCCTGAAGTATATGAATCGAAAACCCGAATAGCTTACATACTATCGTGGGTTTTGCGATTGAATTTCGCTAAAAGTGGCCCGGAACAAAAAATCCTGGTTATATTTTTTTAGCATTCCGCTTTTTTCAAATTGTTGAAATATGGTTTTTACTTCATCATCATAAGCAGCCAGTTTTAACCATCCGTCCGACACAAAGTTTCCCCAGCCAGGCCTCTCTGAACTGGCGGATCCGTCTACATTGTCACGGAACCTGTTATTTTGATTGTCATAAATAACTGTTTTTAACGTAACAGCCAATCGGCGGATATCTTCGATCGTCCAATCTTTATTTCCAAATTGGTAGGCGGCTACAATATAAGCTACTACATGGTTGCCATGTGACACATCCTGAATAGTGGATGCTGAGCTTTTTGCTGCATAAGTACCGTTCACATTATCATAGGTAGAGTTCCAAACATATCCACCCTGAAAAATCCGCAAATTCCTTTTTAGCAAGGTATCATATTGTTGAATCAACTCGGCAGCTTGCGATTTGATTTGAGCATTGGAACTCAGAGCAGTTAAATACATGGCAATTCCTGCCCAATGGGAGCCCATATGTGTTCTGGATCGTAAGAAATAACGGTAATGATTGTGAAAGCTGGCCATACTACGTTCATACCACTTGGTCCAGATATTTTTTTCTACAAAAGAAAGCGTATGGTTCCACCATAGTCTGTTGCTATCTGATTGGGATATCCAGGTGGAGTTTCTTATGAAATAAAGAAATTGTGTGATGTAAAAGAAGGAATAGCTTTCGTAAAGCGGTACTTCATTTTGGCGCGATTTATTATCAAAAAGGGATATCCAGCCTTGAAATTGATCTTTAAAACTCTGATCTCCGGGAATGGTTGAAGAAATACGGGATGAACCGACAAGATTATCTATTATTTTTTTTTGCTGAACAATCCAGTATTCTTCGCCAGATGATTTTATCATGACGTTGATTGCACCGATGGTTTTTCTCAAACTCATAAACTGGTATGCATCGGCAGACTCACTTTTGTTAAGTGCCATCTGTTGCTCCGAAATCGATTTTGTACCTGCGGATGTATAAAGCGTTTGAATTGTTACCGCTTTTCGCAAATTGCTTTGCTCCTGCGACCAGGCCGTTACTCCTGCGAAGCAGATTAGCATTGCAAGTAACATCCATTTCATTGTATTTGACGAGACTGAATAATCAGACATTTCTATTTTTGTCATCCTTTTAACAGGCATGTTATATTGTCAAATTTTGGATCATGGCCGCAAATTCACTGCATAAAATGGATTTGTCAAATTTTGTTTCTGCGAGCAACCTGGAATTGCGACCCATTTTAGCGGTTAATGCAGGATTCGACTGCAACAGTTTTATTTTTTCGGCAAGATCTTCCGGTTGTTCGGGGAGAACAAAAAAGCCACAATTATTTTCCTCTACCATTTGTTTCGTCCAGCCCGCTGAGTTTACAATAATCGGTTTTCCTGCAGAGAGGCTGTCGAATAACTTGTTGGGTGAGTTGGTGTACAAGATAGGCAGATTGGCAAAAGTTACGAGCGAAACATCGCACAGGTTTACGATTTCAGAGGTTTCCTTCATTGGAAAAAAACCTAGAAATTTAACGTTATTCAGCCCGCTTTGTTTACATCGTTCCTTTAGCCTGTTCTCATTTGAACCTTTGCTGAGAAAGACGAATTCAATTGACGGATCATCTTTTAATAAAAACGCCGCATCAATAATATAATCGGCACTGTTCGCCAAACCCACGGCACCGAGGTAAATCACTTTAAAGGTATCCGGTTGCAGGTCAAGCTGTTTTAATAGTTTTCGGTCAGGTTCCCGCGGCCAAAACTCATCTATTTTAGACATATTGGGAATCATGGACGTTTTTTCTTTTGGGATGTATTTCATTACTCCCTCCTGCATACCTGGCGAAAGAGCAACTACATGTTTTGCATTTCGATAGAGCGTTTTCTCAAACCATCGGGTACTTTTAATAATTGCAGGGTTTTTGAATGCTCCCATTTGAATAGGTACCTCAGGCCACAAATCCCTCACTTCGAAAACATAAGGAATTTTTTTGAACCATTTCAAATAAAGAGCCGGAATGCCTACAGTAAGCGGAGTGGAAGTGGCAATCACCAGGTCAATTCCTTTTTGCCTTCGTGCCTCCAGGATGCTTTTCAAGGAAAAACTTACAAATGTCTTGAGACGTTCAGCAATCGACATTTCCTGGCTATAAGGTTCTTTCAGATAAATGACGGTTATACCATCAATTTGTTTAACCTCCTTCTGAACTTTTGCCAGAGGGTTTGCCGTAAGCATAGTTATCGTGTGCCCATTTTTTATCAATTCCCGGGCAATCCAGTATGATCTTGTTCCACCGGGTTCGGCTGGCGTTCTGAAATTTTGGTTAATATAGAGGATATGCATTCTTTTTCCTATTATTTTCGGCAACTCGTGTTTTAGTTCAATAACAAACAGTATTATTGTTTATTGTCAAACATTTGCAATGTTGTTCAGCAGGGAGCTTATTTTCTTTGCTCGATTTTTAAGCGACTGCTCTCCTGTTTTTTGTTGCAGGCGTGCCACCATTGATTTGTATAGCTCAGATTGATCCTTCAATTTTCGGATAGCGCCGGCAATTTCATTGATATTTGAGGGATTAATCAGGATGCCGATTGACGGATCAATTTGCGTTTCAACACTGGTGCCGAGCGAACTAATAACCGGGACACAACAGGCTTTTGCTTCTTCAATTGCGTTACAGTGGCCTTCGCTCAATGTTGGAAGCACAAAAACATCGAACGCATTATAAATTTCAGGAAGTCGGAAATTGGGGACAGGAGGAATAATTTGAGTAAAATTATTGTCCTGTAAGTTTCCTTTTCCACCCACACACACCAGTTGAATATCCTTATCAGCAAGCTGTTGTATCGCCTCAATAACACGGTTGGGACCTTTTCGGTGAATAAAGCTTCCAACAAAACCCACAACAAATTTGTGCTGGGGTATACCCAACTGTTCTTTACACTTTAGTTTGTCGAGTGGTTTAAATAAGTCGTAGTTAACGGCGTTAGGTATGATACTCATCTTTTCTTCGGTAAATCCCAGTTCAATCAATCCCTTACGATTAGCATCCGATACGCAAATGAAATGATTGCATTGCGTTTTAAGATCGTCCAATTCCTTAATTAGTGCATGGAGCGATGGGGGATAGGAAGATTCCCCTGAAGCTACCACCAGGGGAATCGCATATTTTTGGCAATAAGCTAATCCCGAAAACGCATTAGAGAGAAAATGAGTGTAAATCAGATCGGGCTTGCACGGTAACTTTTTTAAACATTTGTACACTGCTTTCGCCATGAAATATCTGCTCCATCTACCGGTATCAATACCCATTATACGTTTATTACTGAATGAAAAATACACCGGTCGGTATACTTTACACCTTTCGTTTCCATAACCATCTAAAGTACGGGGTTTAAAGAGATGATTGAATCTAAAGGGTGCAACCACCGTAACATGATGAAAATGGCTCAGTTCCTGCACAAGGTGATACACGAAAACTCCCTTACCAGGCATCTTCGCAGACGGGTAATGATCGGAAAGAATTACCAGTTCCATTAAAGTTTTGTTTTTCGGGTACGAAATTCATGATATAAAAAATTGCAGAACTTCCCTCAATGCTACAATTTCTGTTTATGAGTAGCCAGTAAATACGGAAGGAATAAAATCTGCATATAAGCAAAACTACTCGAATACCAGCGTGAGGTAAGAGAGGTTATACAGGCGATACCAATCACCAGGATTAGGATAACCTTTTTATCCCTTGCCCAATTTGGATTTAAAACCTCAAGAAACAGCAGTCTGAATAAAGCAAAATAAACCAGTAGGCCCAACAACCCAAAGCTTATCAGCATATCCACCCAATCATTGTGAGATACGTGAACGGAATGTAAACGGGAGGCATTGTATCCAAAGCCAAATAGGTAGCGAATCAGATCATTGGCTTCGTACCAGGTTTTTAATAAAGTCTCAACCAGTAAGTCTCTCCCCGATGACTCACCCTGTAACATCCCCTCCATCCGTTCAATCAAATACTGGTTCTGCATGTACAAATCGTATCCAAAATAGCCCACGCCAAGGAGTAAAGTGGCGGCTATAGAATACTTCTTTAATTTAGATTTGCTTTCTGACGCATACAAGTATTCAAATACAATTAAAATCAAGGCAACTACGCCACACAAAATAGCTGCTCTTTTAGCACTTTGAATCATAAAGAACCAGATTATCATCAGGAATCCCAGTGAAATCAATCTTTTTCTGAATAGAAAGGCGAAAGGTAGTAGCCCGATGAAGAGGTAAACGGTATTATCAACAACGTCATCTCTCATCTCTTCCAATCGGAGTTGTGCAATGGATTGGATAAACATTACAATAAACAATGGAAGCATCACTACAAAGAAAGCAATTAAGTGGTTGCGTGTTAAAATTCCTTTTTCCGCGAAATAGTAAAAGGGATAAAATGGCAGAAAGTTGAGTAAAACTGATTTTAGCAAACCGTAGGATGCGTGATCTTCATACATCAAAAAGTATATTGAATACATTAGCATAAAAAGGAACCAAACCCGCATGAAGGCGTTAAATTTGTTTTTAATCAGCGCTAATTTGATGAGATAAAAAATGGAAATACAGAACACCGCAATCAGAAGTATTGTACCCGCACCTTCTCCACCCGGTAAAACCACACCCTGCGAGAAATACAACGTAACTAAGATCAGCATTACATAACAAACGAGCCGTTCTATGAGATTGCGTTGAAATTTCATTTCTAAAAACGTGTAATAAGGGTACTAATCAATGGCCAATTATATCACAATTAGAATGTTCATACTAGTAACACACGGAGGAAGTCTGGTTGCCGATATTAAGAATATTATTTGCAAAAAAGCGAGCTTCATGCTCAGAAAATATACCGCTTTTTACCTGAGGCCAGAAGTGACAATCGCTTTCCCTTTGTATTATCCCGCAATAGTTGTCAACAATCACGGGGATATGCTGGTAACCCAATGCTGACAATGCGTAAGCCCGGTGTTTTCCCGATTTAATAATAAAGCACCAGTCATTGTCGGTATTCACTAAAAAGTAACCTTTGATACCGCCGTCGGACAGATATGGTTTCTCCATAAATCCGAGTTGCTTAATATTATTATATATTGTCACCAGGCGGTTAAATTCGATAATCCCCTTTTCATCCTTAACGGGTCCAAAATCAGTATATCCGTATGATAACGGAAATTTTTGACCCGCCTGTGTATTTTCTTTGAGTGCGTCTCTTTCTCTTATTTTTAAAATTTCTTCTACAGTGCTATTTTCCCACGGAAGTATATATCCCATGGCAGGTATTGTTTTTAGGATTTCATTGCCTGGTAGTCTAACGACCTGGGCTGCATTTTTGGGAGTATACTTTTGGTAATAGACATTCATCACTGAATTGTGATACGATAAGGCTTTGTTGTTGGCGTATTCTCCAAGGGTTTTGACAAAAGGATTTTTTTCTTGTTCCAGTGTGTTCCAAATTTGTGTGCGACACGTGGCAATCGGAATATTAAGCAGGATAGCAGAAGCGCGTTCGCGTTTATCATTTAGATAGACAAAATCAATTGGATGAACGTTCTGATCTCTGAGATTAATGATTACGGATTTTCTGATCTGCAAACCAGCTTTTCCCAAAAAATTTCTAATGAATTTACTCATAAGTGGAATATTCCAATAAAAAAGTTTAATGCAGTGTCCTCAACGAAAAATACGCTGAATGCCTTTTAATACGAATAGCAGTTACCTTAAACGATTAAACTATTATTGAGAGCAAATGCTCAGTTTACATGCTGACACCTTCTCTCCACAAGCACCTCATAAAATCGGATGTCGCCGCGTCGAATGTGGATGTCAATCAGATAGTATATAATCGTATTTTTTGGATTATAGATGGGTTCTGCCAAATATATTTTTTACCGTCCTAAATAAATTGTTATTCAAATCGTAACCGGGAAATTCTTACGAAGCAACAAATCCGTTACACGGTTAGTCACATTTTTCAGCTTCCAGAAAAATGCTTAATCCTAAAATTCTTGAAATTAGTCGCAAGTGTTCGCCTGTTTTTAGGAAATGCCCGATAATATTCTTAATCGGTTTTTCATCCAGGTAGTTATACAAGTTTAATTGTTCCGGAAGGAGGTATTTTTCAATTAATCCCCCATCATGATTCTTCATCCAATTACTGTAGTTATGGTATTTTAATACGTATTTTTCTATACCAACTTTTGATTGAACAGATGCAAGTATCCGTGAAAGATAATTGAGCCTGTCACTTTTGAAGAGTCGTCTCCCGGTATCTAAATTGTCAATTTTTACAAAATATTCCGGGAAATATTTTATCAACATTAAGTTCCATATTTTTCCAATATTGGTGGTATTCGGTAGTTGATATATATACTCCTGAAGGTGGTGGTCAAGAATAGGAAACCGGCTAATTATGCCATAGTCGTGTCCCAATATTGAACCAAATACGCTGAATCGCCGTATATTCTCATGTAGGAAGAAGTATTGACTTGAATCAATCTGCTTGTAATATCTCAATAATTCTTCAAGAGTATCAGAATATTCGAAGAATCCGTTTCGTAAATAATAATTTTCGAATGTTTTTAAATCTTTCGGAATATTCAAATTCAAACATTGCCCTTTTAATAATGCACCTTCTGATCCATCCAGGTTTATATCGAAGTATCTTTTATGGATAGGCAGAGAAAGCATTGAGTTCATGTTAAAAAAATCCTTTTGTCCGGAAGTGGCGATAACTGCGTTAACCCTATCTGTGAGCCAATTGGTTTCGTTCACTTCATGAATGACGTGTGTGCAATTATTACGACGTCTTGTAACTTCAGTTGCAAGTTTAATATCGCCACACCCCTTTAGCCCCCTCGTTATTGCTGTAAATCCGTTCTTTGGGGGGATGTTTGCAAAAATTGCCCGGGAGTCTTGCCCTCCGCTAAGCGTTATACCAATACGTTCGTTTTCTCCCACGCGTCTTTTTACCGCATTAGCAAATAGTTCTGCGATATCTTTTACGATCTCGTTTTCATTTTTAGAAATACTACTCTTTATTAGATTTTTATGACTCCAATAGGTGCCGACTGTTTTAAGTTCATTATTTGTTAAGTCCCATTCCAGGTATGACGCCGGAGGCAGGAGATTAATTTCATTATACCAGGTTGTATTATCTACTAGGTATCCCAATGCCAGGAATGCTTGGAAAGACTCACGACGGGAAGTGGTTTTGATTTGTTTACTTATGAGTGCACGTAATTCAGAGGCCCAAATTAGCTGACCATTAAAGATACCATAGTAAATATGGCTCAATCCATTTCGGTCTCCGATGATATGTAGTTTATTCGTTATTTTATTTAATATAACTATAGTAAACAAACCATCTATGTCAGCAATTTTTGTAAAATCAGGGGCTGATTGAGATGCCAATTTTGCTGTCAGTTCTATTGCTTTCTCACCAGTATAACCATCAATCAAAGGGTCTCCGTAAACCCATAATTCAATCTCGTCTTGTTGAAAATGTACCTGCCTATTCTGCATAAAGTCATAGGTTACTATACTACACGAAATTGCATTATTTTCAATATCCTGTCGACGGTGAAGAATCGGATCTGTATATATGTTCAGTGCATTTAAAACGATTTGCGGACTGAAGTTGTGTTTGTTCCTTTTTGTGAGTCCAAAAATTCCGGGCATAATAACGGTGATTTAGTTTAATATAAACTCGGCCCAACAACGGCACCGGAGATAACAGTTATTTGGTGCGATAATTCATCCATAATGCGTCCTCTAATTTCGCAGACGGGCTGATCAATGTCAATGTTAAGGACTTCGGTAGGCGGATCAAATTGCAGCTTTATAATTCCATCTTGTTTTTTACTAATCTCCTCTTTGGTCATTTCTGGTCGTCTGGTGTGTAATACATCCACCGATCCGGTTAACTTGATTACGATATCGGGATAGATTTTTTTAGCGAGTTCATAACAGTTGAACTCATATTGCGCTAAAAACTTCAAAATAATATTAGTACTCGTAATATTGCAGTACAACTTTGGCCCATCGTTGTAACCCAAAGTTGTGGTTTGCGGATAACGGTCGCATATGACGATACAGCCGCGGTTTCTTTCCTTTTGAATACGCTTCAGTCTGTTTTTCTTTTCAAAGGCTAATGACGCAGCCTTTATGGAAAGCAGGAACTGTTTTGGAAAGCTAAAACGGGAGATATCGTTTTTGCTATTGTTTTCTTCCTGTTGAAATGAGGTTTTTGTTTTTGACTTTTTTGAAGCACCCAAACGTGCTCCAAGTTGGATACATCGCTCCACGATTTGACGTTGCAGGCTTTTTGCTCCGTCGCCCGATCCCATGTACATAAACAATACATCCACTTTTTTCGACAACTCGGCGGTAAGCGATTTAGTTTGCGTGGACTTGCCGGCGCCGTCGGAACCCATCAAACACAAGACGACACCTTTTTGGGGTAAACTTCTTTTGGGTGTTCTGGTGGAAATACGAAAGAGTTTGCGCAATTTAATGCGAACTCTGTAAACAAAATGTACTAGTTTAAGATAATTTACTCGTTGTGTTGAGAGAATACGGTGCTCTGCAAAATAGGGTTTCAAATGTTTTTTCAGTGCAACAAACAGTTTTTCATCATAATTTTTGCCAAGGCATATTTGCTCTACTAATCCGGTCATTTCTCCTCCCAATACCTGCTCGGAGAGGACTACTAATTTTTTTGTGTCCACCTGGCCATATAGCCATGCAGCTTCCACTTTAAAATGCCGTGATATGGAATGATTGGACTGCGTATCCAGAACGTCGTGTTTGAAAGCTGTTCTTACAATCAGCAATAATAGCTCGGTTTCAGCTGAGGAAGTAAAAATTTTTAAGCGTTCGTTAAACACTTTGTTTTCCAATATCATACGTTCCCAAGGCATGCGATAACTCTTAATGCCCACTTCTCCAATGTCAAGGTGAAAATGGGTATGCACGTGCACAATTTTTCCTTGCGCTTTGTCGAAACCGATATAGTCAAATATACCCTTATATTTACGGTACCACACGGCTTCAAACAAATGAAACTTATTCCTTTTCAATATCTCAACTACTTTGTCCTCCTGAGATGGGTCGAACAGGATATCCAGGTCTGTGTCTCCGTTCATCGCCGCCTCGACATGTTCATTACTTTTCCAATGACAATAAGAGATATCATTGGAATGTAAGTCATCTAATAGTGCCCGAACAATCTGTAAAGCCATTTATGATTTTTTCTTTAGTTTACCCAACGCAGCGTTAAAAGGAAGTATAGACAGAAAGCTTAATTTCTGCGAAAAATAATAGAACAACACTAATACACATCCACCAAATAAGCCATAAGAAACAAGCAGCACAACCATGTCAGAATCGAAGATGTGTTGAACCGATGTGATGATCACAACGAACAAAAGACTGAGCAGAAGAGCGATGTGCAGATCAGATAGCACTTTTTTCAGGAAATATGACCAGTTAATTTTTAGTATAATAAGGCTGAGGTGAATCATTAATATGTAATTGATGGCAACGGCAAACAGGGTTCCGACGGCAACTCCTTTAATTCCCCATTTCGTCCCCGCATAGCATCCAAATATTACACAAAGGGCGTACAGAAACTGGCGTTTGGCCCTGCTGTAAACATTACCTGTTGCTCTGCTCAGACAGTCGCCCATTTTATAACCCATTCTGAAGATAAGTCCTGAGGTTAATATTTGAAAGGGGAGGATCACGTCTTCCCATTTGTTGCCAAGCAAAACGTAAATGATCTCTTTTGAACTAAAGATGAGTACGCAGGATATGGGAATGCACAAAAAAGTGATTAATCGGGAACCATTGATGAATGCCTCTATTAAACGATCTGGTTGATTTTGCCGTGCTGCCATTGCCGGAAACAGTACCTTATCTAAAGAGTTACCGATTAAACTTACTGGTTTTACCATGGTGGCATAGGCACGGCTATATATTCCCAAAGCATCTGCCCCCAAATAGCGTCCGGTAACAATGTTATCGCCCTGCAGAGCCAGGTAATTAAACATCCTTGCCAGGGTGTGCCCTCCACCATAATACAATAATTCTTTTGACTCCGCTTTACCAAAATAGGGCAGGATAGAGTGTTTGCTCTTAATTAATGACAAGACGCATTTCGTTATGGATTGCACGATTTGACCTATAATCAGCGACCACAAGCCAAATCCTAGATACGAGAGCACAATGGACACCAGTCCGTATCCAACCGAATAAGAAATAAGGTCAATTTTCACCAACACCTTTTGTTTCATTTCCCTAAGGAGCAACGATTGAGAAACGGTGCTGACTCCTTCAATTATAAATATAAAGGCTACAACCTGCAAAACTTTTTGCAACTCAGGCATCTTAAAAAAGCCAGCCAGGAGTTTGGAACCAAAGAAAACGATCAGAAATAATGTTATACTCAGCATCAGGGAAATGGTAGCGCCTGCTCTGATATGGAGGGGCGTTAATTCTTTTTTTTGAACTAATGCCGGTCCAACCCCCATCTGGCTCAGCAGGTTGGACAGCCCCACTACCACTAGTGCGGATTGAACAATTCCAAAATCCGTTTTTGAAATCAACCTGGCTAAAATAACCAGCACGGCCAGCTGTATGACAGTTTGAAACAGAGATCCGCTCAATTGCCAATAAAATCCCTTAAATGTTTTTTGCGTTAAATTCTCGCCTTTTTTCATCATCCTGATTACGATAACTTGTTGAAATTGCCAATGCCTACGTTATCTTCTTTCTTTTGTCTTTTTATTCGGCACGTCAAAATACTCGGTATATCCGTAGCCGTATTTTTTATAGCTGCCGTATTGTTTTTTTTCACCTACTCTGTTGAGTACGGTGTAAAGGGGCTGGCTGGGATTATCGGAGAG
>JADZFY010000450.1 GCA_020854215.1 Chitinophagaceae bacterium | reverse complement strand
CTGCTCAATTCACGATCCAACCGTTTTCCAGAAGGGCTGGGTAATGACAGCGGCGTGTTAGGTAAGTATGTGGCATTTCACCATTATGGCGGCACTGTAAGCGGGCGCTATGAAGGCCCACTCGACAAGTTCAGAACGGACGGGCGTAATCCTGCAGGGTGCTATATTCCCCGTTTTAGAAATGTTTACAGGCAGGAAACAGATTATCTCCGTGGCTATGCAGCAGGGTTTAGCGCAGACCGTGGGTTTTACAGTGATACCGACACTATAGGTGCAGCATTAAAAGATAACCTGATGAATCGTAAGTTAGGCTCATGGCATGTAGGCTCGCATATGATGGGGGAGACTATACCGAAAGAGCAAAGCTATATCAGGCTGGATACCGAAAAAAAGGACGACTGGGGGGTTCCACTATTAAAAATCTCTGTGGACTTTGATGATAATGATTCCAAAATGCTGGACGATTATTTTGAGCAGATGAGCGAGATGTTTACTGCCGCCGGATTTAAAGATGTGAAAACAAGCAAGCGGCCGGGTGCGCCGGGGCTGGACATTCATGAAATGGGCGGTGTTCGCATGGGGCACGATCCCCGGACGGCGATGCTCAACAAATGGCACCAACTGCATGCCTGCAAAAATGTGTTTGTAACCGATGGTGCCTGTATGACCTCAACTTCTACTCAAAATCCATCGCTCACCTATATGGCTTTTTCTGCACGCGCAGCCAACTTTGCAGTGGAAGAAATGAAAAAGGGCAATATTTAATCTGAAAATGCCTGGACGATTGAACAACAGCTGGGAAGAATTACGGGAATTGTTGCGGAATAAAATTTGCAGGGGAAGGGGAGGAGTCCTAAGGGCTGCCTAACCTTTGTAGTTTGGATGTCTACGGTTTAAATTTACAGTAGGGACAGTCTTACAAAATACAGGTTACAAGACAAGCCTCTGTGTGTTGCACCTCAAACACTAACACTCATTCTTCCCCAAGGAAGTGCAGGATGCCCGGTTGCTAAAAATCCCCTATTTTACGTATTGTCGCCCGGATGTGTATCTTCACGCGGCGGAATAGCTTTGTAACAAGTATAAATTAAGAATTATGATTATGCAGTTGTGTAAAACAGTATTATGTAGTATGCTATCGGTAGTGATAATCGCTGGCTGTAATGCGCAAGGGAAACAAAAGAAATCGCCGGTGGTAACATTCAGCAAACAGGTACTTACTAAAGATTTTGTTAGCGAAGGGGTTGCTGTGGGAGATGTAAACAGGGACGGGAAAACCGATGTGATAGCCGGTGCTTTCTGGTTCGAAGCGCCGGACTGGAAAAAACACGAGATAGCCAATCCGGTGAAATATGTGGTGGGAGAAGGATACAGTAATTCCTTTTTGAATTTCAGTATGGATGTCAATCAGGATGGATGGATTGACCAGGTAAGAATAGATTGGCCGGGTAAAGCAGCCGTGTGGCATGAAAACCCCAAAAACAAACCCGGACACTGGCCCATGTATGTGATCCATGCTTCGGTTGGAAACGAATCTCCTTTATTTGTTGACATAGATGGCGATGGACGTATGGACATTCTTTGCAACGATTCGGAAAAAAAGCAAATCATCTGGTTAAAATCACCTTCACAAAAAGGCGACAATGCCTGGACGCTGACGGTTATTGACGGGAGTGAAGGCATTCCCGGTACACATCAATATACACACGGTCTTGGTTATGCGGATATCAACGCTGATGGGAGAAAAGATGTGCTGATTAATAAAGGATGGTGGGAAGGCCCTGCTGACCCGAAGCAACCAGGATGGAAGTTTCATCCGGCAGATTTAGGAAAAGACTGTGCTCAAATGTATGTAATGGATTTAAATGCGGATGGTTTAGCCGATTTTATCAGCTCTGCTGCCCATCAATACGGTATCTGGTGGCATGAACAGAAAAGGAATGAACGGGGAGAAATTACGTTTATTCATCATTTAATTGACTCCAGTTTTTCCCAGAGCCACAGCCTTGCACTGGCAGACGTTAACGGAGATGGGGCTCCGGATCTCATTACCGGCAAACGCTATTTTGCGCATAACGGGGGAGACCCCGGTGCCCACGATCCTGCTGTTCTAAACTGGTATGAATACAAGCCGGGGAAAATGCCTTCGTGGAAAAAGCATGAAGTGGATAACGACTCAGGCTCGGGTTTGAATCTTGTTGTTGAAGATATTAATGGAGACAGGCTTCCGGACATAGTCTTGTCTAACAAAAAAGGAGTGCATGTTTTTTTACAAAAAAAGTAAGAGGCTTGCAAAGCAGTCCTTCCTTCTTATATTTACAGCCATTGTTTACCAATAAATTTTGACTCATGCGATTTGGCATCAACACCTTTTTGTTTACTTCTCCGTTTACTACTGAAAGCATTGCTTTGTTTCCCCGGTTTAAACAATGGGGATTTGATTCTGTTGAAATAGCACTCGAAGATGCCGCTCATATTGATCCGGTTATAGTAAAGAAAGCACTGGATGAAAACGGACTGGTTTGTGGTTCCATTTGTGCAGCAATGGGAGGAGGACGTGATTTAAGGGGTACTGCTGATCAGCAACAGGAAGCGCTGGATTATTTGAAGTCACTGATAGATATCTCGCCGGCATTAGGTCATCCCACTATCATTGGCCCCCTGTATTCTTTAGTAGGCAGGGCGGAACTGGTAGATCGTGAAGCATACAAAAAGCAATGGGACATAGTTGTGAAACATTTACGATCACTGGCAGTACATGCCGGCAGGTTAAATGTAAAACTGGCTATTGAGCCATTGAATCGTTTTGAAACTGATTTCATAAATACCTGCGATCAGGCACTGCAGATGGTGGGTGATGTAAATGAAAAGGCATTACGGATGCATCTGGATACTTTTCACATGAATATTGAAGAAAAGGATCTTGCCAAAGCCATTCTGAAAGCCGGTGATAAGCTCGCTCATTTTCATGCCTGCGGCAGCGACAGGGGTACACCGGGCAATGATCATACCAACTGGACGGCTATTTTTGCGGCGCTGAGGCAGATCAATTATCAG
>JADZFY010000449.1 GCA_020854215.1 Chitinophagaceae bacterium | reverse complement strand
TGTCCTCTTCGGAGTTCGGTGGGTCGCATCCATCCTTGCCCACATCGCCAATGTGGAAATGCGATAAATGTGAAAGTGTGGAAATGAAAACACAATGGTTGAAGTTCTTTTTGAATGTTGTAATATGTGGGTTCGGGTAAATTTTCACATTTATCACACTTTCATATTTTCACATTAACAAGCGGGAGTAGCTCATTTGGTAGAGCGATAGCCTTCCAAGCTATAGGTGGCCGGTTCGAGCCCGGTCTCCCGCTCAGTTCAAACGATATTGTGTTGGTTATAGCCAATGCCAAGTTCTTTAAGAGAAATGAGTAAGTAGCTCATTTGGTAGTCCGCCGCGGCGGATCCAAGCTATAGGTGGCCGATTTTAGATCGAACTACCGCTCATTTAGGTTTGGTGTATTCAGTTTGCAGTGGTGAAGTTGGTCAACTGAAAACTACAAACAGAAAACTCTTAAACTGAGATTGCCGTTGTAGCTCAGTGGTAGAGCACTTCCTTGGTAAGGAAGAGGTCGTGAGTTCAACTCTCATCAACGGCTCAAAAGTTTTTTGAAACGCCGATTTGGTTTGGAACGGTGGTGGTTTTGTGGATAAGCGGAAAGGTTGCCTCCAATCAATCGTCATCAACGGCTTGTTTTTTGTGTTACAGCCTCTGAAAGATGAGGTTTTAATAAATTTTGGATTTAGCAATCAGTTTGCAGCCTGTAATCATTTTTGCGGGTTGCGGCTACAATTTTAAAACGCAACTTAAAAACAGATAACAGATGTCAAAAGAGACCTTCAAGAGGGACAAACCTCACGTTAACGTTGGTACTATCGGTCACGTTGACCATGGTAAAACAACGCTTACTGCTGCCATTACAGAAGTACTTTCTAAAAAAGGTATGGCGCAAGCGAGAAAATACGATGAAATTGATGGTGCTCCTGAAGAAAAAGAAAGGGGTATCACCATTAATACAGCGCATGTGGAGTATCAAACAGCGAACAGGCACTATGCGCACGTAGATTGCCCTGGTCACGCTGACTATGTAAAAAATATGATTACCGGTGCCGCCCAGATGGACGGAGCTATTCTTGTTGTAGCTTCAACAGATGGACCGATGCCCCAAACCAGAGAGCATATTCTGCTTGCCCGCCAGGTAGGTGTACCCCGTATGGTGGTATTTATGAATAAAGTTGATCTGGTGGATGATCCGGAACTTCTGGAACTGGTAGAGATGGAAATTCGCGAACTCTTAACCAAAAATGGTTTCGATGGTGACAATACACCTATTATCAAAGGTTCCGCAACCGGTGCTTTGGCAGGCGATGCTAAATGGGTAGGTGCTATTGAAGAGTTGATGGATGCCGTAGATTCTTATATCCCATTACCTCCCCGTCCCGTTGATCTGCCCTTCCTGATGAGTGTTGAAGACGTGTTTTCCATTACGGGCCGCGGAACTGTGGCTACAGGACGTATTGAAAGAGGACGTATTAAGATTCAGGAATCTGTTGAAATCGTTGGTTTAATGGAAAAGCCATTAACTTCAACCGTAACAGGTGTGGAAATGTTCCGCAAACTGCTCGATGAAGGAGAAGCTGGTGACAATGCGGGTTTATTGCTTCGCGGTATTGAAAAGAACCAAATCCGCAGGGGGATGGTGATTTGCAAGCCCGGCTCTATTACGCCACATACTGAATTTAAAGGTGAAGTATACGTACTGAGCAAAGACGAGGGTGGACGTCATACTCCGTTCTTTAATAAATACCGTCCTCAGTTTTACTTCCGTACAACGGATGTAACCGGAGAAGTGGAATTACCTGCAGGAACTGAAATGGTGATGCCCGGTGATAACACCTCCCTTTCTGTTAAACTGATCCAGCCTATTGCTATGGAGAAAGGTCTTAAGTTCGCAATTCGCGAAGGTGGACGTACCGTAGGCGCCGGACAGGTAACTGAGATCGTAAAATAACCCGCTCATCCCGGGATATCCCAATAAAGTGGGAAGGATTGTATAATTTTGCAAAGTATCCGGATGCTGTCCGGGTACTTTGTTTCTAAATAAGAAGTTCTTTTTCGGTGGTTGTACCGGATAATTTACGGGCATAGTTCAATGGTAGAATAGAGGTCTCCAAAACCTTTGATCAGGGTTCGAATCCTTGTGCCCGTGCTGAAATTTTGATAATGAATAAAATAAGTACCTATTTTAAGGATTCGTACCACGAATTGATGGAAAAGGTTACCTGGCCAACCTGGATGCAGTTACAACAATCCACTACAATTGTGTTGGTAGCCACCGTGATTATAACTGCATTGGTTTGGGTGATGGACTTTTTCAGTAATTCAGTGTTAAAATTTGTTTACTCCTTATTTAAATAATAAATAATGGAAGAAGTAATTAACGAACAGGAAACCAAATGGTATGTGTTGCGCGTAGTAAGCGGGAAGGAACGAAAAGTTAAGGAATACCTGGATAAGGAAATTGCACGCAGCGATTGGGGAAAAGTAGTGAAACAGATTTTTCTTCCGGTGGAAAAGGTTTACAAGGTGCAGAACGGGAAAAAAGTAATGCGGGAACGGAATTTCTATCCCGGCTATGTGATGATTGAAGTGGAGCCCGGTAAATTGAATGATGAGATTATTTCAACCATTAAAAATACCAATAGCGTTATCCATTTTCTTGGAAAAGAAAACCCCATTGCCTTGCGTAAGGCTGAGGTAAATAAAATGCTGGGTAAGGTGGATGAGATGAGCGATGGCGGAGTAACGATGAGTGAACCGTTTATCGTGGGTGAAACCATCAAAATCATTGACGGACCATTCAACGATTTCAATGGGGTGATTGAAGAGGTAAACGATGAAAAGAAGAAACTTAAGGTGAATGTGAAGATATTTGGACGTGCTACACCTGTTGAATTGAATTATATGCAGGTGGAAAAACTAGCCTGACGATATAGTTACGTTTTAAAGATTTTGTTTTTGAACCTGCCCGCCCGGCAGGTTCCTTTATTTATACACGATAAAACGGTTTTTTCCACATTTCCACCCCATAGGCATTTTATGTAGGGATAAAAAGATATACCTTTGCGTGACCTTCGAATGTATTTCTTCTCATTTTGCAGGTCGCTTTAGACTGGTATTGTATTACATTAGGCACATTCATATTCAAAATAGGATATATCAACATTTAATCATTTAAACATGGCCAAGTACATTTTTGTTACCGGTGGCGTAACTTCTTCTTTGGGAAAAGGTATTATTTCCGCTTCGTTGGCAAAACTGCTTCAGGCCCGTGGATTAAAAGTCACTATTCAAAAGTTTGATCCTTATATTAATGTTGATCCCGGAACATTGAATCCTTACGAACACGGGGAATGTTATGTTACTGAGGATGGCGCGGAAACCGATTTAGATTTGGGGCATTACGAACGATTCCTGAATATTTTTACATCACAAGCCAATAACGTTACCACCGGACGCATTTATCAAACGGTTATCAATAAGGAAAGAGAAGGCGCCTATTTGGGTAAAACGGTTCAGGTAATTCCACATATCACCGATGAAATTAAGCGCAGGATGCTGCTACTTGGAAAAAGTGGCTTTGATATTGTAATTACCGAGCTGGGAGGTACCGTTGGTGATATTGAGAGTTTGCCCTTTATTGAAGCAGTACGCCAGTTGCAATGGGAGTTACCGGATGAGGATTGCCTGGTGGTACACCTTACGCTGGTTCCGTACTTAAAAGCAGCAAAAGAACTCAAAACTAAACCCACCCAGCACAGTGTGAAACTTTTGAGCCAGGAAGGAGTTAATCCGGATATCATTGTTTGCCGTACAGAACGACCGCTAACTCCGGAAATACGCAGAAAAATTGCCTTGTTCTGTAATGTGAAAGTGGATGCTGTAATCGAATCGGCAGATGCTGCAACCATTTATGAAGTGCCCTTAACGATGATGCGGGAAAAGCTGGATCAGATTTGCCTCAAAAAGCTCGCTATTCAAAATTACCATGAACCTGAACTGGGTAAATGGAAAGAGTTCTTAGATAAACTGAAGTACCCTAAAAACAAGGTAAACATCGGATTAATAGGGAAATACATAGAGTTGCAGGACGCTTACAAATCTATTCTGGAAGCGTTTGTACACGCCGGAGCGATAAATGAATGCAGCGTTAATGTAGTAAATATTCACAGCGAGTTTATTAGCGAAGAAAATGTAAACGAAAAGTTGCATAACCTTGACGGGTTACTTGTTGCACCCGGTTTTGGTATGAGGGGAATAGAAGGAAAGATACTGGCTGTTAAATATGCGAGAGAAAATAATTTACCATTTTTTGGCATTTGTCTGGGTATGCAAATGTCGGTTATTGAATTTGCCAGAAATGTGTTACATCTCAAAGATGCCCACTCCACAGAAATGAATGCAGATACCACCCACGCAGTGATTGATTTGATGGAAGAACAGAAAAAGGTAACAGCTAAAGGAGGTACAATGCGCCTGGGTGCCTATCCCTGCCATTTGAAAGCGGGAAGCAGGGCAAAGCAGATATACGGGAGCGATACCATTAGTGAAAGGCACCGGCACCGGTGGGAATTTAATAACGATTACCTGCAGGCCTTTGAAGAAAATGGGATGATCGCCAGCGGTCGCAATCCTGAAAGCGGACTGGTTGAAATTATAGAACTCAATGGACACCCGTACTTTGTTGGGGTACAATATCATCCCGAATTAAAAAGCACAGTGGAGAACCCACATCCCCTGTTTGTGAGTTTTATTGACGCCGCTAAAAATTTCGCTGAGGAAAAAAATGCCAGTAAAAGACCTTCATTACAGAGCGAAACCATTTAACCGACAACAATCTGCCGCTCACCGAAACAATTTGATTTACATCCCTAAAGTTTATGCAAAGATGTTACCTTTGCCCACTCAAATTTTAAGGTAATATGCAGTTTGACAAAAATGCAATTCTGGGCTTTGTGTTGCTGGCAGTGATGTTTCTTGGTTTTTTTTATTTTACACGGAAAGGACAACTTGAAGTTGAAAAGGAAAAAAAACATATACAGGATTCAATCGCTATGCTTCAACCCAAAGTTGACAGCAGTATTGCCCGTGCCGATTCTGTTCAGGTAGCAACGGAGAAAAAAGCAGCATCTGCAGGACAGTTTGTGGCGGCCGTAAATGCTGTAGAAAAGGAAACAGTAATAGAGAATGAACTGCTTAAAATCGTCTTCACCAATAAAGGGGCACAACCTAAACTGGTGCAGCTAAAGAAGTATCTTTCAATAGACAGCCAGGAGGTTAAATTAGTACAGTCCGGGTTTGATAAATTGAGTTACCCCGTAAATACAGCATCCAATCGTTCCATACAAACCAGTGATTTGTTTTTTGACGGAGGCGAGGTTGTACGAAACGCGGACGGCAGTCAGACTATTACGTATCAATTGAAAGATTCACTGGGAGAGGGGCTCGTTCATCGTTTTACTTTACCCTCCAACCAGTATATGGTTGATTGGAGTATTGAGGTTGACGGAGCGAATAATTTGCTCACCCAAAACAGTATCAATCTAATATGGCAGGATGAAGTAAGGCAGCATGAGAAGGATATTGCCACCGAAAAAAGAGAAACACAGGTTGGATTTTGGATCAACGATGAGTATGATTATTTTACATTGGGACGTTCGTCGGAAAAACAGTTTGAAAATTCACTGCGATGGCTAAGTGTAAAGCAGAAATTCTTTAATACTACACTGATTGCAAAAAACAGTTTTAATTCAGGAAGTATTCGCTGTACAGAAAGTCACGATTCAACCGGGGTTATCACCGCGGCATCGGCGAACCTTAAACTTGTGCTTCCTGCCGGAGATAAAGCGGTTGTTCCGCTGCAAATTTTTTATGGTCCTAATGATTACAACATTCTGAAAAGTTATGACCTTGGGCTGCAAAACGTTATCAATCTCGGACAAGGGATATACGCTTTTGTGAAATACATCAACCGGTGGTTGGTAATGCCGGTGTTTAATTTTTTCAAAGGATTTGTGGGAAGTTATGGTTTGGTGATCGCGTTACTTACCATTTTTATACGCTTGCTTACCTCTCCTTTGGTGTACACCAGTTACCTGAGCGGAGCTAAGATGAAAGCGCTGCGACCCGAGCTGGATGTATTAAAAGCTAAACTCAAGGATGATCAGCAGGCTTATGCAATGGAACAGATGAAGGTGTACAGGAGCGCAGGAGTTAATCCGCTCGGAGGTTGTATTCCTGCATTGTTGCAAATTCCTATTTTCTTTTCGCTGTATAGCTATTTTAATGCAACCATCGAACTAAGGGGGCAGAGTTTTTTGTGGGCGAACGATCTTTCTTCCTATGATTCGATTTTATCCTTCGGGTTCAACATTCCCTTCTATGGCAGCCACATGAGTTTGTTTACTATTCTGGCTACCGTTACCAGTTTGTTGATTTCACTGTACAGTATGGCACAAACGCCGAACATGGATAACCCGATGATGAAGTATATGCCCTACATTTTTCCAATCATGTTGTTGGGCATTTTTAACAGTCTGCCTTCTGCGCTTACCTGGTATTATACGGTATCCAATTTGATTACACTTGCACTCCAATATGTAATTCAGACCTTCATCATTGATCACGATAAAATATTGGCCCAACTGGAGCTCAATAAAAAGAAACCCAAAGTAAAAAGCAAATGGCAGGAGCGCCTCGAGCAGATGCAGGAAACGCAAAAGAAAATGCAAGAGGAAAAAAATAAAGCCCGGAGTGGTGGTAAGGGGCGCTGATGATTGTTAATATCTACGATTTATTGTCACAGAACTCTATCTTTTAACATATCTGTTTTTTTGCGGGGCTATACAACTTTGCCCTGCATTTTCCTATCTTTATTGATAAACGCTTAAAAAAAGACAGGTTATGTTCAGATGCGTGATGCTGTTCGCTACAATTTTTGCCATCAATCCTTCTTTGCAATCTCAGAAAATTCTTTCGGAAGGAACCATTGTATATGATATCACCGTTCAAACCGGTAGCAAGGAGCCGCAGTTGGCAGATATGTTTGACGGTGTTACTGCCACACTTTATTTGAAAGGTAGCCAGAGCCGGATAGAAATGATTAGCCCGTTAGGATCTACCATTACGTTGCAGGATGCGAAGAACAATACGGGTGCAGTGCTTAAAGAATACGGTAATCAAAAACTGCTCATTCATATGAATAGAGACGACTGGGCGGATTTAAATCAGAAATATACCGGCATCATTTTTACACCACAAAATGAAACGAAAAGGATTGCAGGATATACCTGCCAAAAGGCAATTGCAAAGTTGAAAGACGGATCGAGTTTCACTGTATTCTATACCAGGGAGCTGGTTACTGAAAATAAAGATTATGATTACCAGTTTAAAAATCTTCCGGGGCTACCGCTTGAATATGAGTCTTCTGTGGGTAATCTGAAAGTGAAATACACCGCGTCCAAAATCACCTTTGATCCCGTACCCATGCAGAAATTCAGAATACCTGTCAGCGGCTATCGCGAAATGTCATATCAGGAAAGTACCAGGCTTAGGGATAGCAATTAGCAATTGATTGCAAGGCTTTCTGCTATCAATCTTGTTGGTCGGCGATTGAGCCATCCGAAATATGCGGTGGTGGGATTACCGCAGCCGGTCAATACTTTTTATCAGTTTCTGATCCCGGTAAATACCCCTCATGGCCAAAATAAGACATACAGGAATTAAGAAATAAAATACAGACCATAAAGTAAAGTCGCCTTCAGAAAAGGATTTAATCTGCGCGTAGTAGAGCGCACCTGAAATCAGAAAGAGTACCAGACTGATTAACGAAAGTTTCTGCTGCAATCCTCTGTTCTTATATAAGAAAACCGTAATCAGGGCGATTAGTCCGGTGGCTACTGCCAGAACAATTAAAAACAGGCTGCTGGTTGCGCTGAGTATATTGTATTGACTAATTCCGTCAACCAGTTTGTTGCCCGTGTATACCGGAAAACGAAGCGTGAAGAAGGAAAACAATGCGGCTAATAACAGCCAGAGGGTTTGCATACGCTGAAGCATGTGAGTGAATATTTAGTATAAATTACCCAATTTTTTAACCCAGTTCCGGATACAAAGGAAACTGTTGCATAAATGTGTGTACCTGATTTTGTACATCTCCTATCTGCTTTTCGTTTTCTGTGTCGCTCAGTACGCGATCAATCAACTCAACAATCGGCTCCATGTGCTCTTCTTTAAGTCCCCGGGTGGTAACTGCGGGTACGCCTACCCGTATACCTGAAGTAACAAACGGACTCTTATCGTCAAATGGTACGGCATTTTTATTGAGTGTGATATGAGCCTTATCCAGTGTTTCCTGGGCCTTTTTGCCTGTAAGATTTTTGTTTCTCAGGTCAATCAGCATCAAATGGTTGTCGGTTCCGTTGCTAATGAGGTTGTATCCGCGTTTCACAAATGCACTGGACATTGCCTGGGCATTGCTAATGATTTGTTTTGCGTATACGGTATAATTATCCGTGAGAATTTCTCCGAAGGATACAGCTTTAGCTGCAATAATATGTTCTAAGGGGCCGCCCTGTGTTCCGGGGAAAACTGCCAAATCCAGCACAGCACTCATTGGCCGCGTATTGCCTTTGGGGTCTTTAATGCCAAACGGATTATCAAAATCGTGTCGCATCATAATTATACCTCCCCTTGGTCCGCGCAGCGTTTTGTGAGTGGTAGAACTTACTATATGACAATGTTCAAAAGGGTCGTTGAGTAATCCTTTTGCAATTAAGCCGGCGGGATGTGCAATGTCGGCAAGTACAATAGCGCCAACCTTATCAGCCACTTCACGAATTCGTTTGTAATCCCAGTCGCGGCTATACGCAGACGCACCGCATATAATCATCTTCGGGTTTTCGGCAAGGGCCGTTGCTTCGAGTTGGTCGTAATCTACGGTACCCGTTTCCTTCTTCACTCCATAAAATAGGGCCTCGTAGTTTTTACCACTGAAATTTGCCGGACTGCCGTGCGTAAGATGTCCGCCCATACTCAGGTTCAAGCCTAATATTTTATCACCCGGTTTGAGGCAGGCCAAAAATACTGCCGTGTTCGCCTGCGCTCCGCTATGGGGTTGCACATTTGCCCAACTGGCGTTAAAAATCTGTTTTAAGCGGTTGATCGCAATGTTTTCAATTTCGTCTATCACTTCACAGCCACCATAAAAGCGCTTACCCGGATAACCTTCAGCGTATTTATTAGTGGGCACTGTTCCCATTGCCTGCATTACCTGCAGCGATGTAAAATTTTCGGATGCGATTAATTCTATACCGTTCCGCTGGCGGTCCAGCTCCTTATTGATGAGGTTAAATATTACAGTATCTTTTTGCATGGCGCAAAAATAACGTAACAATCTTGAATTTCACTATTTTCACCATTTCAAAGCATCAATGCGGAGTAAACAATGAAAGCTATTATACCCGTAGCGGGGGCTGGAACAAGACTGCGCCCGCATACTTATACCCAGCCCAAAGCGCTTATTCCTCTGGCAGGAAAAACAATTCTTAGTATTATTGTTGATCAACTTGCGGAAGCAGGCATTAAAGAATTTGTTTTTGTAGTCGGTTATCTGGGCGATAAAATCCAGGATTACATAAAAAAGCATTACCCGCACCTGGTATGTCACTTCATTCTACAAAACGAACGACTCGGATTAGGGCATGCCATTTTCCTTACCCGGGAAGTGGTAGGACAGGATGAAATTTTTATAGTACTCGGGGATACGATATGCGAATACAATATCAACGAAATTTTGAACGGGCATCAGTCTATGCTTGGAGTTAAAAAAGTGGATGACCCCAGAGATTTTGGTGTTGCCGGAATTGACGAAACGGGCATCATTACCGGGGTGGTGGAGAAACCACAAATACCCAAATCGAATATGGCGTTGGTAGGCATTTACAAGATAAAGGAAACAGGATGGCTGTTTTCGTGCCTGGAATCGAATCTCCGGCAAGAATTACAGCAGGATGCAGAATACAGTCTTACCGATGCGCTCGAATGCATGATTAAAAAAGGAGTGGTGTTTCAGTCCTTTAAAGTTCAAAACTGGTTTGATTGCGGGAAAGTTGACACACTGCTGGAAAGCAACGCTACCTTAATGAAAAAGCTGGGTGGCAAAATTTCTCCTGATCATAGTTTTGAAAATGTAATATTAGTACCACCTGTCAGTATTGGAATCGGTTGTGCCATCAGTAACTCCATCATTGGTCCAAATGTGACGATTGGTGAGCAGGCAAAAATTTCCTATACCGTAGTGAAAGATTCCATCATTGGTGATTTTGCCAATTTGAGTAACGTGGTATTGCAGAATTCACTGATAGGAAGTGATACGGAAATCAAAGGTGAAGCACGTACGCTGAATATCGGGGATAACACGCAAATTGCATTGGGGTAGGCGCGGTGCTTAAGAGCAAGCCACACCGTCTGTCTGTTAAGGTGTCATATGCGCCTACGCGTAAAGTGCAGGCTTTCAGCTTTTCCCTTTTATGGCTACCAGGTATTGAACAATTTCCTTAGCGGAAGAATCGCTAACCGGTGCTCCAAAGGTTTTTTGCATTTTGGTTACGATGGCTGTCCAGGTCTTTTCCGGAAGGTCGGGTTGGTTCTGCACATAGGCGGAGGAATGGCAGGTGATGCAATTGACATTAAAAGTTTGATAGCCCGGAGCCTCGGGTAGCCTGGTAGTTACCTCGCTAATATCCGGTAATACTGTGGCAACCGGCTGCTCGGCAACTGCAGGTGATTCGGTACAGGAACCGACAATAAATGCCGAAAGAATAATAATTAAGCTGATTATTGGGTTGTAGCGTTTCTTCATTATTTTGCCGTTAAAGGTAATTGTTCAATTTCGTTGCGCATGTAGCCGCTGCGGTTCCAGTGGTGAGCGGGTTGTGTTTGTCCCTTAGCGTTAGTAGCCCTCACCTGCAAACTGTAATCTCCGTTTTGTTTGGGTGTAAAATTGTAATGCCATCTCCGCCAGGAATATTTTCCCAAATCGGGGCCAAGGGTAGCTAACGTCCATGTTTTGCCATTGTCTTCCGACAATTCCACCTTGGTGATGCCGAAACCCCCGTCAAAAGCCAAACCCTGTATTTTCGATGATTCACCTGTTTTTATCGTTTGATTAGGTTCCGGTGAAACAAATATCGAACGTACGTCCATTACATTGATGGGTTCCATAATTGTAGCAAGGGAATCCGGACGTTCATTTCCGTTTTCCACTCCTTTCGGAATCATATAGGCTTTCTTCATCCAGAAGCCTTCAAAAGGTTCCGCATGAACTTCAATTTTGCTCAGCATACCTACCCAGTAGGTAGCATACCAACCGGGAACCACCAACTTCAACGGATAGCCGTTTAATAATGGGAGTGGCTCACCGTTCATTTCATAGGCAATCATCACTTCTCCGTCGTTGGCGTGATCATACTTTAATGATTTTACAAAGTCGGGTGTGGATGGTAATGGAGGCACATCCAGCCCGTCAAAACTCACTTCAACAGAGTTGGGTTTAGCTCCGGCAAAGGCTAAGATGTCTTTTAGTTTAACGCCCGTCCACTTTGCGTTTCCCATTGCTCCGTTCTTCCATTGTCCACCTGGCACACGGGGATCAAAAAAACTCCTGGAATTGCCGGAACACTGGCATAGTGCGGTGATGGTATAGGGAGTGAATTTTGTTTTGAGATCGTTCATGGATAATGCAACATCTGTTGTAATGTTTCCCACCACGCGAAGCCGAAAAGTGTCCTCGCTTACCGCAGAGGGTAAGCCGGAAAGATGCCAGCGTACAAAAAACACATTATTAGGAGTATAATCCTCGAGAAAATATTTAAGGGGTGTTTCCAGGTTAGGTGGCCGGTCGGTAAGCAGCAGCATACTGTCTTTCCCGTCTGCTTTTACCCAAATATCAGCAGCACTATCTGCCTTGTTCACGATGGGGGTAGATGAGGGAGCGCTACAGGAAAAATAACCTGCTGCAATCGCCAAACATAATACAAGCTGTTTCATTCTTTGCTTTTTCAAACTGAATAACAAAAGTAATTTGCCGTAAAGATATTGCTTATTTCTTTAGTCTCCGGTAGAAGCAAGTGAACAAATGGAGTGTATAATCATTAATTTTGGTTATTTAGGTTTAGCCAACAATTGGATTGCGCAATCAGGAATATTCAATCACTTATAATGAAGATTCTTTTTTTTCTTTTTATTTCTCCCTTTTTGATACCCGCAATGGGATTTGCCCAACTACAAACAGTTAAACAACCTCCTGTACCTGACTCCGTTAGAAAAACACAGGTATTTGAACTCGGAGAAATCGTTATTACGGCTCCGGGGAGCAATCGAATGAACGACAGAATTACCCAGTCTGAAATGGAATCCAATAACCGAACAGAGGTTTCCCGCGCATTAAATATGCTATCGGGAATCAATCTAACGGCGTCGGGCCCCAGAAATGAATCCATGTTGACGGTTAGGGGTTTTGACCTGAGGCAGGTTCCGGTATATATGGACGGGATACCGGTTTATGTTCCGTATGACGGTTATGTGGATTTAGCCCGCTTCACAACCTTCGATCTTTCGGCTATTGATGTGTCCAAAGGGTTTTCATCTGTTTTATACGGACCCAATTCATTGGGCGGCGCCATAAATCTGGTTTCAAGAAAGCCGTTGGGAAAATTTGAATTGGACGGATCCCTGGGAATGATCAATACTAACGGGTACCGGGGGAATATCAATGTGGGATCCAACCTCGGGAAATTTTACATCCAGGCGGGTTACTCGTATCTGCACCGGGATGCTTTTCGTTTGAGCAGGGATTTTGAATCCACCAGGTATGAAGACGGGAAAGACAGGGATAATGCCTATCGCACCGATCAAAAATACCATCTTAAAGTAGGTTGGACGCCCAATCAACAACAGGAATATGTGCTGGGCTTCATCCGGCAACAAGGTAAAAAGGGAACTCCGGTTTACACCGGAAACGATACGTTGAATTCGCTGCTTAAAAAGCCGCGCTTTTGGCAATGGCCTTTATGGAATAAAGAAACGTATTATTTTATTTCGAAAACAGGACTGGGTAGTAAACACTATCTCAAATCGCGTATTTACTACGATATTTTTAAAAATGCCTTGTTTAGTTACGATGACAATACGTACTCCACAATGGCAAAACCTTCCGCTTTTAAAACCTGGTATAACGATTTTACTTATGGAGGAACCTTAGAGTACGGAACAACGGCATTGCAAAATCATCATGTCAAATTCGCCGTTCATTTTAAAAAAGACGTGCATCGGGAAAATGATTTAGGCGATCCTGAAGTTCGTTTTGTTGACAATACGGTAACCCTGGGCGCGGAAGACACCTATTCAATCACGGATAAACTGGTGGTCATTTCCGGTATAAGTTTCAGCACCCGGAAGAATTTAACCGCCCAGGAACTCCAGGGTTCGCCGCCAACTATAGCAAACTTTCCCTACGCAGGTGCAAGTAACGCCTACAACGGGCAAGTTGGATTATTTTACACGATTAGCAGCGGGCATAAAATCGGAACTTCATTCTCGCATAAAACCCGGTTTGCAACAATCAAAGACAGGTACTCCTATAGGATGGGTACTGCCATTCCCAATCCAAATTTGAAACCGGAAACGGCAGACAACTATGAGTTGAATTACTCGGGTGCTTTTGCCGGGAAAATATCCCTGGAGGCAGCATTATTTTTTAGCAAAATCAATAACGTAATAATGAATATCCATAATGTGGAGCCCGGAAAAATGCAGATGCAAAATGCGGGTAAGGCAGAGTACATGGGGCTGGAAGCAACACTGGATTATCGCATAGCGAAAAGCATTAACCTGGGAGTTAATTATACATACATTGCCAGGAAAAACCTTACTAATCCCGACATTCATTTCACCGATGTTCCCAACACCAAAGTGTTTGGATTTGTTCAGGTTCGTCCTGTTAATGGAATGGCGATTACTACAAACGCAGAATACAATGCATCGAGATTCAGCACAAGTTATGGAACCCGTGTTGGAGGTTTTACTTTGTTTAATATCCTTGCTTCGCAGCGCATCATAAAGAATATGAGTATAGAAGCCGGGGTAAATAATCTTTTTGACAAAAATTACAGTCTCGTGGAAGGATTTCCGGAAGAAGGAAGAAACTTTTTTTTAACGCTTCGGTTCTTTAACCACCGCTAAAAACTATCCCATCAGATTTTACAACTATTATCCCTCATATGTCTTTTTCTAACCGCGTCACAAAGCTTTTCAACATTCAGTATCCTATCATACAAGCGGGTATGATATGGGCGAGCGGATGGCGGTTGGCCTCTGCAGTGAGTAACGCGGGGGGGCTGGGCCTGATAGGCAGCGGCAGCATGTATCCCGATGTGTTGCGAATGCACATTCAAAAGTGCAGCGCCGCAACAGCACATACTTACGGCGTAAACATCCCTTTAATTTACCCCGATATTGAACAACATATTCAGGTGGTAATTGAGGAAAAAGTTCCGGTGGTGTTTACGTCTGCGGGAAATCCTGCCCGATGGACGGGTGTGTTAAAAGAGCATGGCATTACCGTGGTTCACGTGGTGAGCAGTAGCCGGTTTGCTCAAAAAGCTGAGGCTGCGGGTTGTGATGCCGTAGTAGCGGAAGGCTTTGAGGCCGGAGGACATAATGGGAGAGAGGAAACTACCAGTATGGTGTTAATACCGGCGGTTTGTGACGCAGTAACCATACCGGTTATTGCGGCAGGCGGTTTTGTAACCGGCAGGCAGATGCTGGCCGCTATGGTATTGGGTGCGGAAGGCGTACAAATAGGTAGTCGTTTTGTGGCAAGTGATGAAGCCTCATCTCACATAAACTTTAAAAATGCTGTTTTGCAGGCAGCGGAAGGTGATACAAGGCTGATGTTGAAAAAATTAATGCCGGTAAGGCTATTGAAGAACTATTTTTTTGACCAGGTTCAGCATGCAGAGAATGAAGGTGCGACGGATGAAAAGCTGAAAGAACTATTAGGACGGGGAAGAGCAAAAAAGGGCATGTTTGAAGGTAATCTGGAAGAGGGAGAACTGGAGATTGGACAAGGGAGTGCGCTCATTTCAAGTATTCTGCCTGCTGCTACCATTGTGAGAGAAATTTTTGAAGAATTTGAACAAGCTGTTGCAAATCCTGTTAAAAAGATTTAATTTGAATCTGCGAAGTTGACATACATTTCTTTCAACCAAATTTTGTACCTCCTATTCGCCGAATTTAATTTTTGATATCCTTCATTACGATGTAACTCACCTCCTGAAATTTCAAATAGTGCAGGATTAACATGCACGATGGTTAGCCACATCTTCTAAGCCCTATGTGCTAATCGGGTTGGCGCCTAATACCTGGAAAGCTATACTTCAAAAACATCAGGAAATTATCAAAACTCATCTGTCGGCCGGAAGGCTGGCGCAAAACTCCAAAAAATGAAAAAGACAATGTTCTTATTCCTGGTGATGATCCCTGCTGTTTTATCGGCTCAAAAAAAAGACAATGGAAAGGTTTACATCGAACACCCGGCTATTTTGATAATAAAGGCATTTACCGAAGCCTTTGTAAAAGGTGACAGCAGCGGGATGGCAGATTTACTTGCAGATGATTTCAAATCTTACAATGGAGTTTCTACAAAAGCAGAGGATAAGGGAACAAACAAAAAAGACTTTCTGAACAATGCATTAAGATGGTCGCGGGAATTGGATTACTTTTCAGTAACAGACTTCCCCGGTGCTTACCCGGACGCTATTGAGTATAAAAAGGATAATGATAAAAATGTAGTTTGGGTTCAAACCTGGGAATCATTGAAAGGCGTACACAAGGTTACGGGCGTAAAGCTTTCTTCGCCCGCCCATCGTTTATATGTGGTGACCAAAGAAAATAAAATTAAAACAGCCATCAATTATCAGAATGATGCACTTTTTGTAGAACTGGGCAATAGTTTTTCAAACAGGACCAATGGTACTATCTACAATCATCATCCCAATATCAACACCATAAGAAAAATGATATACGCTTTTGAAAATGGCGATGTTGATAAATCAATGGATTACTTCAGCAGAGATGCCAAATTTTATCATAACAGCGATTTTGATCACTCAAGAAACTGGGAGGAAGAAAAGGCAGGATTGAAAGATTTGTTGAGCAATTTTGAAATTAAGAATATAGAAATAGTGGGCTATCCCGATTACCTCGAGTATGAATTGCGAAACGGACGTTCGGTAATGTCCTGGTGGAATTTCTATTTCATCCGAAAATCCGATAAAAAAGAAATTAAGCTCGCCGTTCATCTAAACGATGATTTTGATGCGGACGGGAAAATAGTTGCAGAAGTGGCCTATTTCGATCAGACATTGTTGGAGAAATAACAACAGTTTGTCATACGATTTGTGAAAGAGTAAAATCAAAAGCCAAACGTCGGACCCCGGTGGAGTAGTCGTTTGGCTTTTATCGTTTAAATATTACCGTTATTTAATGTCCCAAACCAGTGCACTGGCGCCTAAAATGGCAGCATCTGATTCCTTGAGTTCACTGAATATAAGTTTCACCTTATTTTGAAAGATCGGGAGCAGGTTCTTCTCCATGTGTTCCCGTGTAGGTTTCAGGATCAGGTCGCCGGCTTTAGTCATTCCACCAAATAATATTATGGCTTCGGGGGAAGAAAACATCACAAAATTTGCCAGCGCCATACCGAGAATCATGCCGGTATATTCATACACCTCCTGGGCAATGGCATCACCCTGGATAGCACAATCATAAACAATTCGGGAGTCAATTTCGTTGGCAGGATAATTTCGGAGGAGACTGTCCTGTCCATGTCGTTGTTCCAGGAATTCTCTCGCGGTAAGGGCAACGCCGGTGGCCGACGCGTAACTTTCCAGAGATCCATGCATTCCGGTTCCGGGGTGTAGCCTGCCATTGGGGATAATCATCGTGTGTCCAAGTTCTCCTGCAAATCCGTCATGTCCGTATATCAGGTGTCCGTTTGCAACAATACCGCTACCCACGCCGGTACCCAGCGTTATCATTATAAAATCTTTCATTCCCTTGGCTGCCCCATACATCATTTCCCCTACTGCTGCGGCGTTGGCATCATTGGTTAAAGCGGCCGATACGCCAAATTTTTCCGTCATCATACTGGCAAGTGGTATGATGCCTTTCCAAACCAGGTTTGGTGCATACTCAATGGTGCCACTATAATAGTTTCCATTAGGGGCGCCAATACCAATACCCTTGATATTGTCCATCCCGCCGGTTTCTTCAATAGCCGGTTGAAGCGCCTCGTAGAGGTCGTGAATATAGTCTTCCACTTTGGGTTGCTTTCTGCTGGAGATGGCGCCCCGATACAAGGTATTACCCCTGTGGTCCACTATACCAAAAACGGTATTTGTGCCACCAATATCAATGCCAATTGCGTACTCCTGTTTCATTTGAAATTGTGTTTTAAAATTTATATTCAACGTGGCTAATGTCCACCACCTCCTCCTAAGGAGCTGAAGTCAATGCCCTGGGTTTTTAATACTGTTTTTACGCGAAACGCGTAAAATGTAAGATAAACAAAACATAAAACGGGTATCCAGTATGATTGATGAATGCCCACTGCCGGTATATCGGCGAGTTTCCCCTGCAAAGGAGGAATAATGGCCCCGCCTAATATCATCATAACTAAGAATGCCGATCCCTGTGCTGTATATTTTCCTAATCCGGCAATAGCCAGGGCGAATATACTCGGCCACATGATGGAACAAAACAATCCGCCGCTTAAAAAAGCGTAGGTAGCTACTTTTCCTGTACCAAAAAGTCCGATGAGCATCGCTACTACCCCCATTCCACCAAATATCATGAGTGTTTCTGTTGGTTTCTCTTTTCCGAAAAAGAAACCGCCAATTTGAAATACAATAACACCGGCATATGCATACAACGGAGTAAAATCATTTCCGGCAATCCAGTTCGCACCAACTACAACGCCAAACGCAATATAGGGTACAATAATCCATAAAATGGTGCGCATGGAACGGGTGGGATTAAATACGGTAACAGCGCCAGTCCATCTTCCTATCATCAAACTGCCCCAGTATAATGAAATAAACGGAGCAAGTTGTTCTTCGTGGTATCCTCCAAATTCAGCATGTTTTAATAATTCCCCCAGATTGCTTTGAATGGTTACTTCAACGCCTACATACAAGAATATGGCCAACATGCCCAGTACCAATTGAGGGTACTTCATCGCTCCCCAACCTGCGGCTTGTTTTTGGGCACTGGCATTGGCCGCAAAAAAACTAATGACCATAAAAACTAATCCTGCTACGAGTAACCACATGTTACGTACACTTACCTCCGGGCTCAATTTTTCATTGTCTGCCAGCCCGTGGTAGCTCGCGAAAATAATTCCGAAAATTACCACCATCACAATAGTGATCGTAATCAACAACCACATGGCTTTGGGTGCATGTTCAAAACTGTCTTCCTCTTTTACGTTGGGAAGTTTTTTGCTGGAAGCGAATAACAACGCTGAAAACAGGAAAAGGGCTCCAACCGCAATGTACAACCAGTTCATGGAGCTGATGGATGCATTTTCTATATCGGTTTCACTTGCCGACGCATGACCAAACAATGCAAGCGCAACGGCTATGGGGCCGATAGTGGTGCCAAATGAATTAACGCCTCCAGCCAAATTCAGGCGGTGCGAACCTGTAGCCGGGTCGCCTAGTGCTATAGCAAATGGGTTGGCAGAAGTTTGCTGAAGCGAAAAGCCAAGTCCTATGATGAACAACGAAACCAGCACGCCGCTAAACCCTCCAAAATTGAAAGAAAGAAGCATCAGTACAGCACCCACCACACTAATCAACAATCCATAAATGATACCGGTTTTCATGCCCCAGTGATTCATGATATCTTTATTTCTTATTGCAGATGCCACAAATAATGCTAATGCCCCAATGTAATAGGCACCGTAAAATGCAAAATCAATAAGCTGACTCTGAAACTGGTCGAGATGAAAGTAGTGCTTGCAAAAGGGAATAAATATTCCATTTCCTGCCGCAATAAATCCCCAAAAAAAGAATACAATTACCAATATACTCAGGGCACTGGTATTAGTAGGTTGCTTGGATGGCGTCATTTCTTCATGTTGAGGAAGTAAAAATAATAACAGGTGGTGAAATTAAGTCATAACAATCGTTTGCAACAAAAAAAATCCCAAATGGGGTTGCTATTCCCAATATGTTTATTAAGTTCGGGAAATTTTAAAATTCAAATATGTCAACAGCAATTGCTTCCCCCCCTGTTTCCCAAAACAAATTTTTTTCTCCTATTGTAATTATTGGTGCGTTATTTTTTATTTTCGGCTTTGTTACCTGGGCCAACAGCACGCTGATTCCTTATCTGGGTATCGCGTGTGAACTCACCACATCGGAAGCGGTGCTGGTTACTTTTGCCTTTTATATTTCCTATGCTGTAATGGCCTTTCCTTCGTCATGGGTGCTAAAGAAAACGGGTTTTAAAAACGGTATGATGGTGGGTTTGCTGGTAATGGCGCTTGGTGCATTGATGTTTATCCCGGCTGCCAACAGCCGAAACTTCAGTGTTTTTCTGGTAGCACTATTTATTATTGGGACCGGGTTGGCGTTGTTACAAACGGCATCCAATCCATATATAACCATACTGGGACCGCTGGACAGTGCGGCAAAGCGCATCAGTATTATGGGTATCTGTAATAAAACAGCAGGTGCCCTTGCCCCTTTAATTCTTGGGGCAATAGTACTGAAAGATTCCAGCGCCCTCGAAGCAAAATTGCTTAACATGGATGCTGCGCAAAAGGCGGCCGAATTGGATGTTCTGGCATCGAGGGTGATAATGCCCTACGTGGTCATTGCGGTAGTGCTTGTATTGTTAGCTGTATTTATTTATCTGGCACACCTGCCGGAAGTAAAGGCGGAAGGTGAAGAAAGTGGAGATGCAGATGGTGGCACATTTGTACAACGTAAAAGCATTTTTAATTATCCCTATCTGTGGCTGGGGTTTGTATCACTGTTTTTATACGTGGGTGTAGAGGTAATGGCGGGCGATATCATTCAGATCTATGGCAGTTCAATTGGAATCAGCCTCGATGTGGCCAAACATTTTACCACCTATACCATGATTGGCATGCTGGCGGGTTATATTATAGGTATCATCACCATTCCCAAATACATTTCGCAGAATACTGTTCTGAAGTTATCCGCCACTCTTGGTTTGCTTTTTAGTTTGGGTGCCATTTTTACTACCGGCTACACGTCCGTAATGTTTATTGCCCTGTTGGGTTTAGCCAATGCACTCATTTGGCCGGCTATTTGGCCATTAGCAATTGACGGGCTGGGCAAATTTACCAAAACGGGTTCGGCGCTGTTAATAGTTGGTATTGCGGGTGGTGCGGTGCTTCCTAAAATATGGGCAACTTTGGGTGAGGATATCGGTTTGCAGCAGGCATTTTGGATCATGGTTCCCTGCTATCTGTTTATTTACTTTTTTGCTACTTCCGGACACAAAATCGGCAAAGCTGTAAAGCCGAAGGGTTGATGAGATTAACAAAAAAAAGCTATAATCAACGTCCGTGCTATCAGTAGCACGGACGTTTTTGTGTGTAAAATAAATTATTTTCATTTCGTGCTTGGATAAATAAAAAACCTTCCTATATTCAATCAAAGAACCTGCTTACTCAATATTATCAGGATGGAAATAATACACGTTAGCGCTGAATGTTATCCGGTTGCCAAAGCCGGTGGATTGGGGGATGTTGTAGGCGCACTTCCCAAATACCAGAATGAACTGGGGCACATTGCAAAAGTGGTAATGCCCATGTATAAAACCAGATTTTTGATGGATAACGCGTGGGATGTGGTACATAAGGGCAGAACCAATATTGGGGATTACTGGTTTGACTATACCGTAATTAAAGAACAAACCAATAAGCTGGGGTTTGATTTATACCTGGTGGATATCAACGGATTGCTGGACAGGGAAAAAGTGTACGGATATGATGATGACATTCAACGATTCACTGCGTTTCAGGTAGCGGTTGTGGATTGGATTTCCGTATGGGCCCATCACCCCGATATTATTCACGTACATGATCATCATACCGGCTTAATTCCGTTTATCATTAAGCATTGTTACAAGTATCAGCATCTGCATGCAATTCCAACGGTGCTTACTATTCATAATGCGCAGTACCAGGGTACTATGGGTTGGGATAAAAGTTATTTCCTTCCACCCTGGGATAGCTGGAAATGGGGTATGCTGGATTGGCAGAATAATATCAACCCGCTTGCCTCCGGTATCAAATGTGCCTGGAAGGTAACAACGGTGAGCAGGAGTTATTTGGATGAGCTCAGGCAATCGTCAAACGGACTGGAAGCGCTGTTTGAATATGAAAAAGGAAAATGCAGTGGAATTCTGAATGGCATTGATACGGATGTATGGGATCCTTCAACTGATAGTTATTTGCAGGAGCACTTTTCGCCCGATACTGTTGCGGAAGGAAAGGCAAAAAATAAACGCGCCCTGTGTGAACGATTTAACCTGGACTTTGATAAGCCACTGATCGTTTTTATTGGACGACTGGTAGGCGAAAAAGGCGCAGACATTCTGCCTTCTGCTATAAGCGATAGTTTTTATTACGTGGGCAGAAAAATGAGTTACCTGATTCTTGGAAGCGGATTTCCAGAAGTGGAGGCAGATCTGAACGCTTTACAGAGTCTGACCCAGAACGACTACAGCGTATATATCGGGTATAACGAAGCATTAAGCCACCAGATGTATGCGGGAGCAGATTTTTTGCTGATGCCTTCAAGAGTGGAACCCTGCGGACTGAACCAGATGTATGCGATGCGCTATGGAACCATTCCGATGGTACGACGCACAGGCGGATTGAAAGATACTGTGGTTGACTTAGGCGAACAGGATGGTTATGGAATTTTGTATAATTGGGCAGCTGTGGGTGATATTACACATGGTATTTGGCGTGCGGTGGATGTATTTAAAGACCAGGAAAAAATTCAGCAGATCAGGAAGAAGATGATGGGACTTGATTTTAGCTGGCAACATAGTGTTCAACAGTATCTCCATTTATATGAGGGCCTGTTGCCCCAAAAGAAAGCAATACCTGAAGTTGAAACGCAAACAAAAAAATAATCCTAAATTTAATATTGTTCATAATTAATTGTTTTGGCTATGAAAAAGAGTGTGATCGCAATTATTCTGGGTGGTGGTGCCGGTACCCGTCTTTCTCCGCTTACAGCTACCCGCAGTAAACCCGCTGTGCCTATTGCCGGTAAATACCGCCTCGTAGATATTCCCATATCCAACTGCTTAAACTCCGATATCGGCAGGATGTACGTGCTTACACAGTTTAATTCGGCATCGCTCAATAAGCATATTAAAAATACTTACCACTTTAGTATTTTTAGTAAGGCATTTGTGGACATTCTGGCGGCAGAACAAACGCCCGACAATCACGGCTGGTTTCAGGGAACAGCGGATGCGGTAAGGCAGTCGCTGCGACACTTACAGCAGCAGGATTTTGAACATGTGCTGATTTTATCGGGGGATCAGTTATACCAAATGGATTTTAGCGAAATGCTCGACAATCACATCAGTAAGGGAGCAGATATTTCTATTGCTACCATTCCTGTAGCGGCAAGAGAGGCACCGGAGTTCGGGATTTTGAAGGCAAATGAAGAGCAATATATTACTTCGTTTATTGAAAAACCCAAAAAGGAGCTGCTGCCTGATTGGACGAGTGATACAGGCGACGATATGCAACGCTCAGGAAGGATTTACCTCGCATCCATGGGTATCTACATCTTTAACCGGCGGCTATTGTTTGATATGCTCTTAGATGTGCATAAAGATGCAACTGATTTTGGAAAAGAAATCATTCCTAACTCAATCAGCACGCATAAAGTAGTGAGTTATCAGTATGAAGGTTATTGGACGGATATAGGAAATATCTATTCCTTTTTTGAAGCGAATCTGGCGCTTACGGAAGATATGCCGCTTTTCAATTTGTTTGATAATTCCAAAGCTGTTTATACACGGCCGAGAATGTTACCTCCGGCAAAAATCAGTGGAACCACGCTGGAAAAGACCCTGATTGCGGAAGGTTGTATTATCAATGCTTCCCGGGTTGAATACAGTGTTACGGGTATCCGTACCCGTATTGGTTCGGGCTCTACTATCGTGAGCACCTACATAATGGGTAGTGATTATTATGAAACACTGGAAGAGATGAGAAACGCGGCGCAGCGTGGCTTGCCGAAAATGGGTATCGGAGAACGATGCTATATCCGCAATGCTATTATAGACAAGAATTGCAGAATTGGAAATGATGTACGCATTAATGGCGGTACTCACATTCCTGATTCCGACCACCCGCTATATACCGTAAAAGATGGAATTGTGGTGGTGAAAAAGGGAGCGATTTTGCCTGATGGTTTTGTGATCTGAGGAGCCGCAATCAGGCTTCGGAAGGGTGCCAATACAAAGTGGGTGGTGCAACGGCAAAAGTTATAAAAATTTCACCATGCAATGCTCATATTTCCCATTCATCGGTACAAGCTAAATCTGAGGGTATTTGTGCGTTTCTGACGTATAAAACGTAAAGTGTCGCCAGGTCACAAAGGCTCCAAGTGGTACGAAGTGAATCTTAAGTTGCTTGAATCTTCGTGGCGAATGATATAGAATATACCACATATCCACGAATGGATAAAGATATGAAAGGTGGCTTTATGAGTTCTCGTGCCTTGGTGCCTTCGTGGCAGATAAAATAGAATATACACATAAGCACGGATGGATAAGATATGAAAGGAGATTTTATGAGTTCTCGTGCCTTAGTGCCTTCGTGGCGAATGAAATAGAATATACCACAGATGCACGGATGGATAAGATATGAAAGGAGGCTTTATGAGTTCTCGTGTCTTAGTGCCTTCGTGGCAGATAAAATAGAATGTACCGCAGATGCACGGACGGATAAAGAAATGAAAGGAGGCTTTATGAGTTCTCGTGTCTTGGTGCCTTCGTGGCAGATAAAATAGAATGTACACATAAGCACGGATGGATAAGATATGAAAGGAGATTTTATGAGTTCTCGTGCCTTAGTGCCTTCGTGGCAGATAAAATAGAATATACCACAGATGCACGGATAAAAGAAATAGAGTGAGATGATTTTATGAGCCTAAGAGGCTTAGTGCACAGAGTACTCGAAATTTCGGTTAGCTGCACAACGTAAACAAATCAGGTTGAAATTAAAAGGGCTTCAAAATCATCAGCACAATGATGATCAGGAAGATGACATTTTCAATCCGCTCGTAAAAAAACAATTTGCGTGCCAACGCGTAATACGCTTTCGGAATATTGTCATCCGTATGATTTTTCAGCAACGTTTTAATTGGTTTTGATTTCGGAGACAATACAACCGGTCCGAAGCCTAATGCAATTACAAATAAAACCAGGCTGGAGACATACCAACCCATGTGGAATAAATATGGACGTAAAGTACCCATTGCTAATCCCGTAAGCAGCAACAACGTTCCACCAACCATAACAAAATAGTGTACCCGGTTTCGGATGAGATAGGCATGCTTCAACTCTGTCATTGTAGAAGCTTTCGTAACAATGTAAATCATAATAAAGCCGGGCCCCATTCCCAAAATGGCAGATAACACATGAACCAGCAATAAAAAATTATACAAAGTCATAACCTAATACGCCTGAGCAAACAACACGCGCTGTTTACTGGGTTTTCCTGTCAGGATGCAGGCACCTGATTCCGTCACTCCATCTAAAGGAATGCATCGGATAGTTGCTTTGGTTTGCTCTTTAATGCTTTCCTCTGTTTCGGGCGTGCCGTCCCAATGTGCCGCAATAAATCCTCCTTTTTCGTTTAGGAGGCGTACAAATTCGTCCCAGGTATCCGCTTTCGTAATATGTGCATCGCGGTAGGTCTTTGCCTTTTCAAACATATCCTGCTGAATTTGTTGCAGCAGGTTAATGATGCGCACCGGAAGATCATCCATGCTCACTGTTTGCTTAACTTTAGTATCTCTGCGGGCAATTTCTACCGTATTATTTTCAATATCTCTTGCACCAATAGCAATACGAACAGGTACGCCCTTTTTCTCATATTCGGCGAATTTCCATCCTGGCCGGTTATTGTCGTTATCATCGTACTTCACGCGTATGCCAGACAATTTCAGTTCCTGCACAATAGCCTGTACCCTGGCGTCTATTGTGGCTTTTTGTTCTTCTCCTTTGTGAATAGGCACAATCACTACCTGCAGCGGCGCAATTTTCGGAGGGATTATTAATCCATCGTCATCGCTATGAGCCATCACCAAAGCTCCGATTAGCCGGGTAGACACACCCCACGATGTGGCCCATACGTACTCCTGTTTATTTTCTTTATTCAAAAACTGCACTTCAAATGCCTTGGCAAAATTTTGTCCGAGAAAATGCGACGTGCCGGCCTGCAGCGCCTTGCCATCCTGCATCAACGCTTCAATACAATAAGTATCTACTGCGCCGGCAAATCTTTCGTTTTCGGATTTCACACCTTTTATCACCGGCAGGGCCATCCAGTTCTCTACAAAGTCGGCATAAACATCCAGCATGCGGATGGTTTCTTCTACCGCTTCCTGCGCAGTAGCGTGGGCGGTATGCCCTTCCTGCCATAAAAATTCTGTAGTACGTAAAAACAGGCGTGTCCGCATTTCCCAGCGAACCACATTCGCCCATTGATTCACCAATATCGGAAGATCACGATAGGATTGAATCCAGGATTTATAAGTGTTCCAGATGATGGCTTCACTTGTTGGACGAACCACCAGTTCCTCTTCGAGCTTTGCTTCAGGATCAACAATAAGTTTGCCCTTATTATCAGGATCGGTTTTTAGCCGGTAATGCGTTACAATGGCACATTCCTTGGCAAAACCTTCGGCATTTTTTTCTTCTGCTTCAAAAAGGCTTTTGGGAACAAAAAGAGGAAAGTAGGCATTCACGTGCCCGGTATCTTTAAACATCCGGTCTAACTGGTCGCGCATATTTTCCCATAATGTAAATCCGTACGGCTTAATCACCATGCAGCCCCGCACGGCCGAATAATCTGCCAAACCACCTTTAATAATCAAATCATTATACCATTGCGCATAATCCTGATCGCGGGAAGTAATTTCTTTACTCATGATTCTTTATATATTCCTGGGTGTCCGTTTTTAAATTTTTAATTCACATAGGATATCTTCTAATATATACCCAACTATTTTGAATAGATTAACAGTGCCAATTGTGGCAAATGTAGTAACTTCATGTTGTAATTTTAAAACCCTCTGTATATGAATAAGAGAATTTTACTCGTGGTAGCAGCGGCTATTGGTTTCAGCAGTTGTTCCACCCTGTATAAATCCGGGCAAACACCTGATGATTTGTATTATTCTCCTGCACCACAACCACGGATAGCTTACTCCAATTCCGAAAATAACGATGACTATTACGATAACAGCGGAGGGCAGGATGAGTATGTAAACGTACAAACAGATCAGGATCGTTCGGCGTACAACAGTGAAGATAATTACCTGCGGATGAAAGTGAGAAATCGCTCGTTGTGGTCTTCCTTAGATGATTATGGATATTATGGTTATTTAGGAAGCATGTATTCTCCATACTCTTATTATGGCAGCGGTTTTGGAATGGGAGGATTTGGTTACAATCCCTATTCTCTGTATTCTCCGTACTCGCGCTTTGGGATGGGAATGGGTTTTGGCTGGGGTGGTCTGTACAGCGGATTTTATAATCCTTATTCTTTTTATAATCCCTACTACGACTATGGATACGGCGGACATTATTATCCCGGTAATATTTATGGTAAACCGGGTACGGTAAGACCTGCCGGAACTTATACTCCCAGGAGGGCTAATTTGAACAGTTATGGTAATCGCAGTGGAAACGCTGAAGTGCGGAATAATGGTAATGCTCCCGTGCGGGTGTTTAGAAATGGCAACAATAACTATGTAACACCGCGCAGTTCATCGTCAGGAAATTCCAGTCCGCGCCGTTCGTTTGACAGCGGAAACAATAGCAGACCCTCAAGAACATTTGACAACGGTAGCAATAATTCATCGTCTCCGAGGATAATGCCCAGTTCAAATTCAGGCAGTAGAAGCAGTGGAGGCAGCAGTGGAGGTGGTAGTACACCATCGCGCGGACCAGGCAGAGGAGGAAGATAATTAAATCTTTTTTGAGAATTGTTTTCAACAGAAAGATAATAGTTAAACCAAAAAGAGCGGCAATCCGCTCTTTTTATTATAGTAAGCTATAGATCGTATTGGTTTTAAATGAATTCATAATATGAGGAAAACCATCGTTACGTTGGGTTTAGTTTTTTCACTGCATTTTGCGTTTGCTCAGGAGCCTTTGGATGCAGTGCGGTACTCCTGGCTTACAACTCAGGGAACTGCCAGGGCGCAAGCGATAGGTGGCGCCGTTAGTGCATTGGGTGGCGATATATCTGCCTTATATACCAACCCCGCCGGAATTGGTTTGTATAAAACAAGTGAGATTGTACTTTCGCCCGGATTTTCTTTTAATAACAGTAAAGCAAACTACCGGGGCAGTTCGGCAACCGACAGTAAAAGCGGATTCAATTATGGGCCAACGGGTGTAGTGTGGGGAATACCATCATATAAAGCCAATAGCAAATGGAAGAATATGAGCGTGGGTTTAGCGATCAGCAAAACTGCTAATTTTAATGGCAGGACCTATGTGGATGGTGACAATAATCAAAGTTCCTATTCGGAGAAATACCTCGATCAGTTAATAAGCGGTAATGCTACCAATCCGGATGATGCTGCATTGAATTACCCCTATGGCGCCAGTCTTGGATTGAACACCTACTTAATAGACCCCACTTACGACAACAATAACAACCTCACCGGGTATGCCAGCAATGCCAGTGTTTCCACCGGGCTAAAGCAACAACAAATTATCAATTCAAAAGGAGGAATATCTGAATTCAGTATTGGATTGGGAGGAAATTATAACGATGTATTTTATATGGGAGGTTCCATTAACATTAATACGTTAAAATACGTTCGTAACAGTAGCTTCCGAGAATCGGATGCCACTGGGAATACCACAAACAATTTCAATTATTTTGTTGCGGATGATTATTTAAGAACGGATGGAACAGGCGTTAATATTAACCTGGGTATAATTTTTAAACCGGTTGAGGCATTACGGGTGGGCTTAAACTTTCATAGTCCCTCCTGGTATACTCTAAAAGACACTTATTACTCCAGTGTCACTGCCGATACCGAAGGTTATGCCGGAGTAAAAACGCAGAGTTCTCTCGATTTAAATGATGGATACTCCGGTGAGTACAGCTACCGGTATAAAACACCTTTACGGATAGGCGCAGGATTGGCTTATATTTTTGGAACTCAGGCCGACGTAAGTTCACAAAAAGGCTTTATTTCTGCCGATATCGAATACCTCAGTTACAAGGGCAACACATTTAATTCTCAGGATAACACCAACCAGGCCGATAAGGATTATTTCAATGATTTAAACCGCACACTGGACAATGTGTTTACCTCTGCTATTAACTTTAGAGTAGGTGGCGAGCTGAAATTTGAAACCGTAATGGTTAGAGCGGGCTTTGGCTATTATGGCAATCCTTACAGCAACAATTATTTTGATAATCAAACTGAAGACATTACAAATGCAAGCCGAATGAACATTAGCGGCGGGTTGGGCTGGAGGAATAAAGGTATGTTTGTTGATCTCGCCTATATTCACCAGATTGTGAAGGATGCCTATTATCCATATCGTTTGGATGAAGGCGTATTTAATGCGGCGAAGCTTACCAATACAGTGGGTAATATTTTACTTACGGTTGGGTTTAAGTTTTGAGGAAAGAGGTGAAGGGGGATGTTGAACGTTTTCGATGCATATAAAAATAAAGGGGTTGCAATCCATTGCAACCCCTTTATATGATTGGTTGACAGTGTATCGGAATTTTATTTCTTAATGAATTTACCCAGCGCCTTTCCGGCAGTTGCATAGGTTTCAGACAATCTTTCACCCGTGTCAAAATCATTACCCCAATACGCATTGCCGGGAGCCTTATCCACCGATAATCTGGCGATTACCTTGCTCTTATTGGCAGTTTCAACAATAAGGGCTTCGCCGTTGATAAAAGCATTCTTTCGGGTAATGCCGATATTAAAACCAGGCTCTATAAAAGTGGTGTGGAAAATGATGGTGAATTTTGCGTTTTTATCAATGGTAAGATCACTGTATTTGGAAAATAATTCGTCAAACTTTGGCTGAAATCTGTATTCCCGGTCGTCTATCCATTTTTTTGCCCAGGCATCTCCTCTGCCAGGTTCTTTCGCATTATACTCATCCGTTTTTGTTTTAATGTAGTCAGCTTCTTTGTCAAATTTACCCACCCCAATATTTTCATAAGTAAATTCGGTATTAACCGATTTTTCATTACTGAAGTCGGGAACCTTTCCCTCTGTAACGCGAATGCGTTGGGCATTGAGCTGCAGTGAAGTCAGAGCGATTGCAGAAAGAAGTAGTAATTTTTTGAGCGATTTCATATAACGTTATTTTAATGTTTCGGCAAAACGAAATCATTGCCAATCAAAAATACAGTGATTTTATTTCGAAAAGAATAGACTTAAAAAATATTACCGTGGTTTGTGCTAAGTTGCGCAATTCGTCTTCTCCGCGCCAAATGTGGTATGTCTCCATGCTTTGCTTTAAACAGCGATCCGATTCACTGATTCATCCTGCGTTGACGTGATTTAGTAGCGACAGAAAGTTGGGTGAAAGAACTGGTGTTCAATTTGGTTACTTCTACCTGCCATTGGGAACCCGCCTGGAAAGTGCAGAAAACTAAAAGCAAATTATGGCGGTTGGGGAATTTGTCTTTCCATAGGAGTATGGGGACGGCCGTACTACAGGCGCGGGACCTACTGGTTTTCTCCCGCCGCTCAATTTTCATCTCAACGGTACAGGGCGCGATCCCGGTTCGTTTCACTCATCGGAATAAGCGCTACATACAATGATAGTACCATCAGTGTACACCTCGTAAAAGTTCCCTTCTTCTCCACAGCTTATCCCAAAACATCCCAATATCCCACTATCTCAGTCTAAATGCCAGTCGCTTTTCGTAGTTTTGCCGCTTCCTATACTTTGAATTTACAACACATGGAAATAACTGTTGAAACTGCCGAAAAACTTGGACTGAGACCCGAAGAGTTTGAGATGATTAAAACCATTCTCGGACGCACACCCAACTTTACCGAGCTGAGCGCCTACTCCGTGATGTGGAGCGAGCATTGCAGCTATAAAAATTCTATAAGGTGGTTGAAAACACTTCCCCGCGAGGGTGGCAAACTCCTGGTAAAAGCTGGCGAGGAAAACGCCGGGCTTGCCGATATCGGCGACGGCTGGGGTGTTGTATTTAAAATTGAAAGTCATAATCACCCCTCTGCTATAGAGCCTTTTCAGGGTGCGGCTACAGGTGTGGGTGGCATTCATCGCGACATATTTACTATGGGCGCAAGGCCGATAGCGGCACTCAATTCGCTTCGCTTCGGAAATATTGAAGAAGAAAAAACCCAGCACCTGGTGAACGGTGTGGTACATGGCATCGGCCATTATGGCAATTGCTTTGGTGTGCCCACAGTAGGGGGTGAAATTTATTTTGAAGAATGTTATCATACCAATCCGTTAGTGAATGCCATGAGTGTGGGGGTGGTAAAGGTGGGACAAACCGTGAGCGCCACCGCAGAGGGAGAAGGCAATCCGGTATTTATCGTGGGTTCTGCAACAGGTAAAGACGGTATGGGCGGAGCTGCTTTTGCATCGGCAGATATTACAGAGAGTAGTGTGGAAGATCTTCCTGCGGTACAGGTAGGCGATCCCTTCCAGGAAAAGAAACTGTTGGAAGCCTGTCTGGAGCTTATTCCTACCGGGGCTTTAGTGGGAATGCAGGACATGGGTGCGGCAGGTATCATTTGTTCTACCGCTGAAACCAGCGCCAAAGGTGGTGTGGGTATGCGTATTAATCTGAACCATGTACCTACTCGCCAGCCCGGCATGAAGGCCTGGGAACTTTTGTTGAGCGAAAGCCAGGAGCGCATGCTGCTGATCGTAAAAAAAGGAAGAGAAGCCGATGTGCTGAAAATTTTTGATAAATGGGATTTGCCGTGCTCTCAGATTGGCGAGGTTACTACCGACGGTATGCTTCGTTTTTATATGCACGATACGCTTGAAGCAGAGATGCCGGCAGAAAGTCTGGTGTTGGGTGGCGGCGCACCGGTATATGAAAGAGAATACCGTGAACCTGCTTATTTCAGTAAGATCAAAGCTTTTGATCAGGCATCAATACCCGTACCCTCTGATTTGAAAGCTATAGCGGAAAAAATCATTACCATTCCCAATATTGCTTCCAAACGCTGGATATATACTCAATACGACAGCATGGTGGGTACCGGCAATACATCTACCAATGCGCCCAGTGCCGCACCGGTGGTAAAAGTGAAAGGCACAAAAAAAGGATTGGCGGTTACCACAGACTGTAATAGCCGTTATGTTTTTGCCGATCCGTTTAAAGGGTGCATGATGGCCGTGAGTGAGGCAGCGCGAAATATCGTATGCAGTGGCGGTGTTCCGCTGGGCGTAACCAACTGTTTAAATTTTGGCAATCCTTACGATCCGGAAGTGTATTACCAGTTTGTATATGCCATTAAAGGAATGGGTGAAGCCTGTAAGAAATTTGATACACCCGTTACCGGCGGAAATGTGAGCTTTTACAATCAAAGTCCGGACGGCGCGGTTTACCCCACGCCAACCATTGGTATGGTGGGATTGCTGGATGATATCAATGGCAAGATGACGCTCGACTTTAAACAGGCTGGAGATTTGTTGTATTTGCTGGGCGAAGTGAACGACGATATTAACTCTTCGGAATATTTGCATAAGCTGCACAAGGTGGAATATTCACCCGCGCCGCATTTCGACCTGGAAAAGGAATTTAACCTGCAGCAGGCCATTAGCGAACTGATAAAACGCGGCCTAATTGAATCTGCCCATGATATCAGTGAAGGCGGATTGTTTGTTACCCTTTGTGAAAGTGGCTTTAACCGCAACCTCGGATTTAAAGCCGATACGGGTAAAGTGGTGAGGCCGGATGCATTTTGGTTTGGTGAATCGCAGAGTAGGGTAGTGGTTTCCGTTAGCGGAGAACAGCAACCTGTGTTCGAGAAATTTCTTCAATCAACAACCGTACCCTTTGAGAAAATAGGCATGGTGACGGAAGGCGAACTATTAATTGACGGTGACTACTGGGGAGATATTACAGTATGGAAAGAACAATACGACACGGCTATTGAAAAACATATGCAATATGAAGACCAGACGATTTGATATTGTATTCTTAGTCCTTTTGATTTTTTTCAACGCCTGCAATCCATCTCCCGAAAATAAGGGAGATACAGCTGCCAAAGGAGATGCTTCCAATGTAAATATAGCCAGGTTACAACAAGCAGTTAGTGCAAGACCCGACTCCGCGGGGCTTCGCTATCTTTTGATGGATGAGTTGTTGAATAACGGAAGGTTTAGTGATGCGTTGGTGCAAAACGATTCGCTGCTGAACATGGACAGTATCAATGCCGGACTTTGGTACAAGAGGGGAGTGATACTCCTGGAGTCGGGCGATACCACCCGTGGTATTTCTGCGTTACTGAAATCGGTACAACGGGCACCGATGTTTATGGAACCTTTGCTTCAATTGGCTGCCGTATATGCTAATCAGTTAGATTCACAGGCGTTGAGCATTGCCGATAAAGTTATTGGTGTGGCGGAAGAACCCCGGCCGATTTCGCAGGCAAGATTTATTAAAGGGCTGTACTATTCTAATGTCAACGATAAGGCGAAGGCGTTGGCGGAGTTTGACTCATGCCTCGTTAATGACTACACGTTTTTAGAGGCTTACATCGAGAAAGGATTGCTGTTGTACGACCAGAAAGATTATTCCGGGGCGTTGCGTGTATTTGAACGTGCCATTCAGGTAAGTAATACCTTTGCCGAAGCGTATTATCAATCGGGCAGATGCCAGGAAGCACTGGGGAATAAAGCCGACGCTATATTAAATTATCAGAAAGCAGCAGGGCTGGATAAAAACTTTTCAGCGGCAAAGGAAGCCCTGGAACGACTGAAGTAATGTAAGATTAGTGTAGTATTGCGTGTGTAGTGTTGCATGTACGCTAATATTATCATCAGGCACAGCTGCAAATACATGAATGTATTTTGTCTTTTTCCAGTTTGCCACCTTTAGATTAAAGCGCTCATACACCATGTGTACAGCAAAGGAAAATCAATCCGGCGCCTTATTTCCTCCGCATATTTTTCTCAATACCCAAATGCCAGGGTACGATTCCGTCTAATACCCTTCCTGCTCAAATCCGTCCTCGTCTTCCAGGGAGGAAGCCTCTTTATTCATATTGAGCATAGAACCCATGAGGTCTTTAAATTCAATTTTGCCATCCAATACCTTTTTGCTAATCAGCGAATAGGAAGCGAGACCATGCAATATGAGTTCCATCAATAATGCAGATTCCTTTTCGTTAGCATGAGGGTAAGATTTTTTTACAAGTCCATACAGCCCATCCACTTTGTACAACAGCAATATTTTTTCCTTATCCTTTAGGTTGAACAAAATGTCGAGCGTGTTTCCCTTATCGAACCAGTTGATTACCGTGCGATACGAATTGTCTGTTTCCTTTTGCTGCGCCTTTCTTTTTTTGAGCATATCAGGATTGGGGAAATACAGCGCGAACTGTGTCCGGATGGCTTTGTTCAGTAGGTTAAATGCTACCTGGTAAGGACCTTCCTGTTCTCCCTCGTATACCAGTTCCACCTTCCCGGTAACTGCAGGAATGATGCCGGTTAAATCAGAAATCCATACCTGCGTAGCGGTTTCTTTATTGATGATAGCTCTCCTTTCTGCCGCGCTTACAGCATTTTCGTATGCTGCGATGGGCAAACGTGCCGATACGCCACTTTTCTGATCTACCATCTCGCTCGCCCTTGCTTCAAAAGCTACCTGCTCTATAAGGCGTTTAACCAGGTCGCTGATTTTCACTTTTTGTAACTGTTCGTCGGCGATACCTGCTTCCTGTTCGGTAATGCTGAGTGCGTCCTCAATGTTTTTGGGATAATGCGTCAATATCTGACTCTCGATACGATCTTTTAATGGAGTTACGATGGAGCCACGGTTCGTGTAGTCCTCGGGGTTAGCGGTAAACACAAATAATATATCCAGCGGAAGTCTGAGTTTAAATCCGCGAATCTGGATATCTCCTTCCTGTAAGATGTTAAACAACGCTACCTGTATCCTCGCCTGCAGATCTGGCAACTCATTAATGACAAAGATGCCCCGGTTGCTTCGGGGAATAATTCCATAATGGATTACTCTTTCATCGGCAAAACTGAGTTTGAGATTGGCAGCTTTTATGGGATCCACGTCACCAATCAAATCGGCTACACTTACATCGGGCGTTGCCAGCTTTTCTCCATAGCGTTCACTGCGGTGAAGCCACTGAATGGATGTGGCATCTCCATGTTCGGCAATCAGTTCCCGGCTGTATTGCGACAACGGACGATAGGGATCATCGTTGGTTTCACTTCCCGCAACAACC
>JADZFY010000448.1 GCA_020854215.1 Chitinophagaceae bacterium | reverse complement strand
TCATAAACTGTAAACCATTCTGAACATGAAAAAATTATTATTCTCTGCTGCACTTACCGGTTTCGTCCTGCTGTGCGGGAAAGCCCAGTCCCAGGATCACAAGCTGATAAAACTTTGGGAAACCGACACGCTGCTGAAGGTACCGGAATCTGTTCGTTATGATGCCGCCCGAAAGGTATTGTACACTGCTAATATTGAAGGGAAGCCCTGGGAGAAAGATGGTCAAGGATCCATTGGCAAAGTGGGACTTGACGGCAGGATAATAGCATCGGAGTGGGTAACGGGCTTAAATGCACCAAAGGGCATGGATATCCATGCGGGTAAGTTATATGTAGCAGATGTTGATGTGGTTGTGGTAATAGATATTGCCGGAGGAAAAATCATCCAACGCATTGCTATTGACGGAGCAAAAGGATTAAACGACCTGAGTATTGATACCAACGGAGCCATTTATGTTTCAGACTCTCAAACCAAAAAAATACATCGTATCACCAACGGACAGTCAACCGTGGTAATTGAAAATTTGTCGGGACCCAACGGTGTATTGATGGTGGGGTCAGACCTCTATTTAACCAATTCAGGCGGACTGTATAAACACGAAAAAACAGGTGCATTAACCCAGATCGCCGATGGAATGGAAGGTGGAACGGACGGGATAGAGCCTGTTGGGAATGGAGATTTTATTGTTTCCTGTTGGGCAGGTTCGATATGGTACGTACATGCCAATGGCAAAAAAGAACATTTATTGGACACCAGAGAACAGAAAATTAATTCTGCCGATATTGGTTATGACCCGGTGAGTAAAACGGTATATGTTCCTACTTTTTTCAAAAATAACGTGGTGGCCTACCGTCTTCAGTAGTGCACCGGATTTACTAAAACATATACTCCTTTAACGAATAAGAGGCTGCCTTTACAGACAGCCTCTTATTTTTTATTACCAATGAACTTGTAACCGTTTTACTTCACTTCTTCAAACTCAGCATCCGTAACATTATCACTGTCTGCTTTAGCACCCTGAGCCTGTTGCTGCGCTCCATCGGTTGCACCCGCACCAGGCTGTTGTTGCTGTTGGGCTTTGTATATCTCTTCTGATGCTGCTGTCCATGCCGTATTCAAGGCTGCCATAGACGCATCAATAGCGGCAATGTCCTGTTGTTTATGAGCGTCTTTCAGTTTTGCCAGCCCGGTTTCGATAGGTTCCTTTTTATCAGCAGGTATCTTATCGCCAAACTCTTTTAGCTGCTTCTCGGTCTGGAAAATCAAACTGTCGGCCTGATTAACCTTGTCCACTTTATCACGAGCCTCTTTATCGGTAGCCTCATTTGCTTTAGCTTCCGCTTTCATTTTTTCCACTTCTTCCTTGCTCAATCCACTACCTGCCTCTATTCGTATTTTTTGTTCTTTTCCGGTACCCTTATCTTTAGCAAGTACATTGAGAATACCATTAGCGTCAATATCAAAAGTTACTTCAATCTGTGGAACGCCGCGCGGTGCGGGAGGAATTCCATCGAGGTTAAACATACCCAGACTTTTATTCTGAGATGCCATCGGTCGTTCTCCCTGCAGCACGTGAATTTGTACTCCCGGCTGATTATCGGAAGCTGTAGAAAACACTTCTGATTTCTTGGTAGGGATTGTAGTATTTGAGTCAATAAGGCGGGTCATCACACCACCCATTGTTTCAATACCCAGCGACAAAGGAGTAACATCCAACAGCAGCACATCCTTCACTTCTCCTGTTAACACTGCACCTTGAATAGCGGCACCCAATGCCACAACCTCATCCGGGTTAACACTCTTATTGGGCTTTTTCCCAAAGAACTTTTCCACTATTTCCTGTACTTTAGGAATACGGGTGCTACCACCTACCAAAATCACTTCATCTATCTGTGATGCGTTTAAACCGGCATCTTTCAATGCCTGCTCACAGGGTTTTAAACACCTTTCCAATAAACTGTCTGACAACTGTTCAAATTTTGCCCTGGTCAATTTTTTCACCAGGTGCTTGGGTACACCGTCTAAAGCCGTAACATACGGAAGATTAATTTCGGTTTCGCTGGACGAAGACAATTCTACCTTTGCCTTTTCCGACGCTTCTTTCAAACGCTGCAAAGCCATGGGATCTTTTCTCAGATCAATATTCTCTTCCTTTTTGAACTCTTCTGCCAGCCAGTCTATAACTACCTTATCAAAGTCATCGCCTCCCAGGTGAGTATCTCCGTTGGTAGATTTCACCTCAAAAACACCATCTCCCAGTTCGAGGATAGAGATATCGAATGTACCGCCACCCAAATCGAAAACGGCTATTTTTTCATCCTTATGTTTTTTGTCTAATCCATAGGCCAATGCGGCAGCCGTAGGTTCATTTACGATACGGCGAACCGTTAATCCTGCAATTTCCCCGGCTTCCTTGGTAGCCTGCCGTTGCGCATCGTTAAAGTAGGCCGGCACTGTAATCACCGCTTCTGTAATTTCCTGACCCAGATAATCCTCTGCAGTCTTTTTCATTTTCTGCAGTGTCATAGCAGAAATTTCCTGTGGCGTATACGGTCTGCCATCAATGTCAATACGAACCGTATTATTGTCACCTTTTACCACTTTGTAGCTCCAATGCTTAATTTCTTCGCCTACTTCATCGTACCGACGGCCCATAAAACGCTTCACCGACATTATGGTGTTTATCGGGTTGGTAATAGCCTGGCGTTTAGCCGGGTCGCCCACCTTTCTTTCCCCATTTTTCATAAAAGCAATTACGGAAGGCGTGGTGCGACGTCCTTCATCATTAGCTATAACTACGGGTTCGTTGCCTTCCATTACGGAAACGCAGCTATTGGTAGTTCCTAAGTCTATTCCGATTATTTTTCCCATATTATAAATTTCCTTTAAGATTAAAAGTCATAAGCTACCCGGCAAGCATTATGCCACCACATCAAAAGGTGCAAAAATGGCAGTTCGTTTGAATATTTCTCTAATTTGGAAGTAGTATCGGCAGGCAGCATGTAACGGTGCTTGTACCCGAAATACAAAAAACGGTTGTTTCTGAAGGTGAAGGCTTTGGAGTGGAGAGGAGTGGTGCATTTACGATTCGTTCAGATTTCAAAAATCCCATTTTTAATGGCATACATGACCAGACCAACCCTTGATCGTATTTTCAACTTTTCAAATAATGCATTTCTGTGGTCTTCGACCCTGCGGGTGCTTACAAACATTTTGTCGGCAATCTCTTTATACGACAACTCCGAACAACTAAGTTTGAGAAATTCAATTTCCTTATCGGTTAAAACCGCATGCTCATCCGGCAGTTCCAGATTTTTATTCAGTCCACCCACAATTTTCCCGGTAATATAATCGGAGAGGTAAAAATTTTTTTCCACTATTGATTTCAACGCAAGATGTAGTTCCTGGGGCTCAGCTGTCTTCATTATATATCCTTTGGCTCCCAGTTTCAGCATTCGGATAATGGTGGCTTCATCGCTATACATAGACAATGCGAGCACTTTAACCTGCGGATGGTTTTTATAGAGCCATTCTGCGGTCTCAAAACCATTCATTCCCGGCATATTCACATCGAGCAGTATGATATCCGGAATAAATCTCAACCTTAATTTTTCTTTGAGCTCCTCACCATTTTCGGCCTGAAAATAAACAGAAAAATGTTCAAACGAATCAATCAGATTGGCCAAAGCGTTACGTAAAAGCGTGTGATCGTCTACTATCGCCACCCGAATATTTTTGCTACTGTCTGCCATATTTGATCTGCTTTTGCTTATGAACCTTTTTGACCCGTCAATGGTAATTCCATCTGAACAAATGTGCCCTTACCGGGTTCAGCGTCAAAATTCAGTTTTGCACCGATAAGTTTTGCACGGTTTAACACACTTTTCAGTCCAACGCCGTTTAATGGAGACAGTGAGTTTTTCTTTTCATTTATACTAAACCCTACTCCATTGTCTTCTACGGAAAACAGGAAAACATCTTCTGTCATATAATTCAATACCACTTTTACCTGGGTAGCTTTGGCGTGTTTCAATATATTATTCACCAGTTCCTGAAAAATACGAAAAATAAATACTTCTTTCTGCTCGCCCAGGCGGTATTCCTCGCCCAGTTGTTCGAGATTTACCTCCATCAACCCGGTTCGGCGAAGCGTTTCAAGATCAAAGCGAATAGATTCCACCAATCCAATCTGGGCAATTCTGTCGGTATGCAAACTCTTGGTGAGATCGGCCAGGTCATATACCGCCTTATTCAATACTTCCCTGATATGCTGAACATGCGAATAGGCCTTATGGTCGCTTTCCAGTGGAACCACGGCCAATGACAATTTAACCACCGACAGTACCTGTCCAATATTATCATGCAATTCCTGGGCTATGGATTTAAGGGTGGTTTCCTGGATTTCCAACTGCGATTTCAGTACCTCCTGATCATATTCCTCTTTTAATCTTGCCAACTCTTTTTCCTGCCGGTACTGCCTGCGCTGGTACAAAAAGAGTATGGTAACGATAAAGCCTACCAGCAGCAGGCCCAATAGCCCTCCAATTACAACTACGACAAAGATTTCCTGATTCTGATCCTGCATAATGCGGCAACGATAAAGGATGAATATAATAAAATATTCACGATGGCTATAATAGAGCCGATGTTTTTAATAATTATGTTGGATGGATCACGCAAAAAATTGATTAAAGCATATAAAGGGAAGGTACAGGCGTAAAAAAACAACAAACCAGAACTTATCCAAAATGCCGGTTCACGAACCAGGTTTACCGGGTGTTCCATTTCAAACAATTCAAAAAAATAGATAATAGTTGCCATTACAATAAGTAGCCCCCCGAGGCTAAAGGTTATCGTATGAAATTGCATTCCGGTTTGAACAAACAGTTTGTTGGCCAAAACCAACAGCGGATAAGCCCACAAACTATGCCGAAGCAATTGCCGTGCAAACCGCCCTTTTACCAGAAACCTCAGCAGCCAGAAATAAAATACAAATTCGATTGTAGTAAAAATGTTGTAAAGGGTAACGGTTGTCCTTCCGTTGTAATTCATCCACTGCCCAATATACTCTACCAAAAAGGTTACCAGCAGGTAAACCGGCAATGCCTTTAGAAACAACGGCGTGCCTTTTTTGAAGTAAACGGTGGCGCCGGTAATACTCCCCAACAGGATAATCCATATATATATATGCAACCCCATACCACTGCAAGGTAATTTGCAACAATGATATATATTCAATAAAAAAACCCCTTTTGACAAAGGGGTTCAAAAAATGATTTATGGTAACTGCCAAAACTAAACTACAACAAGTCCTTTATCGCCTCTGTCCACAATTGAGGTACCAATATTTCCCCAATCATCCGGATCAGCGGGTTTGGGTGGTCGGGGAGTACACAACGGCGGACAAATACTACCGGCGTTATAGGCCAGGATTTTCGCTCCATTTCCGTCCTGGATATATACATCTTTGTTAGCCACCCCCGTTTCCAGTTCTTTGGTTTTGGTTGCTACAAGAACCAGTGTTTGGCGGCCTGCAAACCCTGCTTTTTCGGTGTAAGTTTCAGGATAAGCGGCAAAGTAAAATCTTATACCATCGCCACCGTTTTCCCTGGCAGTGGCCATAAATTCTTCCAGCTCTTCAATACTGTACCATACACTTAATGAATCTTCCTTTCCGATGCGGTCGGAATTATGCACCCATCTTTCCTGTTTGTAGGTTTTGATTACGGTGTCAACATGTTCGGTACTAACGTACTTTCCAACTCTTAGTGATTTCTTCTCAATTGTAAGCATGATTAAAGTGGTTTAAAGTGAATGAAAAATGATTTCACTGTAAAACTAAACCAAGAAGAAATAAAAAGGTAGTTACAAATCAATGCAATTCAATCAATTATGAATTACAACAATTTATATCGTAAAGTAGCTCAATAACAAATGATAATTTTACCATAAAAAAACCGCTATCTGTGGTAAAAAAAACCGTTAAAAAACGGTAGTGTTTTCCCGTTAAAAAACGGTATCAAAATTACCGTTAAAAAACGGTATTAATTCCCGCTAAAAATAAATCGGTTCTATAAATTTAATTCAGATATTTAATCTGTATTCAAAATTGATGATCCAATTCAATCGCTGAATATACTGTAGTATTTTGATTTGACACCTTATTTAAAGCGAACAATAAATAAGATTTGTTATAACCAAAGGCTATTAAAGCTGAAGATGAAAAGACGGATGCTTATTATACAATAGTAATTTCATAAACCTTATCCTCTTTTTTGTTCTGGCTGTTGTTAACCTACAGATTACACCATCCTTCCTATGTGCAAACCGATATTTTGAATAACATACTTAGGCCGCGAACCTTATGTAAGCTAAGAGAAAAACACCTATCCTTATTTCCTCTTTCCTCTTAAATAAGTGAACGATGCGGCTTAAGTATTTTTTTTTGCCCCCTGTTCAATCTTAAAAGTAAAATTTCTCTGTGTAAGATAGCTGAAGGAAATAACAATAGCCGTTGTGCAAATTTTAGCAATCGTGGGATAAAAATTGAACCCCTCTACAAACATCTTGATAAAAATATAGTTTAGCACAACGCAAACTACCACCAGCATAAAATACCGAAACAGTTGTATCCTGCCCCGCAGCGATGAACCCGGAAATACAATATTTCGCATTAATAAAAACCCAGTGGGAAAAGTAATGAGAAACGAAAGGAGAAAAGCGGCAATATAAGGACTGATGCTGATGATGGGGGTATGTATTATCTGCTTTTGCAGAATAAAATGGTAGGAAAAAAAATAAATCAAAATATCGAGCAATGTATTGCCCCCTCCGCAGGCTATATATCGGAAAGTTTGCCTATCCATCCATTTTTCAAACGGAATATAGAAGAAATCAAGTACCGCTATTATAAGTTGCTTCAAAACGCTTTCTGGTTTTTGAGGATGCGCAAAAATAGCTAAACCCTGTTAAATTAACCGAGCACCGGAAAACAGACGGCAGTTAACAGTGCCAATGGTAGATAATCCACGTGTAACTAAAATCCATTCTTATTTTCCACACCGCGCAACTTTTAATATAAAATCACTTAATTTGTCAGAATTAATTAATACACAAAAAAAGCAAATGCTATGATCAAGTTGCAGGTTATTGGAAATTTAGGTAAAGATGCCATTACAAACAATGTAAACGGTAAATCCGTCATTAACTTCAGTGTAGCCCACACTGAAAAGTTCCGGGACGCTTCCGGCCAACAAAAAGAAAAAACTACCTGGGTTGAATGCGCCTATTGGACAGACAGAACGGCAATTGCGCCCTATCTGAAAAAAGGCACCCAGGTGTATGCCGAAGGTACCCCTGACATCAGAAATTTCACCCGAAATGATGGAACTTCCGGCTCTTCTCTAACGTTGCGGGTATTTTCTGTTCAATTACTGGGAGGAGGCAACCGCAACGACGCTTCGCCGGGCACTGGTACTTCCGCGTACGGCGATGCAGGTGGCGTTACTATGGCGCATGACACAGTAGCCCCGATGGCAGATGATCTGCCCTTTTAATCAGCTATTTTTTTTACATGGTGAAATATGAAAAAGGCATCGTCCTCAATTTATTTCACCATGTTTTCTCCAACTTCCCCGTCCACCCCGCGTATTCCTTTTTCGTCAAATTTTAGAAACAAGAACACAATCATTCCTTTTATGATTTGTGATTTTACGCTTTGTTTTTCCCATTATCTTTGCACGGCAAAAAATTAAAGCGGCAGATCATGAAAGTCATGAAGTTTGGCGGCACTTCCGTGGGAAAACCGGAAAGGATGCAGCAGGTAGCAAAACTGATTACCACCGGACAGGATTCAAAGATTGTAGTATTGAGTGCCCTGAGCGGAACCACCAATACACTGGTTTCTATTGGTGACGCGTTGGCAAAAGGAGATAAACATCAGGCCAAGCAAACTATCGAGGAACTGGAGAACCATTACAGGGCGTTTATTAAAACCCTGCTTAAAAAAGAAGCCACACTAAAAAAAGCCGAAGCAATCCTGTCTGAACATTTCGACTTTCTGAATATTATTCTGAAGATATCTTTTAATGAGGCGCTCAATAAGGATATCCTGGCGCAGGGGGAACTGATGAGTACCAAACTTTTCAGCGCCTATCTCGAAGAAAACGGTATTGACCACGCCTTATTACCTGCTTTGGATTTCATGCAGATTGATGCCAATGACGAGCCTTATTTTGATGCCATAAGAGTAAAGCTGAACAGGATTTTACATCAGCACGCCGATAAAAAATTATTTGTTACCCAGGGTTATATATGCCGAAACGCTAAGGGAGAGGTGGATAACCTTAAAAGAGGAGGAAGCGATTACACCGCATCACTCATTGCTGCCGCAGTAAACGCTGAGGTGTGTGAAATTTGGACGGATATTGACGGTATGCATAACAATGATCCGCGTGTAGTAAAGACCACAATACCTGTAGTACAACTTAGCTTTGAAGAAGCGGCAGAACTGGCCTACTTCGGTGCAAAAATTTTACACCCAACCTGTATTTGGCCCGCACAGCAGGAAAAAGTTCCGGTTAAATTACTGAACACCATGCAGCCCGATGCACCAGGTACCACTATCACCCAGGAAGCGGGTTCGGTTGGCGTGAAGGCGGTAGCCGCCAAAGACGGTATTATTGCCATTAAAATTAAAAGCAGCCGCATGCTGCTTGCCTATGGTTTTTTACGAAAAATATTTGAAGTATTTGAGAAGTATAAGACTGCCATTGATATGGTTACTACTTCTGAAGTTGCCGTGTCGGTTACCATAGATAATGCTACCCATCTCGCGCAAATCCTGAAGGAACTGGAACCTTTTGGCACCGTAGTGGCAGACAAGGATCAAACGATAGTGTCTATTGTGGGAAACCAAATTGCCCAAACACCACTTGTGTTAATGAAACTGTTTGATGCGCTCGCTGAAGTACCTGTTAGGATGGTGAGCTACGGGGGCAGCAGTCATAATATTTCGGTGCTGGTCCCTTCTGCCAATAAAGTACAAACCCTGCAGTTACTCAACAAAGGTGTATTCGGATTGGAATAATCAGGAGAAACAAACCAACATAGCCTATCCTGATTTACCGGTCAGTTGCCGAATCAGGTCTGTTTCCGCCTTTTTATAGGGAGTTCCATCCTTTCTGAAGATATCGTGAAACCACAGATCAGGCTCTTTTGTATAGGCTTTTTTCCAACTGTCCCACGGATAAATAGTTTGTGATTTACCGTCTGCCAAACCCCAGTTATATGCACCTACATTGTACTTTTTAGCAACAGGCAACACACTTTCAAAAGTACTGTGGTTGCCACGCGCCATATACTCCGTACACAGTATCGGGCGATCGTAACGTTGCAGTTCCAGGATATTTTTTTCGAAGGCACTGGCACTGTCATAATTGTGAAAGGATATTATATCCGACTCCTCCACCATGAGTGTTTCAATGGGTTTCAGTTTTTCAGGTGCCGACCAGTCGCCCGACCATAGTCCTGCGGTTAATGGTTGTTGCGGACTAACTGAACGAGCCCATTCAAAAGTCTTGCGGAGTAAACCCAATACAATATCGCCCTTGTTTGGTGGTTCCATTTTTCGGTAATACTCGTTGTTCATATTCTCAGGCTCGTTCCATACATCCCATCCCAACACGCGCTCGTCCGAAGCAAAATTTCCTACCACACCCTTCACATAGGTTTCCAGGCGGGGATATTGTGTACTGTCTAACAACGCGGCTTTTCCGGGACTTTGAACCCATCCCGAATTGTGTACACCCGGCTTTGGCTCCGGCTGGAGCCCCAGTTTTGGATAAGGATCCCAAACAGAATCAAACAATACGAATAGTGGTTTGATATGATGCCTCGCCGCAATCTGCAGGAAGCTGTCTATACGCTGCAGAAATCCCTTTTCATCCTGCAGAAACAGCAGGTCATGCAGGTACACTCGTACGGTATTCATCCCCAGCGATGCCGCCCATCCCAACTCACGGTTAATCGTAGCCGTATCAAAAGTGGCGGCTTGCCACATTTCCAATTGATTAATGGCAGAACTGGGAAGGAAATCACAACCCACCAGCCATCCCTGCGCTGTATACCAGTTTTTGGCCTGCTCTTTTGTCCAGACAGTTCTCACTTCGTTTTCATCCGCTTTCTTTTCCTCTTTGGGTTTGCATTGTTGGAAACCAACACTAAAAACCAAAGAAATCAATACGATCCAACTGAATTTCATTACCGTTATTTTTAGCTATTAGGATTAAACATTCAAGCATCCGCACTCACAGCCTGGCACTCCCCAAATTGCACCGTATGTTCCCGGTAGCATCGGGCTGAAAACTGTCCCGATTTCCATCTTTCCCCTACCGTCCGTTTCGTGCTTAACACCTGCGTTGCGCTATTCTTTTCTCACTGAAAACGCGTAGACGGTTGACGTTTTGTACTCCTGCCCGGGTTCCAACACAATTGAAGGGAATTTTTTTTGGTTAGGTGCATCTGGAAAGTGCTGCGTTTCCAAACAAAAGGCTGTCCTGAAATCATCTTTTGTCCCATTCTTAAACGTATTCTTTCCCTGCATAAAATTGCCTCCGTAAAACTGCAACCCCGGCTCGGTGGTGTACACTTTCATCACAATACCCGATTGGTCTCCTGTTACCATCGCTGCCTGATGTAACCCGGATGAGTTTGCACTGTCAAGAACAAAGTTGTGATCGTACCCGCGTCCGTTTTTTAGCTGTTGATTGTTCACCGTATCAATACGTTTTCCAATAGCTGTTGGTTGCCGGAAGTCAAAGGGCGTTCCAGCAACAGGTTCGAGTTGTCCGGTGGGAATTAAAGTGGTATCAACGGGCGTGTATCTATCGGCATTGATCTGCAAAAGATGGTTATTGATTGTGCCGCTCCCTTCTCCATTAAGGTTAAAGAACGCATGATTGGTAAGGTTAACTACCGTTTTTTGGTCGGTGGTTGCAAAATAATCTATTTTCAGTGCGTTGTTTGCGGTAAGGGTGTACTGCACCGTTATATTGAGATTACCCGGAAAACCTTCCTCCCCATCCCTGGATAAATATTTCAATAGCAAGGTGGAATCGTTCGACTGACTGGCATCCCAAACCACATCCTGGTATCCTTTTTTACCACCATGCAGCGTATTCGGTCCGTTATTGGTAAATAAGTTATAGGTTTTTCCATCGAGCGTGAACTTTCCTTTAGCAATCCGATTACCCACTCTACCGATCAACGCTCCAAAATAGGGCTCGGAAGAATGTACATAGTCCTGCACATTCTTAAATCCAACCACCACATCCGTGGGTTTATTCTCTTTGTCCGGTACAACAAGGCTTACCAGCCGTCCGCCATAATTGGTAATCGCTGCGCAGGCTCCCTCTTTGTTTTTCAACACGTATAATCCAACAGGTTTTCCTTCAATCGTATCTGCAAACTCCGCGGTGTTCAAATAGGAAACACATGCAGTTGCCTGAACAGCAACCGCCGATGTATCTTTACCGCTGCTTTTTTCCGTTGTTCTTTGGTTACAGGCAAATACTGTCAACAGTAAAGCAACGGTAAGAATTCTCATTGTTATCGTAGTCATCATCTTCGTTTTTTTAATATCGTAACTCGGTTTTATTCCTAAATATTATTGAGACAGAAAAACTCCGGAAAGTACACTGTACCCTAAACCGAAAACAACGATCAGCAATCGCGCGTTTAATAGCTAACGAAACACTAGTCCAAACTTCCGCTACCCTCCGACGTCGTTACCGTAAAGGCGTCCAGGGTTAGTCCGGTGGCATGCTTATACGCCTTACTTACTTTTTCCACCAATACATCTATCGCATTTTCCTTTACCAGGTTGATGCTGCATCCGCCAAAACCACCGCCCATCATCCTGGCGCCCAACACATCACTTTCGTGGCGCACAAACTCCACCAGCCAGTCCAGTTCCGTGCAACTCACTTCATAAGCTTTACTTAAGCCTTCATGGGTGAGGAACATTTTTTCTCCTAACGCCGCGATATCGCCCTTTTTCAAATCATCGCAGGCGGAAAGCAAACGCGCATTTTCGTCTAACACATACCGGCAACGCTTGTATATTAAGGCGTCCCTGTGCAACACATACTGTTCCAGTTGAGTTTGCGACACGTCACGCAGCGACCGTATATTGGGAACATACTGCCGCACCCAGGCAACACCCTGCTCGCATTGTTGCCGGCGGGTGTTGTATTCGGATGACGCCAGCGAATGCGAAACATTAGAATTAAACATTACCATCTTTATCCCATCCATTTGAATAGGAACGTACTGATATTCCAGGCTCCTGCAATCCAGTTGAACCGCGTGACCCGCTTTGCCAAAAACAGAAGCAAACTGGTCCATAATGCCGCATTTCACTCCTGCGAATTGGTGCTCTGCGGCCTGCGCCAGTTTTGCTATTTGCATTTTAGGAAGACCCAACGCAAACAATTCATTTAAAGCAAATAATACACTGCACTCTACTGCGGCGGATGAGGATAGTCCCGCGCCAATTTTTATATCTCCGTCCAACACCAGGTTAAATCCACCGATATCACAACCGTTTTTCAATAACTGATCCACAACGCCCAGTACGTAGTCGGTCCAACTTTTCGAAGGCCGCAGTTCAGAAAGCCTGCAGGAGTACGTTTCGTTAAATGCCAGGGACGCAAGATGAATCATGTCATCACTTCGTTTCCCAACCGCTACATAGGCCGCCTGGTCAATAGCTGCCGGCAGCACAAATCCATCATTGTAATCGGTATGTTCGCCAATAATATTGATTCTTCCCGGAGAACGAAACAACCGTGGTTCCTCCTGAAAAAGTTCTCTGAATTTATTTTTTACAATATCAATATTGTATTTACCCGTGTTTACATTCATTCTGTTCCGGTTTTGGTTACTGAAGGTACAGCAAGAGGAGTTCCCGTTTTTACAGGCTCTCCAAAATAGGGCATTCCATCACTATCCCATGAAAATTTTTGCGCCCGGGGTGATCTAAATTTTCCACATCCCTGTCCCGGCTGATCATTCGCATGATATAGTATCCAGTCTTCGGTACCATCCGGCGATTTAAAAAATGAATTATGCCCCGGTGCATATACGCCGTTTTCTTTTGATTGCTTAAAAACGGGAACAGGGTGTTTTTTCCATGCACCAGCATCTAATAAATTATCCGTCCCTTCGAAAGTGAGCAAACCCAACGCATAAAAATCCGTCCAACAACCGCTTGCAGAAAATATGATAAACAATTTATTCTTGTTCATCAGCGCCTGTGGGCCCTCATTCACGCTTACGTGTGGCGGATTATTGGCATCATTCAAATCACCATGCGTTTCCCAGTCGTAGGTGGGTTTTGAAATACAAATCCTGTTTCCTTCAATGGTCCAGGGATTTTTCATTTTTGCTATATAAATATTCTGTTGTCCGTTTACGTCTCCTTCCCAACCGCTCCATATCATGTACCATTGATTTTTGTACTCAAATACATCTCCGTCAATTGCCCATTTATCAGAAGGATCGGCAATCTTTCCTTTAAACATCCATTCCCCTTTCATTGGGTCAGGCGATGCGTTTTCCAGCACATACATTCGATGATTTTTATTCCTTCCATCATCGGCTGCATAATAAGCATACCATTTATTGTTGATGGATATGATTTCCGGCGCCCATAATTCTTTTGAATACAGCGTGCCTTCCGGCGGAGTATAGATGGTTTTGTACTCCGCGTTTTTTAGATCAGCCAAATGTTTGGTCTTCCATAAGCCAATACGATCACCAAGTGTATGGGTATAATAATAGTACCCCTCCTTATAAAAAGAAAAAGGATCGGGGCCTGATGGCAGAAGAGGATTGGTAAACATCTTTAGCTCCATATTCTGCGTGTAGGCATTCGGAATGAAAAGGAGTAAAGAAATTAACGCGATAATTATACCGTTCCTCATGCTGGATTTATTGTCTTCCGTTTATAGCTTCTTTTTTTCAATGATTATTGTTTTGATCTCATCCCGTTCATCATTGGTCGCTTTCCTTCCTGGCTTTTCCGGTACCGTAATGCCGCGGTCTGACGCTCCTTTGTTGCGTACTCACCGCGACATCTCTTCCTGGCGCTTATTGCATCTTCACCAAGCCGGTATTATACAACTGTTGGTGCACCTGTTTCGCTTTTTCTACGGGAATTTTCAGAACTTTTCTGTCGTAGGTAAAAAATCCGTTGGTTTCAATTTCTACATCTGTAGTTTGGGTGTACACGGCAGCAGACAAACCCAATTTTATCATACCCGGCAAGCGGTTGATAAACTCAGCGTAACGATTATACAATTCATCCGTGTTCTTAAAACTCTGGTAACCCCAGTTTTTTGTATCCTGCCAGGTGTGTCCTTCTACGGGCAGTCCTAAGCCTCCGAATTCTCCAAGTATCAATATCTGTTTGTCACCAAATACTTCAGGTGTTGGCATTTGCGGGTCGGGATAGTTATGAATATCAATGATCGGGCCTACTCCAAAAAAATTACCACCGCTTGCTTCATTCACTAATCTTGTGGGATCCATTTGCATCGTCCACTCTACAATTTCTTTTGTTTTAAACTGTCCCCAGGCTTCATTAAACGGCACCCACGATACTATAGACGGGAAGTTGTAACAGGCATCCATAATCGCTTTCCATTCTTTGCGGAAAATCGCTTCTGACTCCTGTGTGCGGATTTTATCCAGGTTTCGTCCGGAAATCTGACCCGGTCGCATATCCCATGCATTACCACCCAGGTCGCCGCTTGGCATATCCTGCCATACCAGTAAGCCCATCTTATCACAATAATAGTACCAGCGTGCCGGCTCTACCTTTACGTGTTTGCGAATCATATTAAACCCAAGTTCTTTGGTTTTCTCAATGTCAAACTTCAATGCATCATCTGTTGGCGCAGTGTATAATCCATCAGGCCACCAGCCCTGGTCGAGCGGGCCGTATTGAAAAACAAACTCGTTGTTCAACATCATACGCTGAACGCCATTAACATCTTTAGCCATTGACGACTTGCGCATCCCAAAATAACTTCCTACTTCATCTATTGTCTTTCCCTTACGCATAACCGAAATGGAAAGATTGTATAAAAAAGGATTCGTGGGTGACCAGAGTTTTGGATTACCGATATTCAACACTGCTGTGCTTTCCCCTTTCAACGTTTGTGTTGCTACCTGTTGCCGGCCATCCAGTGCGGTAACAATAATCTCATCGCCCGGTTGAAGATTCTCCGATTTAACTTCAACGGTTACCGTTTGCTTATCTATATCGGGAGTTTGTTTTGTTGCAGCCACAAATGTTTTAGGAACATTCTCCAGCCATACCGTTTGCCATATTCCGGACACAGGTGTGTACCATATGCCATGCGGGTTTTTAATCTGTTTTCCGCGCGGCTGGGGACCATCGTCGGAGGGATCCCATACGCGCACAACAATTTCCTGTTTTTTACCCTTTTTGAGTGCTGTTGAAATGTCAAAAGTAAAGGGATCGTACCCCCCCTGATGCGTACCCACCTGAAGCCCGTTCACGAATACTTCAGCCTGCCAGTCCACTGCACCAAAATGAAGCAGCACATTTCCTTTGCGAAACGCAGAAGGGATGTCTATGCTTCTCCTGTACCAGAGTATACTGTCTTTTCCAACCGTTTTACCAACACCTGACAATGCTGACTCTACTGCAAAAGGAACCAGAATACTGCCATCGAATGTTGCCGGTGGCTGAACGCCGGATTGTTTTGGAACAATGCTGTATTGCCACAACCCGTTGAGGTTAATCCAGCTCCCGCGGGTTAACTGCGGACGCGGGTATTCGGGCAGCGGTTTAGTGGGGTCAACTTGTGCAGCCCACTCCGTCATTATTTTACCCGGTACCGGCTGCCATGATTGTTGTGCAAACAATGTATTAACCAAAAAAAATCCTGCCAAAAAAAAGCTCAGCTTCATTTCAATAATTTAAGTGTTTATAATAAAAAAATAACTGACCTGTGTAAATACGAATAAAGAAAAGCGGTAATGCATTTTTGCGTTCTACCCCATTTCTTCAATCGTCTGTTTTGTGTGGGCAATATACATTCTTTATTCAGTATTTGCCGGTGCAAATTCAACGATTACATAACCGTTTCTCTGATAGCGTTCACTCCCTGTTCGCAGACCGGTATGCTGTGGGCAGCACGTTAAACTCCTTTTTGAAAAACCGGGTAAAATATTTGGGATTGCTGAAACCTACCGCATAGGCTACCTCGGAAATCGTCATTTGTGT
>JADZFY010000447.1 GCA_020854215.1 Chitinophagaceae bacterium | reverse complement strand
GCTGAGGGTCATTGGTTCGAATCCAATCCGGTTCACAATTAGGGACAAAACAGCAAACGCTTTGTCCCTTTTTTCTTTGCGCTTCATGCCCATACTCCTTCGTCCTACCTTCAAACGCAAAAATGTAGATATTCCATTTTCAAATTTCCCACATTTTCACATTTTCAAATTCCTCATTTCCACGTTCTTTTGCCCTATCTTTAGCCCCCTATATTTTTGTTTAACTAAATACTTTCAACGTCATGAGCGTAACCTTAGGCAACCGCGAATATTTTCCCGGTATCAATAAAATCAAGTTTGAAGGATCCCAGTCAGACAATCCGCTTTCGTTTAAATGGTATGATGAAAATAGAGTAGTGGCGGGAAAAACCATGAAGGAGCATTTCCGCTTTGCGGTGGCTTACTGGCATACATTCTGTGGAACAGGTGGAGATCCTTTTGGGCCGGGTACCAAACATTTTCCATGGGATGCGAATGCCGATGCAGTACAGCGCGCAAAGGATAAAATGGATGCGGCTTTTGAGTTCATCACAAAATTGGGTGTTCCCTATTATTGTTTTCATGATGTAGACCTGGTGGATGAAGGGAGCAACCTGCAGGAGTATGAAAGCCGACTGAAGGCTATTGTTGACTATGCCAAAACGAAACAACAAGCCAGCGGCGTGAAGCTGCTCTGGGGAACGGCAAATGTTTTTTCCAATCCGCGGTATATGAATGGCGCGTCTACCAACCCGGATTTTCATGCGGTGGCTTGTGCAGGAACACAGGTAAAAAATGCCCTCGATGCCACGATTGCACTCAACGGGGAGAACTATGTGTTTTGGGGAGGCCGCGAAGGATACATGACGCTCCTGAATACCAATATGAAACGAGAACTGGATCATCTCGCGCAGTTCTTAACCATGGCACGCGACTATGCCCGTCGAAACGGATTTAAAGGAACATTTTTTATAGAACCGAAGCCCTGCGAACCTACCAAACACCAATATGATTATGATAGCGCAACGGTAATTGGTTTCCTGCGCCATTATGGATTAGATAAAGATTTTAAGTTGAATATCGAGGTAAATCATGCCACCCTTGCAGGTCATACTTTTCAGCATGAGTTGCAGGTCGCGGCAGACAATGGCATGTTGGGAAGTATGGACGCCAATAGGGGTGACTATCAAAACGGATGGGATACCGATCAGTTTCCGACAAACCTGAATGAGTTGGTGGAATCACTGCTCATCATTCTTGAGGGTGGTGGCTTCGCGGGCGGCGGCATTAACTTCGATGCAAAAACGAGAAGGAACTCTACCGATCCTGAAGATATTTTTTATGCCCATATCGGTGGGATGGATGCATTTGCCCGTGCATTGGTGATTGCCGATAACGTGTTGCAGAAATCGCCCTATCTTAAATTTCGAAAGGAACGGTATGCTTCATTTGACAGTGGTACGGGAAAGGATTTTGAAAACGGAAAACTGCAGTTAGATGACCTGCGTAATTTTGCATTGCAGCATGGCGAACCCGAACAACGTAGTGGCAGGCAGGAATGGCTCGAAAATATTATCAACCAATATATCTGAGATATCTGAGTATTGAATCGTCATTTTGACGTAGGTTTGCTCGCTTTTTTAAAAAAAATACGCATGAAACTTTCTTCTCGATTACAGAAATTTAATGAACCGGAAACATTAAAAATGGCCAAACTGGGCCGGGAATTAAGAGCCAAAGGTATAGATGTGATTGATCTGAGCCTCGGCGAGCCCGATTTTGATACGCCAGATCATGTAAAACAATTTGCCAAAAAGGCTATTGACGATAATTACAGCCATTACACGCCGGTAGCCGGATATGCAGATCTGCGTGAGGCGGTATGTATCAAATTGAAAAGAGATAACAATCTGGATTATAAACCGGAAAATATTTTGGCCTCTACCGGTGCCAAGCAGAGCCTGGCAAATGTAATTATGGCTGTTGTTGATGTTGACGATGAAGTGATTATCCCAACCCCATTTTGGGTAACCTATTCCGAACTGGTACGTTTGTCCGATGGCAAACCCGTATTCATCCAGTCGTCCATTGAGAGTAATTATAAGATAACCCCTCAACAACTGGAAGCTGCTATTACGCCTAAAACAAAACTGTTCATGTTTTCTTCGCCCTGTAATCCTTCGGGTTCTGTTTACAGCAGGGAAGAATTGAAAGGGCTGGCTGATGTTTTCAGAAAGCATCCGGATATCCTGATTATTTCTGATGAGATTTATGAGTATATTAATTATAAGGGACAGCATGAAAGTATTGCACAGTTCAGTGATATTAAGGACCGAGTAATTGTGGTAAACGGATTGAGTAAAGGATTTGCCATGACCGGATGGCGCCTCGGTTACATAGCTGCTGATCCTGCTATTGTGAAGGGATGCGAAAAGTTGCAGGGCCAAATTACCAGCGCTACCTGTTCCATAACCCAGCGTGCCGCTATTGCAGCACTTACCGGCGACCTCACTGCCTCACAGGATATGTTGAAAGCGTTTACTGATCGCCGTAAGCGAATTCTGGGACTCCTGAAAGAAATCCCCGGAGTTCAATGCGCAGAACCCGATGGTGCATTCTATGTATTTCCAAAGGTGGATGCTTACTTTGGAAAAAAGCACGGAGATACCGTAATTGCCAATGCGGATGACCTGTGTATGTTTTTACTGAACACTGCCCATGTTTCCACCGTTACCGGTACTGCATTTGGCGAGCCAACCTGCATTCGCATATCGTTTGCCAATAGTATGACAAATATAGAAAAAGCGTTGGAGCGTATTAAGAAAGCTCTCCTCGCTTTACAATAGGGTTCACTCAAAATTCTTTTGCGTTCAATGGCGAAAATCTGCGGGGTAATCGTATTCCCAGATTTCGCCATTTTTTACGGGTGGCATTACCCGTTAATACCCATGTTTTAAAAGTTGCACGCACTGGTTCATTCTTTGTTTTTACAATTCAGAAAGGTGATAACTGCCCTGATTTCTCCGTATGAGACGGTATCGCCTAATTTTTCTTTCACCGGCGTGGTAGCATTCCGGGCGCCTGATTCTTCTATTGCCCTTTCTATTAGACCGATTTTTTCTTGTGAAACAATATCTGTAATCTTAATTTCGCCGGTTGGAATAAATTTGGATAGGTGTCCTTCGATGGTACCTGGTGTAAGTTCGCGGAGATGCGCAATTTCAACAATAGATTTTCCTTCCCTGAACAATTCAAGACTCATCCTTTGTGTTTCACCTGCTTTCTGCGTCCCCTGCGCCTTATTTTCAGGTAGCGGCTGAATTTCATTTTCCGTTTCATCAATTTTTTTCGCCTCAGCGATTAGCAATAATTCAGAAAGCTGCTTTTTGCTCAATAAGGCTTCAGAAAGCCGCACGGCCTGAATGATCTGCTGTTTTTTACGCGTAATATCCAGTTCGAGATTCCCCAACTCTTTCACGTATTTTTTTACCTTCTTTTTCACTTTTATTTCATGCGTATGTTGCCTGAGCGACGTGAGCATTTGTTCCAATGATTGGTTGAAATAGGCAGAAGCGGCTTTGACGCGTTCATGCAACTTTATAAATTCATTGGCTTCAGCTTCGGCAATCAGACTCGTTAGCTGAATATTAAATTTTCCGCTCACATCTGTTTGAGACTGTGCAATGTTGAGTAAATCGCGTGCCCATTCAATGGCCTTATTTTTTTCGGGTATCTGCCGGTGGGTATAGTCATCAAAATGCGTGCTTATGTTTTGATGGAGCTTAATAAAATTAAAGGATTGTTGCAAAGCCGTGAATACAAATTGCTTTTGCTCCTCTTGCAACTGCTCCCGCATTTCATCGTCGCTCATTTCAGATTGTGCAAAATCCAGCACCCGCTGATCGGTTTGGATACAATGCGGGTGAATTTTGGAATAAAGCACCAATCCGTCCAACGCTGTAAGGCGGCTAAGGGCAACATACACCTGTCCCGGAGCAAAGGAGGCTCCGGCATCAATAATAGCTTTTGTAAAAGTGAGTCCCTGGCTTT
>JADZFY010000446.1 GCA_020854215.1 Chitinophagaceae bacterium | reverse complement strand
TGGCGACAGGCAGGAATTGAAAAAATGATTTCCACTTTATCCTTTCATTTCCACGAAAATACGTTGCTTTCGTAGGGCACAGGTAATACCATTTTTTGAACAACAGTTGACCGGGGTCCTTACCAACTTTGTTATTTTACATGAATTACGGGAATTGAATTTGTTCGTATCGGCAAAAACATTAATCTTTATCCGCCCAAAATATAAACGACTGGATTGTATATGAATAATTATCTCTCTACCAAAGACTATCTCGTTTTCATTGTTTACTTTTTAATTGTTGCGGTTTACGGTTACTGGATATATCAGCGTAAAAAGAAAAAAAGCACAGATACCAAAGATTTTTTTCTTGCAGAAGGATCGTTAACCTGGTGGGCCATTGGCGCTTCGCTTATTGCCTCTAACATATCAGCAGAACAGTTTATCGGTATGAGCGGAAACGGCTTCAGTATGGGGCTGGCAATCTCTACCTATGAATGGATGGCTGCCGCTACCCTGCTGGTGGTGGCAATATTTTTTATACCGGTGTATCTCAAGAATAAGATTTACACGATGCCTCAGTTTTTGAATCAACGGTATAACAGCACGGTAGCCATGATTATGGCAGTTTTTTGGTTGCTGCTGTATGTGGTAGTTAACCTCACTTCTATCTTATTTCTCGGAGCATTGGCCATCAGTAGTATTTCGGGGATCAATTTCACCCTTTGCATGATATTCCTTGCCGTGTTTGCCATCATTATTACATTAGGCGGGATGAAAGTAATTGGTTATACCGATGTGGTGCAGGTGTTCTTTTTGATACTGGGCGGATTAGTCACTACCTATCTGGCGCTCAACCTGGTGGCAGATCATTTCGGCGCAAAGGGGGTTGTTGCAGGATTCAACCTGCTTACTGAAAACGCAAATGATCATTTTCATATGATCTTTAAAAAAGATAATCCGTTCTATCTGAGCTTACCAGGTCTTTCTGTGTTGATTGGAGGGATGTGGATTGTGAATTTGAACTACTGGGGTTGTAACCAATATATTACCCAACGTGCGCTGGGTGCTGATTTAAAAACTGCAAGAAACGGACTGTTATTTGCTGCGTTTCTCAAGTTGCTCATGCCCGTCATCGTAGTATTGCCGGGTATCGCGGCATTTGTACTCTACGAAAACGGATACTTTCAACAGGAGATGTTAGTGAACAGTGAATTGCAGCCCGACAAAGCGTATCCCGTATTATTAAACCTGTTACCCTCGGGGCTAAAGGGACTTGCCTTTGCAGCTCTTACTGCCGCAGTTGTGGCTTCACTGGCAGGAAAGGCCAACAGCATTTCCACCATTTTCACTTTAGATATTTACAAAAAGAAAATCAATCCCAATGCCGGTGAAAAAAAACTGGTAAATATTGGGCGGGCTGCTGTATTAATTTCTATGATACTGGCCGTTATTATCGCACCCTTTATGGGTATTGATAAAAAAGGCGGATTTGAATACATTCAGGAATACACCGGATTTGTATCTCCCGGTATTTTTGCCATGTTTATTTTAGGTTTCTTCTGGAAGAAAACAACTTCCAATGCAGCACTCTTTGCTACAATAGGAGGATTTTTGCTGTCCATCGTATTTAAGATTTTGCCATCAATGACGAATCTCGAATGGTTGAGTCCGTATGGATTTTCTAAACTGGCAGTTCAAAAAGACGGCACCTCGTTATATGAAATTCCGTTCATTGACCGTATGTTTTTTGTGTTTATGATTTCAGTTGTTGGTATGTACTTCATCAGCATCTACGAAAACCGGAAAGGTATAAAACCCAACGGCCTTGATATTGACCGGTCAATGTTCAAAACCGCGCCAGCCTTTACCGCGGGCGCATTACTGGTTACAGGAATTCTTATTGCATTGTACACTTTGTTTTGGTAAGAAGACGCATTGCACCAAGTTTTCAAAAGCCGGAGCAATTTTTCCCGGCTTTTTTATTGCAGGAAAGCACACTTTATTTTATCCTGCCTGCCATTATGGTAGTACCCAAACCAAGTATGGCAATTAAAGTGAAAGACACCCTGAGATTAAACAGCTCGGAAATAAAACCAATTATCGGCGGACCAATTAAGAAGCCCAAAAAGCCAATAGAGGAAACGGCGGCAAGGGCAACACCCGGCAGCATAGTTTTTGATTTGCCGGCAAGACTATAGGCCATAGGCACCACGGCCGATGTACCAATACCTACCAGCAGAAAACCAATAGTTGCGGAAAAAACATACGGAAAAGCAATAGCAGTTAACATACCCGAAACAATAAATACTCCGCTCATCTTTAGAATATGCTTAATGCCGAATTTTGTTACCAGCCAGTCTGCAGCAAACCTGCCCATCGTCATGGTTAACATAAAGGCCACGTAGCCCAGTCTTGTCAGGTCTGCCGGGGCATGAATTACTTTTTCAAAATAAATACCACTCCAATAAAACATGGTGCCTTCGCAAATCATGCAGGCAAAAGCGATGATTCCCAGCGAAATGATATACCTGTCTGGCTTAACAAATATTTTCTTTTTTTCCTTTGTTGCTGCATGTGCATCTCGTGGCAAAACATATTTCCTTGCTGCCAGCAGTAACAAAAATCCACATGCATATACAACACAAAAATGTGTAAACGGCGAAATGCTTTCCGCTACCATAAAGGCGCTAATGATGCCGCCGGTAAACCCTGCCAAACTCCATACGCCATGAAACGACGCCATGATACTGCGTCTGTACAATCGTTCCACCCCAATGCCTTGTGTATTGATAGAAATATTTGAAAGGTTACCACATACCCCAAAGAAAAACAACGCAGCCACTAATTGCCACAGGGAAGATACCGTTCCTAATAACACCAAACCCGCAGGGTATAAACACGCCGCCACGGTGAGGGTATTTTTGCTACCGAAACGACTTACCAAATACCCCGAAAGCCCCATGGCGGTGAGTTGTCCTACCGGAAGCGCAAACAGTACTAATCCCAGCGTTCCGTCACTGAGTTGCAACATTTGTTTTATATCCGGAATACGGCTTGCCCAGGTGGCAAACGTTAGCCCCTGAATAAAGAAGAAGGCACTCACCCCTATTCTATAGTACCGTTGCGGAGAAAAAGAAAAGGAAAGATTTAACGGAATTCTGCTATTCATCATTCAATTGAGTTTGAATGGCAGCAATCAAAAAAAAGAAAACGCAAAGGTAAAAAACTATTCCTTATCCGCCTTATTGATAATTACGTTACGCACCGGAAAAGGAATGTTTATGCCTTCTTCTCCGTATCTTTTGAAAATTCGTTTTATGAGTTCGTGTTTAACCAGAAATTGGCTCCCGAATGTTTTCGTCATCAAATACGCTTTCAAATCAACACTGCTTTCTCCAAACTGCTGGAAGCGAATAAAGGGCTCAAAATGCGGCACACAATCGGGAAACTCCTTTTGTATTTCTTTGAGCACTTCAAGGGTTACCCTTTCCACTTTTTCAAGGTCACTGCTATAATCTACCCCTACCGTAATATCAAATTGCACTTCCTGGTTGGGATAGTAAAAATTGGATAAGATAACGCCGGCGAGCTTTGCATTTGGGATGATGATGAGATTATTAGCGCCTGTACGTAAAGTAGTATAGCGCCAGCTAATGTCTTCCACAAATCCATCCTGACCGGAATCCAGCCTGATAAAATCCCCGGTATTAATTTTTCGTGTTGCAATAATCTGAATCCCGGCAAACAAATTCGATAAGGTATCCTGGAGTGCGAGCGCAACCGCTAAACCACCTACACCTAACGCTGTGAGTATGGGTGTTATTGAAATCCCCAATGATTGCAAAATCACCAGGAATCCCACACAATACACAATCACTTTAATAATATTGCCTATTATGGATGAGGAAGCAACAACATTTCCATTATTGGTACTGCGAATCTTCGTCATGCCGGCCAATACCGTGGCCACAATCCACGTTACGGAAAACACATAAAAAATTAATAACCCATTTTCCAGCCAACGATGATATTTCATTGCCAGTTGTACATGCCGCCAGCCTAAATAAATGCCCAATGCCGCAAACCAGGGCACCAACCATTTGTTCACACTCTCCCATATCAGGTCATCCGAAGCCCATTTGGTTTTGGAAGTAATCTTTTTAAAAATGGGAGATATCAGCTTCTTTATAAAATACCCAACAATGAGGCCGCCAACAAAAAAAAGCGAAAAATATAGCAGTTCATCAAAACTCATCTTCCCTGATTTTTTATCCCTTTTACCGGGTTGTATTGAAATGACCGCGAAATTACGCTTATTTCTTTTTCAGCGTAAATGCCAGGTGGTTTACCTAAAGGTTCCAAAGTTTGCTGAATTTTTTTCGGCTTGTTTCACATGAGCCGGCACAGCGCCACACGATATATAACATTTGTATCTCGGCTAATTAATAATTTGAGGTGCTAGGAGTAACTTAGCGTCATGCCTAATAAGAAACAAACTAATTTTAATGAGGAGGTATTGAAGATATTAATTCCAGCAGAATACCTCGAAGATTTTGAGCC
>JADZFY010000445.1 GCA_020854215.1 Chitinophagaceae bacterium | reverse complement strand
GGTTTAGACAGGGTATCCAGCGGTGGGTTCTTTTTCTTCCGCCCCTGTGCATTCACATGCTGAAAAGCAAAGAGGAATAAAACTGCAACGAAAAGATATTTGAGGTGCATCATAAAAATGGTTGAAAATATGCTGATTGAAATGATTGCCGGGATATTGTCTGGTTTTAATCTTATGCTTTCATTAAAGCCGCACAAAGATATCGGATACCCGGTTTCAAACCATACACTGGGAAACCCTACTTTTAAACAAAGCGGGAACTCCGTCGTCGGGTCTGTTTCCAATATTTGCAGGCGGGCGAGGACATCGCCTGTAAAAGCCGGTAACGTTTGCCAGTCCCCACCAACCGGAAATTTTTAAAAATCCAAAATTTGGAATGCACCCCGTTGTTTGGTATAAGAAATTCACTATATTGTGCCTCCCAAATAAAATTTTTTCTATTGTCATTTGAACATTTTATATTTTTTTTTCAGTAGCATTGTGAATTCAAATCACACACATCTTAAATTCTAAAATCATTCATTTAAAAAAACAACAGTTATGGCTGAATCTAAACCAACCGCGTCTGCTGTGAAGGCATCAACATCTGTTCAACCTAAGGGCGGGAGCAATATTATTTCCTGGCTGGCTCCAATTGTATGTATCATTGCCGGGTATATTATCTGGAGGTATATTTTGGGTGCCGACACCGGCTTCACCAAACCCGATCCGGAAGGTGGATTTTGGCCTGGACATAAAGGACCCATCGGCCCCTGGCACCGTATGTATGAAGGGGGAATCATTGTACCCATTCTGATCGGGATGTTTATTATGGTAATTGTATTTTCTATCGAACGTTTTCTTACTATCAGTAAAGCTACCGGTAAGGGGTCGATTTCCGATTTTGTAAGAAAAGTACAATATCACCTTGCTAACAAGAATGTGGATGCAGCACTTGCTGAATGCGACAAACAACAGGGGTCTGTTGGTAACGTTATGAAGGCTGGTCTGCGTCGTTATAAAGAACTGATTACTGACAGCGAATTGAATACCGATCAAAAAGTGTTGGCCATTCAGAAAGAAGTGGAAGAAGCCACTGCACTTGAATTGCCGATGCTGCAGAAAAACCTTGTATTCTTATCCACCATCACTTCAGTAGGTACTTTGGTTGCGCTGCTGGGTACGGTAATGGGTATGATCAAATCTTTCGGAGCCTTGGGTGAAGAAGGCGGTGCCGGTGCAGCAGCAGAACTGGCTGTGGGTATTGCCGAAGCCTTGTATAATACTGCTTTGGGTATTGCAACTTCTGCCTTTGCGCTGATCATGTACAACGTGTTTACGACTAAAATTGATGGAATTACCTTTGGTATAGATGAGTCTGGCTTTACACTCACCCAGAGTTTTGCTTCTCAGTACAAATAAGCGCAAACAAGCTTGTGGAAACTGAAAGGAATTGCATCATATAAGTCACAAAAAATTAATGCGAAATGCCTAAAGCGAAAATAGCAAGAAAAAGTACCTGGGTGGATATGACCGCTTTCGTGGATGTGTCATTTCTGATCCTAACCTTCTTTATTCTTGCTACCAAGTTTAAGCCCGAAGAACCGGTGGAAGTTAAGTTCCCCAGTTCGGTTTCGGCAGATAAAGTACCTGAAATGGATGCTTTTCTGGTAACCATTGACAAGGATGGAAGAGTGTTCGTTCAGATGGATGATCCGGGTGCCCGCGAATCTATTGCCAACAATTTAAATGAAACCCGTCAGTTGGGACTTAGTCCGGCTAATATTAAATCGTTCACCAATGCACCCAGTATTGGTGTACCGTTTGCGGGCATGAAGGAGTTGTTGTCGATGGATCCTGAGCAGCAAAAGAATGTAAAACAACCGGGTATTCCTGTGCCAGATTCAACCGGGGGAGAATTGTATTATTGGGTAAGAGATGCCAAATCTACTTATGCCGGTAAAAAAATCACCTGGCTGATTAAAGCAGACGGAGAAACAAAATTCCCCGTGGTAAATAATGTACTGGAAGCGTTTAAACGGAATGATATCAACAAGTTTCAGTTGGTTACTAAATTCCAGGATGCACCGATAGGTACTCCGTTATGGAACACCCGGCAGGAACAAATCACAAAAGCTGCCGGTTAAAGCGGTTTTGTAAAGCTTTATTTATTAATTATTTAAAATCAGTTTTATGGCATCTTTAGATACCGAATCTGGTGGTGGCCACGGGAAAAAAGGCCCGGGCGTCAAAAAAGCCAAAAAGCTATCCACCAGAGTGGATATGACCCCAATGGTGGATCTGGGATTCCTGCTGATCACCTTCTTCATATTTTCAACAACGATGGCACAACCAACCGCCATGCAGTTGATTATGCCGAAGGATACAGAAAACCAGGAAGAGCAAACGAAGGTTAAAGCCTCCGGTGCATTAACTATCATGCTTGGAAAATCAGATGGGGTGTATTATTACGAAGGGGAAGATCCTACAAAAATTCAGGTTACCGACTATAAGAAAGTGCGGGAGGTTATCATCAACAAAAAGAAGTCTACCAAACCCGACGATTTTGTGGTGGTTATTAAACCCAATAATGAGTCCAACTACAAAAATGTAGTTGCCATACTGGATGAAATGACGATCAACGAAGTAAAAAAGTATGCACTGGTACCCATTTCACCGGTTGAGAATGAATTATTACTGACTACCGAAAAAGCCAATAATATTCAGTAACCGCTTGTGGATTTATTTCCGTTACTGCATCTAATATTAAAATAAACAAGATCAACATGGATGTAAGCAAGATACCAAG
>JADZFY010000444.1 GCA_020854215.1 Chitinophagaceae bacterium | reverse complement strand
GCCTTGTTGCTGAGCGAAGACCGAAGTACCCGCCGGAGTTACAGTCCGTTCCGCAAATTCAATGATATTTGGGCAAGCCTGGAAGTATTTAATCTGCTTGACCGGGACAATACCATTTCTTACCTATTAATCAGGGATTTCTCCAACTCGGTTTATGCGATTCCCAACCGGCTTACACCCCGACTGTTTAATTTTAAATTGCGTGCGGGATTTTAAGAAGTTAGTCACATTTGTGAATAAGTAAAATGGTCGTATATACACGGCTTATACTTATATTTGAATACAACGGACAGGATAGTCATTTTCTACTGAACGACTCATTGTGAAACATAAAAAACACTACCTTGACAGAAACCATTATTAATCTGGAAACCGTTAACCCTATTGAATTCTTTGGCGTTAACAATGGCAAACTCGATTTGCTCAAAAAGAAGTTCCCCCTGTTAAAAATTCTCAGTCGCGGTACGCAAATTAAATTGAGTGGCGCACCGGAACAGATCGAATCAGCAAAGGAAAAAATCGTACTACTGGTTCAGTATCTCGAACGAAACGGACACGTAAGTGAAAACTATTTTGAACAGATTTTAGGAGGAGATGATGCGGAAACAGTTGATCATTTCGTAGAACGCAACAGCAACGATGTATTGGTTTTTGGTCCGAATGGCAAAAGTGTAAGGGCCAGAACGCCCAACCAAAAAAAGATGGTGGCTGCTGCCGATAAGAATGATGTTGTTTTCGCTATCGGACCAGCCGGTACCGGAAAAACCTATACCGCAGTGGCGCTGGCCGTAAGAGCGCTGAAAAATAAATCGGTTAAAAAAATCATACTTACCCGCCCCGCCGTTGAAGCAGGCGAGAGCCTTGGTTTTTTGCCCGGCGACCTGAAGGAAAAAATTGATCCTTACCTGCGTCCATTGTATGACGCATTAGATGATATGATACCCGCCGATAAACTGGGCTATTATATGAGTACCCGTGTTATTGAGATAGCACCACTGGCGTATATGCGTGGACGTACATTGGATAATGCTTTTATCATTTTGGATGAGGCGCAAAACGCTACCGACCTGCAGATCAAAATGTTTTTGACCCGCATTGGGGCAAATGCCAAAGCCATCATTACCGGTGATATTACCCAGGTAGACCTTCCTAAAAATCAACGAAGCGGACTGGAAAAGGCTACCCGTATATTAAGAAACATAGAAGGCATTACCCATATTGAACTGGATGAAGATGACGTTGTGCGCCATCGCCTGGTAAAAGCGATCATCAAAGCATACGACAGGGATCACGAACGCCAGCAAAACCAGGATAAGGAGCAAAATAAAAACAGGGGATAACGCTCCCCCGCTCCTCATTACAAATAACTCAGTTTGGTTTTCGGGGTTAAAGTAAGCAGGGTTTCATAAATCAGCTTAACAGTATTTTCTATATCGTCTTTGTGCAGCATCTCCACAGTAGTATGCATATAACGCAATGGAATAGAAATAAGCACTGAAGGACAGCCATCATTGGCGTAAGCAAAAGATTCCGTATCGGTGCCGGTGCTGCGACTAACCGCACGCAACTGCACCGGAATCTTTTCATCGTCCGCCACTTTCTGCACCAGATTGAGCAATTTATTATGTACCGCGGGTCCATAAGCAAGAGAAGGTCCCTTTCCGCAAGCCACGTCTCCTTCAATCATTTTATTGATCATGGGCGTAGTAGTGTCGTGGGTTACATCTGTAATAATCGCCACATCGGGTTTAATACGACGTGCTATCATCTCAGCACCTCTTAATCCTATTTCTTCCTGTACGGCGTTAACGATGTATAAACCAAAGGGAAGTTTTTTCTTATTCTCTTTGAGCAAACGTGCCACTTCTGCAATCATAAACCCGCCAATGCGGTTATCCATAGCCCTGCCAATGTAATAGCCGTATGCCAATTCATCGAACCCTTCTTCGTAAGTAGCTACCGCTCCAATATGTATACCCAACGCTTCTACCTCTTTTTTACTTCTGGCGCCGCAATCCAAAAAAAGATTCTCCACCTTTGGCTGTGTTTCTTTCTCACCGCCACCCATACGGGTATGGATAGCCGGCCAGCCAAACACCGCTTTCACCAATCCTTTTTTCCCCTGAATGATCACCCGCTTGCCCGGTGCTATCTGGTGATCCACTCCCCCATTGCGTTTCAGGTAAATCAATCCTTCATTGGTGATATAGTTCACAAACCAACTGATTTCATCCGCATGGGCTTCTATTACCACCTTAAACTTTTCTTCAGGATTAATCACCCCAACCGCTGTACCATAGGGATCAACAAAATGTGTGTCAATAAACGGTGTGATATAATCGAGCCATAATTTCTGTCCACTGCTTTCAAAGCCCGTAGGAGAAGAATTATTAAGGTAGCTTTTTAGAAATTGAAATGCTTCATCATTAATAACAGCTTTCTGCTTTGCTTTTGTTCTTTTTGCCATCGTAGGTTGTATTGGTTTCAAAAATAGTTAAATCCTGAATACCAGGGTCAATAAAGAAGAAAACATCATTAACCCGTCGAGCACAAAATAATACAGGTAATCATGAAAATTTTTACGGGCATAGTTGTATAAAGAAAGCACAATGACGCCCGGAATCAAAAGCAGGACTATCGTAAATGCCGGAAATGAAACGCCGTACAGCGCGATGGTACTGATAACAAATAATACCAGCGAAATCAGGAACACCATCAGAATTTTTTTCTCACTCATCCAGGTAATCATACTTTTTACACCTTGCGCACGGTCTGCGTCCCTGTCGCGGTAGTCAAACAAAATACAAATCGCGTATATCAGACTAAACCGGCTGATACAAAACAAGGTATGTTGAAACGTCCACACAGCGTCAGATACCAATACCGGCAATGCGGTGGTCACGTACATCCACACGAAGGTGAGAAAGAGGGTTTTACCGATTGCAATTTTAGCCAGTAACGCAAAGTACCTATGAGGAATTTTTGGTGCACTGTACAAAAAAGTGGCAATAACGCCAATGCTCAGTGGCATCCAGTGTGCCCTCAGTTTCCAGGCAAAATACAGGGAGAAAAACAGGGTAACAAAATAGATGCGTAACAGTAGTGTCCGGTAACGGTGATTCCAGGCAATTCGAGGTGAAGCAGAATCGGAAAGCGGTGTCAGATACCAGTGAAAATTATAACTGCAAAGCGTAGCAACAAAAACAAAAGCGTAAAACAGGGTACTGTTGTAATCTAAATTGAACAAGCTGTTCGTTTGTTCCACCATCAAAAGGGCACAGAGCGCAATATAAAGGTTGGTATTGATAAAAAAGCGAAACAGTGTACGCACGTTTACTGCATTTGCGCCAAAGTTACTGTTTTAAAATGGTGAGCGGTTGCAACACCAGGGTGTCACTATGGTTACCGGCCAGGTCGGTAATCCAGAATTTAAAAACTGCTTCCTCGGACAACTGAGATTCATCACAACGTTTATCGCCGGCATAATCCGTAGGTTGCATGGTAATCACTATTTCTCCTTTTTGATTGGCTGTCGGAGGTAAATCGGGTGGTATTTTAAAAAAGCCTGATGTATCCAAAATATACGGGTCCTTACCGGGATCAAAACAGGGCGACAGAGAAGATAATTTTTCCACACAAACCGGAACACCGGCTAAATCACCCTGCGCATCGGTGTAATCAAAAGTAAAAACCAGGGTAGCGCCCGGAGGAACTTCCGGACCCGGACTCACCGATTTTAATTTAAGTATAGGTTTGTCACTAAACTTATCTTTGCCGCAGGAGGTAGCAATAAAGAGGATGATGCCAATCGCAAAACTTATTCTCATATACCTGTTCATTAAAACAAATGTAAATATTCCGCTTGAATAAAACCTCACCATATCAACCCGCGATCGAACGAATTTTTGATTTTAACATTTCTGAATTTGATACCAAGGCACTCGAAATATTTGCTTTTCAGTATACACACAATGCTGTTTACCGCCGGTTTTGTGATTTATTAAGAAGGAATCCCTCAACCGTAAAAACGATTTCACAAATCCCCTTTCTTCCTGTCAGCTTTTTTAAAACGCATCCCATTCAATCCACCCATTTCACCCCGGAAGTAATATTTGAGAGCAGTGGAACCACACAAACCATTAGCAGCCGCCACTATGTAAAAGACGTATCCATATATACGAAAAGCTTTCTCAAAGGGTTTGCGCACTTCTATGGTAATCCGAACGAATGGTGCATTATTGGGCTTTTACCCTCGTACCTTGAACGGCAACATTCATCGCTGGTAATGATGGCGGATGAATTGATCAGGCAAAGCCAACACGAATGCAGTGGCTTTTATTTGTACGAACATCAACGGCTGGCAGAACAAATAACGAGATTGGAACAACAGGGGCAAAAAACATTGCTGATTGGGGTAACATTTGCCTTGCTTGACTTTGCAGAAAAATATCCGGTTCCCATGAAACATACCGTGGTAATGGAAACCGGAGGAATGAAAGGTCGCAAAACCGAAATGACGCGGCAGGAAGTACATGCCCGGTTAAAAGAAGCATTTCAACTATCCGCTATACATTCTGAATATGGTATGACAGAATTGTTGTCGCAGGCTTATTCAAAAGAAAATGGCATATTTCGCACGCCGCCCTGGATGAGAATATTGATCCGCAATGAAGATGACCCCCTGGAAATGCTCCACCCCAACGCAAACAGACTCACTGGCGTGGTTAATATTGTTGACTTTGCCAATGTATATTCCTGCTCCTTTATTGCAACGGATGATGCAGGACGCCTATTCTCCGATGGCAGCTTTGAAATTTTGGGACGAATAGATAACAGCGATATCAGGGGTTGCAGTTTGATGGTAGTTTGAAGCGGATTCACGATTGGAGTACCTGCACTTGAACGGAGGATACTTCTCTCAATAATCAACATCCATCAAGTTTGTGCAGGCAACTGTTCTCTTTTCGAGGTTGCTCTGAATCGCCAATTCAATGATGCGAATGATATTATAGCCATGTTCCGGTTTTTCACTTATGGGTATTCCATTTACAATGCTTTCGTATAATGCGTTATAATAATCGGCATAACTTCCTTTGTGCGAAGGATATTTTTCCCTGATTATTTTTCCGTTCAATTCGGTATGTATCAGTCCATACATATCATCTGGTTCTTTCCCCCAGTCATCACCTACCGGCGGCGCTCCGGCCCTGAGCCTTGCTTCCTGCGGATCTTCTCCATATTTTATAAATGAACCGAGGCTGCCCTGTATCATGTATCGTGGGCCGGGTTCACGAACGAGCATACCGGCATGAAGAATGACTTTCGTATATGCATAATTGAGCCATATCACAAAATAGTCGTCAACCTTTGCATGCGGCCGCTGCATACGAATATCGGCCGTAACAGAAACCGGCATACCAAAGAAATACAATGCCTGGTCAATAATATGAGCGCCAATATCGTATAAGATTCCGCTTCCGGGTAAAACAGCTTCCCTCCATGCATTAGGACGTGCCTCTGCACGGAAACGGTCGTAATGCGCTTCAAACTCATGGACGTTTCCCAACAACTTCCTGTCGAGGATTTCCTTTATGGTGCGAAAATCACTTACATACCTTCTATTTTGATAAACACTCAGCAACTTTCCCGAACCGGCCGCAATATTCACTAATTGCCGCGCTTCTTCAGTAGTATTGGTAAATGGCTTTTCCAGCACCACATGCTTTCCGGATTCCAGTGCGCTTTTAGCATAAGGAAAGTGGGTGTCGTTGGGCGTTGTTATTACGATCAGATCAATAGTGGGGTCTGCTGTAAGTTCTCCAAATTCTCTTGCGATTTTAACTCCGGGAAATTTTTCCTGCGCTTCGCCACCCCTTCGCTGCAATATGCTCACCAGTTCATATTGCCCGCTAAGTGTTGTAATAAAAGGAAGGTGAAACACTTTGGCAGAAATGCCGTAGCCCACTACAGCTACTCGTATTTTAGGTTGAGTCATGAAGTGTTATTGTATTTTTTGCTTTACCCAGTCCAGCGCCAACGCTAATTGTTGTTCAGGAGTTATATTGGAATTATCAAGCACGATAGCGTCATCTGCTTGTCGCAGCGGGCTAATTTCGCGATGAGAATCTATATAGTCGCGCATTTCAAGATTGTTTTTTACTTCTTCAATAGTAATATTGGGATTTTTAGCAAACAGTTCCCGAAATCTTCTCTCCACCCGTACCGCATTATCCGCAGTCATAAATATTTTGAGTTCCGCGTCCGGAAACACCACAGTGCCAATATCCCTTCCATCCATTACGATGCCTTTTTTCTTTCCCATCTTTCTTTGCTGATCCACAGCAAATAATCGAACCGCACCAATAGTTGCTACCTCACTCACTTTTTCCGCAATAATGAGATCACGTATCAGGTATTCCACATTTTCACCATTGAGGTAAATTTCGGTGTCTCCGCTATTCTCATTCGGGCAAAATTCCAATTCAATATTCTTCAATGCTTCATTCACCTCATCGTCCTTTGTCCAGTCCACACGATTTCTCAAAAAAAACAGGGTAATTGCCCGATACATTGCACCGCTGTCAATATAGCGGTAATGAAGTGCCTTAGCCAATTGCCGGGCTAATGTACTCTTGCCGCAGGAAGACCAACCGTCTATCGTAACTATAATTTTTTTCATCAATAATACGGTGCAAATTATAAATAGTGGATGAAAAACACGAACCGCTGTGCCTGTTTTTCAGTACGGACATAAAAATGCCAACCTTTTGAGGGGCTGGCATCTCTGTTTTATCACGATGTGCTAAGCTTCAAATTTTTCTTCCTTTCTGCTCTCTTCCTTTAAGGTAAATTTCAGGAGTGATTTTTCTTTATCCAGATCAGCAATCAGTACATCACCCGCTTTCACATGTGTATTGAGTATCTCTTCTGCCAGTGGATCTTCCAGGTATTTTTGAATAGCCCTGTGCAACGGACGGGCACCGAACTGCTGGTCGTAACCCTTTTCGGCAATGAAGCTTTTGGCTTCTTCCGTAAGTTCGAGAGAGAATCCGAGTGAACTTAAACGCTTCATCACACCCTTCATCAGGATATCAATGATCTGGAAGATGTTTTCTTTGCTCAGTGAATTGAAGATCATTACATCGTCAATCCTGTTCAAAAACTCCG
>JADZFY010000443.1 GCA_020854215.1 Chitinophagaceae bacterium | reverse complement strand
CGGGTTATTATCAGGAAAAAGGAAAACCGGTTCAAATTTTACACAAAGGCGATGTCATCAAATCTGCGCCGGGTGTGGAACACTGGCATGGCGCAACTCCAAACGGGAGCTTCGCTTATGTCGCCATCTCTCCATCAGAAAAAGGGAAAACGATTTGGTTAAAAAGAGTAACTGATGCAGAATATAATAGCGTAAAATAAACATCATTCCACAATAAAATTTCTTTATTCTAAACCATATCAATTAAAACACATGAAAGCAAAAATAATCGGTCTGTTTCTTTTTACAATGATTGTGCAATCGTCCTTTGCACAGCAGCCGCCAACCGAAACAATTAAAACTTCCACCCATAACACACCTGAACAACAGGAAATCATCAACCTTTCCAAACAAAAATGGGATTGGATGGCAGATAAAAATGTAGATTCATTAAACGTACTCTTTGATGATAAAGCCATGTTTACTCACATGGGAGGCACCTGGGGAAAACAACCAGAACTTGAAACAATTAAAAGTGGCGGTATATGGTATAAAAAAGCGGAGGTTTACTCAGTTATTGTAAATATGTTTAATGACAACAACACGGCAATCCTCTTAAATGATATTGACCTTGTGGCTGTTGTTGGCGGAAGGGAAGTTACCAATCCTTTTATGGTTACTGAGGTGTATATCAAGGAAAACGGTAAATGGGAGATGGCTCAGCTCACTTTCTCCCGCCTGATGCGGCCGGTTAAAATGAAGAATAATGGCAGCAGTAATAACACACAGTAGCATTAAAGCCGATGAATAACTATAAAAAATAAAGCGATGAAAAAAAGAGATTCTTATATGCCTCTTATCACATTTGGCTTTGCCACGCTGATAAGCACTGGCCTACTTCCTAATGCTGTGTTTGCACAGCAGCAGCCGCAGGAAACAAAGCCATATTCTATCGGTAATCCGGTCGGTATAACAAATCCGCAGGGAAAGTTTGAAGCGATGACGTCAAACGTAAAAGTGTATGGCGGTATTTATTCAGCAGAAAGCTGCTCTTATGATGAAGCAACCGGACTTATTGTGGTTCCCAATCGCGGGTTGCCACAAAATGCGCAGACCAATGATGCATGGGTTTCGCTTATCCATCCCGATGGTTCGGTACATACGCTGCGCTGGATAGGCGTACAGCGCCCGGATGAACGAAAAAATCTTTCAACACCTCTGGTATTAAATGAACCCTTCGGTAGCGATATCGTGAATAGCATGCTGTACGTTGCCGATCGGGATGGCGGCACAGGTAAAGATGATCCGAGCGTTGCGGTCATTCGCAAGTTCAGTATGAAGACAGGTGAGCCTATGGGTGAAACAAAGATCAAAGATGCCGGCTGGATCAACGACATTGAGGTGAAGGAAGATGGCACTATTTACGCCACGGAAACGGGAGATTTCAGAGGACCCAACCCCAACCCGGATACGTGGAAAGTTTGGAAAGTTTCCCCTGATGGTAAGGCAGCGGTTTTCCTGCAAGGCGCACCGTTAAATGCGCCCAATGGTATCGCTTTCGATCCGCAGGGCAATGTTGTTGTCGTTAACTCCGGAAATGCAGATGTGCTCACCTTTTCACAGGAAGGAAAGTTGCTGAAAACAGAAACTGCCGCTCAACCGGGAAGCGATGGTCTTGTCATTATGCCCGATGGTACAAAATATGCATGCAGTGTATTTAACGGAGGGGTATCACGTATCAGACCGGGTAAACCTGCGGAGTTGATCGCAAAAAATATCCCCAGTGCGGCTTCCATGTGTTATGATAGCAAAAACAATCAATTAGTCATCCCGATGAATGCAAATAACAGCCTTGCGTTTATACCTCTTGATTAATTTGTTCAATAGAAAATCAATGTTATGACTATCAAAAACTTCAACTTAAAAATATTCTTTTTACCATTCTCCTTTTTGTCCCTATTCACGGTACTGCTGATTACCGGATGCAGCGAGCAGGGAAACAAGGGAAAGGAGAAGTACAACGGTGCAGATATCGTAGGTTCTCCTGACAATGGCGGCATCACACTTCCCGATGGATTCACTGCAGCTTTAGTCGTTGACAGCCTTGGCCTCCGGGATGACCATAGCGCACGGCACATCGTCGTTGCACAAAATGGCGATATTTATATGAAGACGCGAAGCAACGAGGGCGGTATTGTTGCGTTACGGGATACCAATGGAGATTACCGGGCAGACATCATCAAATATTTCGGAAATAGGAATGAAACGAAAGAAGGTATTTTGTGGGAGTCGGGCATTGCTATCCATAATGGTTATCTCTGGGCTTCTAATACTACTGCTGTATATCGCTGGCCGATGCCTAAAGATGGTGAACTCGTTCCCAAAGGTGAACCGGAGATGGTTGTCAGTGGATTTCCCGAGCAACAATCCCACAGATCCAAGTCTTTCACCTTTGATGAAAGCGGACACCTATACGTAGCCGTGGGCGCTCCGTCAAATGCATGTCAGGCAGAGGAGCGCACACCTGGTTCTCCGGGGATAGAGCCCTGCCAGCTACTGGAAGAGCATGGCGGTATCTGGCGCTTTGATGCGAACAAAACCAATCAAACTTTCAGCGCCGCAGCCCGCTATGCTACGGGGCTGCGCAATGTGGTGGGGCTCGACTGGAATACTATAACAAATACTCTTTTTGTGATGCAACACGGTCGCGACCAATTGCACACCTTGTGGCCGGATTATTATACGGAAGAGGAAAGCGCGGAACTTCCTGCGGAGGCAATGTACGAGGTAAATGAAGGCGACCGGTTTGCCTGGCCCTATGGATACTTCGATCAAAGCCAGGGTAAGTTGATGCTTTCACCGGAATATGGCGGCAACGGAAAAATATCCATTGCTGAAAGTAAATTTGCCGGACAGTTTAAAGATCCGGTGGTGGGTTTCCCCGGACATTGGGCGCCTAATGATCTGCTCTTTTATACGGCTCAACAATTTCCTGAAAAGTATCGCAATGGCGCCTTCATCGCCTTCATGGGTTCATGGAATCGTGCTCCGTTGCCACAGGGTGGTTATAAGGTGGTTTTTGTTCCTTTCAAAGATGGAAAACCCTCCGGTTACTATGAAACGTTTGCTGATGGATTTGCGGGGATAAATCCGATACCCGACCGCGGTGCAGCGAAATATCGCCCCATGGGGCTGGCTATAGCACCAGACGGCGCCCTCTATATTTCGGATTATAAAAAGGGTCGTATCTGGCGTGTGATTTATACCGGAGAATCAACAACAGCAAATAACACAATTAGCGCAAACACCGCAGCTACTACAGGAGTGGCTCCTGCCGATACAGCTGCCCTATCCTCTCTTACAGGTGCGGAACTTTTTCGGCGGTTGCAGTGTAATACATGCCACGCCGTTGACAGGAGCGCTCCAACGTCTACCGGTCCGAACCTCTATGATCTTTACGGAAGCAAGGTGGCCTTGCAGAATGGAAAAACGGTGACGGCCGACGAAGCCTACCTCCGAGAGTCTATCCTGCAGGCAAACGCAAAAATAGTAACAGGGTATATGCCCGTTATGCCGAGCTACGACAGTCAGCTCACAGAAGAAGAGGTGAGTCGCCTTGTCGCCTATGTGAAATCTTTATGATGAAGTGATAAAAAACCAACTTGCCTAATTAAGCCGGCGCTGGAATAATAAATGAAAGAGAAGGCGAACCAAATACCAACTGCAACATGTCTTTTTTTTATTAACGTTAATGATAAACGGAATGAAAATGACAGGCTACAATGCTATGCTGCTGTGTGCCATT
>JADZFY010000442.1 GCA_020854215.1 Chitinophagaceae bacterium | reverse complement strand
CCTTGCAAATGTGCCTGACTTGGTGCATAGGCAGTTAATCGCTTTTGGCATATAATTTCAATTCTGTTATAATGTCAATGTCTTTACTTGCTGCTGACATGAGTTCAGGAATGATTCTGTTAATAAAATCAGGTCGTTTGGCCTCTCTCTTTCCCTTTTCTAGAATAATGAATCGCAAATCATGGAAGAGTGTTTCGCTGTAGTCTTTAAACTCAACTGAAAGTTCTTGAAGTCCAGTACTAATTTTTCCAATGTCTATGTGCTCTGCATTTTTAATTAAATTCTGTTTGGCATTTTGAAGTATAGTAGCTGCTAAAGATGTGTAGTTAATTTGTCCGTCGCTTTTAAGTGCTGCTAATCGCCTAATGGCTTGCGAAAAATTTGATAAGGTTATTTCTGCTGTCTCTACACTTTGTGATTTTAAATTCAACAGTCGGGAAAATTTTCTTTCTGTTAATCCTTTATCAATATCAAAAAGTCGGGTATAGCCAGTTATAAAATCACATAAGTTGGCTCTTTTTGCCTTATACATGAAATCATTATAGTGGTTGTTTACTAAGTATAAAATTAACTTCGCAGTAAAAGAATTAGAAATGTCGTCCTTGCCAAAATGTGTACGTTCTAAATTATGCAAAAGCATAAACACTTTTGTCAATTGCTCAAAGGAAACTGGTGTCGCCGAATTTGCAGCAATAGATGCTTTTGCAAAGGCATCTAATGAAATGTTTGTGTAAATATTGTAAGCGATTTTCGGACTTACTTTTTTGATATTCTGAATAAGTATTGACTCTAAATGTTTGATTGAAATTTTATCATCAAGCAACTCATTAGAAATTCTTTCAGGCGAAATCAAATTATAAATCTCATCAGCATTAATTTTCCCTTTCTGTTTGTGAACGGCATCAGAGAGATGGACTAACGATTCATCTTTAGAAACTTTTTTACTTGCAAGTTCCTCTAATTTCTTTATCTCACCTTTTGAAAAGCCATACTCTGGATTACTTAAAAGCTCAATGAGTTTTGTTAAACCATTCAAATCATTCTTGTCAGATAAAAGAAAATCTGAGTCAGTAATAGATTTTCGCATGAGTTCAACAAACAATTCTTTCTTTGACGGAAAGTGTTTTACAAACAATGGAATTCTTTGGGTTGTCTTAGCCCCCTAAAAGGCTGGACTAAAATTATAAATTAATTTAGTCACAGTAAATTTAGGGAATATGTCAAAAACAAGGCGTCAATTTACCCCTGAAGAAAAGTACAGCATCCTTCAGGAAGCCGAACGGGAGGGCACAACAGAAACATCCCGTAAATACAATCTTGCACATTCTGTACTCAGCTATTGGAAAAAGAAGTACCTGGTCAAGGGTAAAGATGGATTAAAAGCCAGTTACAAGAAAGTTGATCCTCAATTGCGGACTCTTGAAGAAGAGAATGCCCGGTTAAAAAAGATCATTGCCAACCAGGCGCTTGAACTGGAATTTAAAACCGAGCTTTTAAAAAAAAGCGATACCCATTATCAGAAAGCAAGGAGATGATCTTACGGTACAAAAACAAAACAAATGTAGATGCTCTTTGCCGGTGGGTCGGAGTGGCAAAGAGCAGTTTGTATTACCACCCACACCCAGGTCCAAGGGGGATGAAACCCAGCACTCACACGATAATCGGCAACAGCGGATTGGTGAACAATAGTTTGGTGGTAGATCAGATACGTGCTGTACTTTCCATGGACTATTGCGTGTATGGATACCGGAAAATGACTGAGGAACTGCGGGATATGGAGTATTTAATCAATCCCAAGAAAGTGTACCGCTTAATGAAAGAGAACCACCTGTTATCGGGCAAGCGTATAAGTGTTCAGGGCAAAAGAAAATGGGTAAAGCATCGTCGCATTGAGGCCAAAAGACCGATGGAGTATTTGTGCCTCGACATAAAGTACGTTTGGGTTCAGGGAGAAAGCCGCTGGTATTATCAGTTGGCCATAATGGATGTTTATAGCCGCAGGATATTGTGTTGGATATTTCAGCGCAGCGTCCGCCACACTGATGTTATTGCATTGATGCGGTGGCTGGATCTTCGTTTCGGTCTCAAAGGAGTAATCATCCGAAATGACAATGGCTCGCAGTTCATTGCTCATAAAGTGCGTGAAGTATTGCAATCACTGGAAGCCCGCCAGGAATTCACTCATGTGGCCACACCGGAAGAAAATGCCTACATTGAAGCTTTTCATTCCATTGAGCAAAGCGAATTGATAGACCGCTTCAGTTTTTCGAGTTATTATGATGCCAAACAGCATATCGAAAAATATATGTACTGGTATAATTTCAAGCGCAAACACGGGCAAATCGGCATGACGACTCCCGTGAAGAAATGGGAAGCCTATTATCGAAAGATGTTATCTACATTTGCCTTGTCAGGTCAAGCGGAAGCGGGCAATGCTGGAGAGCAACCCGCCAGGAATAACCTGACCAACGGAGATGATCGGCAAGGGATGGTGAAAATCATTGCTTGCCCTTCTCAATCATCTTTGTTGACAATGCCTTCAAAAACTCAATCAAGTATCTTTTGTACATTAGACGATCAATCAATAGCAAACCTATTTGAAAAAATAGTCCAGTTTTTAAGGGGTTAAGACAATCGTATTTACAACCTGTTTTGTCAACGATGAAGCGTTTGATTTCGTCCATTGAATGTTTCGTAGTGTCTACCAATTTGTAGTTATTGAGTCAACTTTATTGTCTTTGTCAAATGTAATTTTGATACGATTTAGTCCGAGTGGTCTTAATTCAGCACTGTCAGGATAGCGTTTTAGGATTTCGGAAAAGTCTGACTTGGTTAGTTTTCCTTTTACAGAACTGGCAAGTTGCTCCAAGTCAAATTCTGTGTCTTCATAGCCTTCTTTCATATAAGTTATAGTTGTCGATTGGTCAACAACAGTGCACAGCAAGAAACCTGTCGTGGCAATAAATACAAGCAAAAGTGTCCAAAAAGCAATTTTCCAATTATTACGCATTGTCGGGAAGTGTCGGTTAATATAGCAGCGTACGTTAGAGCATTGGCGAGGTGGCGGCATTCTGTGTTCCGTCCGCCGGAACCAATG
>JADZFY010000441.1 GCA_020854215.1 Chitinophagaceae bacterium | reverse complement strand
TATCCGTCGTAGCCCACAGGAAATGTCACATCTCAATGACAAAAAAGCCCACCTGCGCTAAAGCTTCGGTGGGCGAAAAAACAGGTAATCAATATTACTATATAACCGATGCTCACCCTGATTCCAGAGCGGAGTTTATCCGGCGTAGCCCACAGGAAATGCCACATCTCAAAGACAAAAATGCCCACCTGCGTTAAAGCTTCGGTGGGCGAAATGAGTGCGGACTTTGTACGCCGTAGCCCTTACCAACTCTTATTCTCAAAACCTAAAAAAACTAAAAGCCCACCTGCGCTAAAGCTTCGGTGGGCGAAGGCGGAGAGGGCGGGATTCGAACCCGCGATACAGTTTCCCATATACACACTTTCCAGGCGTGCTCCTTCAACCACTCGGACACCTCTCCTTTTTGAAGGACTGCAAAAATAGGATTATTAGCCATTGACGTCAAGAGCAGTCTCAATTATTTTTCGGTAAGCTCTCCCTTCAGCGAAGTCGCCAGCAGCTTCTTAACCTTTTCCGTCGGGAGTTCCTGCCCCAATAGTACCATTAGCTTGGTTACCGCCGCCTCAAAAGTAATATCGCGTCCGCTAACCACACCTATTTCCTGTAACTGTACACCGGTGGCATATCGTCCCAGTTCCACCGAACCTCCGTCGCATTGTGTTCTGTCCAACAGGATGATTCCCCTGTGAACGGCTTCTTTAAGGCAACTTATGAACCAGGGTGCGGTTAGGGTATTGCCATTTCCAAAGGTTTCGAGAATCACCGCTTTAAGCTTCGGTGTGTTCAAAACAGCCTCCACGGCGGCACGTGAAATGCCGGGAAACATTTTTAACACACCCAAATCGCAATTTAAGCGTGTATTTATGCTGAAGGGTTTCCCGGAGTGCGGCAGAATGTATCGGCTTCGGTACCGGATATCTATACCGGCCTCAGCCAATGGCGGATAATTGAATGAATTAAACGCTTCAAATTTTTCGGTGTTAACCTTTTTGGTACGGTTTCCCCGAAACAAAAAATAGTCGAAATAAATACATACTTCCGGAACCATTGCCTTGTTATCTTTTTTGGCAGCAGCAATTTCCATCGAAGTAATAATATTTTCCTTTGCATCCGTTCTAATTTCACCTATGGGCAGTTGAGCGCCTGTGAGGATCACCGGCTTGTTCAAATTTTCAAACATAAAACTTAATGCAGATGCCGTAAATGCCATCGTATCTGACCCATGCAGAATAATGAAACCATCATACTCCTCGTACCGCGAATAGATGATACGGGCAAGTTCAATCCAAATCTCCGGCGACATATCTGAAGAGTCTATCGGTGGGTGAAAGGCATGCATATCAAAATCATAACCCCTTCTGGCTATTTCAGGAATGTGGTATTTTATTTCCCGAAAATCCATGGGAACCAGGGTTCCGGCAGTTTCGTCAAATACCATCCCGATAGTGCCCCCGGTATAAATGATGAACAATTTTGCAGCAGGTGCAGCAGCTATAGAACCCATTACCCCTGATTTTGAAAAACGAAAGTAGCATTTGCTGTGGTGATCCGCGCAACTTCTTCTACTGAGGTGTTTTTTATTTCGGCCAGCTTTGCAATGATATATTTCAGGTAGGCACTTTCATTTCTCCTTCCCCGTTTGGGCACGGGTGCCAGATAGGGCGAATCCGTTTCCAGCACCACATGATCGAGACTTATATGCTGCAGAACCTCTGGTAATGTAGATTTTTTGTAGGTAAGCACCCCGCCTATACCCAGAAAAAATCCGAGCGAAATAATCTGTTCGGCTTCCTGGAGGCTGCCGCCGAAGCAATGGAATATTCCTTTTAACCCACTGCCCGCATACGCTGCAACGGTATCAATACATTGTTGCATCGCCTCCCTACTGTGAATTACGATGGGTACGTGATACTGCAGTGCCAGGGCAATTTGTTGCCGAAACGCTTCATATTGTTTTGCTTCAAAACTCCGGTCCCAATAAAAATCAAGCCCAATTTCTCCTACAGCCGCAAAACTCCTTTTTTGAAACCAGCTTTCAATTACCTGTAACTCATCTTTATAATTAGCTTTAACCGAACAGGGATGTAACCCCATCATGGCGATACATGTTTCCGGATACCTTGCTTCCAGTTGAAGTAAGTTCGCTATGGATAAAGTGTCAATATTCGGAAGAAAAAATTTTTGAATTCCTTCTTGCTGCGCGGCGGCAATCACCTGGTCAATATCCGACTCAAACTCTTCGGCGTATAAGTGGCAATGGGTATCAATAATCGTCATGGTGCTGCTTAAGTGCATAATCAGGTTCCAGTGCTGCGCGGTTATTTCATAACCACCTGTTCTTTACATTTTTCCCTGCAAAACCCATCATACAACCTTGCATACAAATTTTCATATTGAGGTACAATTCGTGTAATGTCAAAGGTGGATGCGCGGTGTTTGGCATTTGCCTTAAATTTCTTAAAGCTGTTCTCATTCTTAAGTATATCAATGGCATAGCGGGCCATCTGGTCGGTGTCTCCAACGTTAGCCATAAAGCCATTTTCACCCTGCGTGATAACTTCAGGCAAACCGCCTACATTGGTAGATACCACCGGAGCTCCTCCCGCCATTGCTTCCAGTGCCGACAATCCAAAACTTTCATACTCGGACGGAAGCAAGAACAAATCGGTAATTGCAAATATATCTTCCATTTCCTGCTGCTTGCCCACAAACCGGATATCATCACATAAATTCAGGTCTCTGCACAAGGCTTCCGCCATGGGCCTTTCCGGCCCGTCGCCTACCAGTAATAACTTTGAAGGAATGGCTTCATTAAGTTTTTTGAATATCTGGATAACATCACCGATCCGTTTTATCTTCCTGAAGTTCGATGCATGTAATACGATGCGTTCATGATCGGGGGCAATAACCTTACGAAAAGCATCTATAGGTTTCTTGCTGAAGCGCTTTACATCCACAAAATTGTAAATGACTTCGATATCTTTTTCAATTTGAAAAGAGCGATAGGTTTCTTCTTTCAGATTTTCAGATACAGCAGTGATGGCGTCGCTTTGGTTGATGGAAAAAGCTACCACCGGCGCATAGGTTTTGTCGCGGCCTACCAGTGTGATATCTGTACCGTGAAGGGTAGTTATGATTGGAACATACTTATTTTCTTTCAGCAAAATTTGCCTGGCCATATACGCTGAGGATGCGTGTGGAATCGCATAGTGTACGTGAAGAAGATCGAGGTTGTTGTTTTTTACCACGTCAACCAATGTGCTGGCTAAAGCGGATTCATAAGGCGGATAGTCGAACAACGGATAAGTGGGTACTCTTACCTCATGGTAGAATATGTTGGCCCGGAACCCGGTTAAGCGTGCGGGTTGACGGTAGGTAATAAAGTGTACATTATAATCCTTATCTGCAAGCGCCATACCCAGCTCTGTAGCTAAAACACCGCTGCCACCAAATGTGGGATAGCATACAATTCCAATATTCATGAAGATATTTTATGGTAAAGGATAAACGAAGTTAACCATTCTGATTTGCTATGCGTCTACCGTTCCTGTGAATTTTATTGTTATTACGTCCGGTTGTTTTTCATCTGCCGTGGGCGATGTCCTCACCGCTCACGAATTGCACACACTTACAACATTTTGAAAAGCACCCGGGAGGAATGCAATTTATTCTGCTACATTTACTAAATTGTTACGTTAAAAACCAGGTATGAAAAAATTCCTTCGCATTGTTTTGTTGTTGATTATTGCCACACTGGCTGTGTTTATTTATATACGATACTATTTTGTTTTAGGAGAAGGTGTGAAATCGGGGGAGCTAAACTACTGCGTTAAGAAAGGGTATATATTCAAGACCTACGAAGGGAAGCTTATACAAACCGGTATCCGCTCCCTTTCGCCCAATACCATTCAGTCTTACGACTTCGAGTTTTCAGTAACCAATGAAAACGTAGCCAAAACACTAATGGCTAACTCGGGTATGGTATTCGACCTGTATTACAAAGAGTATAAAGGGGCCCTTCCCTGGCGGGGATTCAGCCGGTATGTGGTGGACAGTATTGTGGCCATGAAAGACCCACGCAATGGTAATATTGTCCGTTAAAAAATTGCCATGTGCCAAATCGTTCAATGACGCACACGCCGCCTCATTTCTGTGTTGCAGCCGATAATCATTTCTTTTCTGGCGGGCTGGAACATTTTATCCAATCAGAAATATGGCCGGCTTTTTATGCAGGTCGGGCTTTTCTTTTTTCCATTCCGATATACTACGCGTTTTAATGTATTCTTCCGGTGATGTAAGTGAAGCAGCCACACAAAGCCGGGTTATGGGATTACATGTTTTAATGAGTGTATCCAGCATTTGATTATTTCGATAGGGCGTTTCAATAAAAATTTGGGTACAACGCCGGGTCATTGCTTCCTGCTCTAATGATTTTATCGCTTTTATCCGTGCCGGTTGTTCAATAGGTAAATAGCCAACAAAACGAAAATGTTGTCCATTCATTCCGCTGGCCATTAAAGCTAAAATAATAGAATTGGGCCCCACCAAAGGTTTAACCTGTGCACCAGCAGACTGGGCGGCTTCTACTAATAGCTGTCCGGGATCGGCTATACCGGGGCAACCGGCTTCGCTGATTATGCCAATGGTTTTATTTTTTTTCAGTGCTTCTAAAAATACCGAACGCCCGGCTTCCTCCGCTTTATGGATCTCGTGCCACTCATAATCATCAATCACCATTTCCTTCCATATTCGTTTCAAAAATCGCCTTGCGGTTTTCTCATTCTCCACAAAAAAAACCCTGCAGGCTTTAACTGCATCTGTAATATAAGCGGGCAGAGCGTTAAGCCCCTGCTCGTCTAACACTGTGGGAATCAAATACACAATGACATTGTTATCGGCAGACATAATAGCCAATAGTTTTAAATGCGTTAAATACCAAACGTTGCATGCTGCTCATCTTTATTTGCCGTCTCGGGGTTGGTATAAACTTAATGTTGCCGCAATTACTGCATAGGCAGGGGCCAGCACCCAGCCAATTCCAATCAGTCCGTGCATAAGGTAAAATACGAGCCCGTTTCCTATTGCCAAACCCTTATGCTTACCAATAAATTCTATACTTTGACCGGCAGACAAATGCTGCCGCTCGCAACTGTAGTCAAGCATGGAGAATCCGTAATAGTAGCACTCAATTAACAGCACCACCAACGGAGTTATCCATCCAACAATTGGAACAAAAGATATGATCAGCAGGGTAATAGTATATACCGTTTGCCATAATACATTGCGCAGCGCCAGCCTTATCCCCCGCATAATATCCTTCATCAGTTGTGGTAAACTAAACGGGTAGTCTTTCCCTTCAATAATGGATTCTGTTTTTTCAC
>JADZFY010000440.1 GCA_020854215.1 Chitinophagaceae bacterium | reverse complement strand
TATTCTGAAACCAGTGCGGACGATTATACGCCGCTTGATGTAAATGAACTGAAACAGCAACGTGAGCTGCAGCAGGCAAGTGATGGCAACTATAAAATATACAGCACCCTAACATTCAGGTATTTTATATTAAAGGGATTTACGGATAAGCCGCTGTCGGCTGAACTGTTAGAAAAAATTACGAATGATTTTTCTATAGCACGAAGTGCGGGAGTAAAATTGATTCCAAGGTTTGCATACACCAACACTACCCATGCAGGCAATTGTCCTGAAAGTTTTGTTTGCCCTCTGTACGGTGATGCACCAAAGGAGATTGTACTCAATCACATCAGTCAGTTAAAACCTGTTTTGCAGGAAAATGCTGATGTGATAGCTGTTTTGCAGATGGGATTTATAGGTATTTGGGGCGAAAATTATTACACCGATTATTTTGGTGATGCATCATCTAACGGTCAGGGCAAGCTGCTTGATGAAAACTGGAATGACCGCTCTGAAGTATTAGAGGCGTTGCTGAACGCATTGCCTGCCGACCGGATGGTGCAAATACGATATCCGCAGTTTAAGCAAAGATTCGTTTACGGAGTGAATGCACCAACAGATGCGGAGCCACTGTCTGACGCTGAAGCATTTTCAAAAACAGATAAAGCCAGGATCGGACTGCATAACGACTGTTTTATTTCCGGCCCCGATGATGTAGGTACTTATGCCGATTATGGAAATTCATCTTCAGACAGAGGTGGCGCTACTGCATCATTAAGATCCTTTAGTGAAAACGACAATCGCTATGTGGCGGTAGGCGGAGAAACCTGCGATGATGCTTACAGTCCGGAAAACAATTGCGAAAATGCCGGTATGATACAAACAGAACTGAACCGGATGCATTACAGTTATTTGAATTCAGCCTACAACAACCAGGTAAACAATTTATGGGTAAGCGGTGGATGTATGGAAGAAATAAAAAAAAACCTGGGTTACCGGCTTGTGCTCGTCAATTCAATATTTCCAAAGCAACCGGTAAAAGCAGGGATGCAGTTACCCGTAATCATTAATGTAAAGAACGTTGGTTATGCATCACCTTTCAATCCCCGAACAGCAAAGCTTGTCTTTAAGAAAGATGCGGAAGAATATGTGTACGATCTGCAATCAAATGTTCAGAAATGGTTTACCGGCAACATTACGATTGAGGAACGGATTTTAACAGACGAAAATATGCCTGCCGGTAAGTATGATTTATTTCTTTACCTCCCGGATCAGTATCAAAGCATTGGCAACAAACCTGAATATGCTATCCGGCTGGCAAACGATGGACTTTGGGATGGAACAACGGGATACAATAATTTAAAAACAAGTGTAACTATCAACTGATTTATCAAATTGCATTAACATTGCCGGATGATAGCACATATTTCAACCCAGTCCAGGTCACTTTTGTTTTTAATGATCGTGCTGCTTACCGGCAGTTTTGCATTTGCCCAACAGGAAATTCCTTTATACACAGGTGCCATTCCCAATTCAACCGGCGCGCCAAATGAAGAAATCATCAGAATTGCCGACGATGGGGAAAGAGTCATTTCTAAAGTTTCCGTTCCTGCTTTAACGGTGTTTTTGCCGGAGAAAGAAAAGGCGAATGGCACGGCAGTGATTATCTGCCCCGGAGGCGGTTACGGCGTACAGGTTAGTAAAAGAGAAGGAAGCGATATCGCCAGGAAGTTCAACGAACTGGGTGTGGCTGCATTTGTTTTGAAATACAGGTTACCTTCTGACAAAACGATGAAGGATAAAGCCATCGGCCCCTTGCAGGACGCACAACGCGCTATTCAACTGGTGCGGGAAAATGCAACACAATGGCAGGTTGATCCGCACAAAGTGGGTATTATGGGTTTTTCTGCCGGTGGGCATCTTGCAGCAACAGCGGGTACCCATTATCGTGATGCACTGGTTGCAAACCTCCAAAACCTGAACCTTCGTCCGGATTTTATGTTGCTGGTATATCCTGTAATCAGCTTAACGGACAGTATGGGGCACGGAGGCACAAGAAAGAATTTATTGGGTGATCATCCAAAGCCTGAGCAGGTTCATCTTTTTTCGAATGAGTTTCAGGTGGACAAGCATACTCCTCCGGCCTTCCTCATTCATGCCGAAGATGACTCGATGGTGCCTGTTGCCAATAGCCTGGAATTTTTTAATGCACTTCACCGCAATGGTGTTCCGGCAGGATTGTTTATCTACCCCAAAGGAGAGCATGGCTTTTTAAAAGTTCCACCCTTTGACGAATGGTTTGGCAGGTGTATATTTTGGATGAAAAGTATGAAATTGCTAAAGTAATATCAGCAACGCGTACCAGTGAATATGATCCCTGGTTGCTAACGAATGCTCCTCCACCTAAGTTCAAAACGCAAAATCCACTGCGCATTTAATTTTTCCGGTATATCGTATCGTTGGTGACAGAAGTACTGACTGGATGCATTTCAATACCTTTGCTGTAACTGAAAACAAAACCTGGATCATGAAAAGATATAAGGTATTCATCATTGCTGCTTTTTTAGCGCTGTTTGGATTGCTCACCGTTTTTATGGGTGGTTCAGTTATATTCGATCTGTTTGGCATCAGAGCTATTGAAGGCAACTATGTATTGTTTGTAGTTTGGGCAAACTGGATCTGCGGATTCTTTTATCTTTTTGCTGCTTATGGTTTGGTGAACCAAAAAAGATGGACTTCAAAACTTCTGTTTGCCGCTTTCTTTCTTTTGGCAATCACCTTTATCGCTTTTGCCATACACATCCTAAACGGCAGAATCTATGAAAGAAAAACCGTTTTTGCCATGACTTTCAGAACGATTATCACGCTGGTTGTCGCCATTGCTTCTTCAATGATCATTCAAAAAAGAAGGTCGGGCAGTTCAGACAGTACTGTTAGCACACTAAGTTCATAACCCATTCCTTTTTTACCTTCATAAATGATTTCCTCATGAAACTACAACCGGAATCAGAAAACATAAAGGACTATCTCGGCGAATTACCGCCGGTTATTCAATTTCATACACCGGCGATTCAGGAAAAAATTAATACCATCGCATCCCGTGCAACAACAAAACGGGAAAAAGCAAAGCTGGCCTTCGAAACAGCACGTGACGAAATAGCACATTCTTTCGACACGCAAAACCCGGCAGTTACCATCAACGCCGAAGATGTTTTATGCAACAAGGAAGGCATCTGTTTTGCCAAAGCACATCTGCTGGCCGCGTTGTTGCGTGGTATGGATATTCCCGCAGGATTTTGTTACCAGCGGGTACTACGCAAGGGAACAGTGGAATCGGGCTATGCCCTGCATGGTTTGAATGCCGTGTATCTTGAAGAGGAGGGATGGTTTCGTGTTGATCCGAGAGGGAACAAACCCGGAGTTAATTCACAGTTTTCTACTGATAAAGAACAATTAGCCTACCCGATACGCATCGAATTGGGCGAAGAAGATTATCCCAATATTTTTGTGGCGCCTCTGCCCTCGGTTATAACAGCCATGCAGGAATCGAAGAATAGCGGGGAATTGTTTTATAAAAGGCCGGAGCGTATTTGACTGCTATTTGTTGCACACGTGCCGGTATTGCCCAATACCTGTTATTGAAGAAGTGCCAATAACGATTGCGAGGCATGCGGATCTTCGCGTCCATAACAATAATCTCAGCAGAAAAAGGCTTTACGAGAATTCTCCCGGAAATTTCCAACTTTCAGAACCTCATTTTCCCCTATAATAAATAGGCTTCTTCTGTTTTCCTATCCTGTCATCTGTATTAGGCGCAATGTATTGATGTTGTAACTATCGCCTTTTCAAAACGGAAAGTGAATATAGATTAACTATTTACCGAATACTCCGAAGTTGAACTATTGTCCTGCTATCTTTTTGCTGTTGCGATTTTGAATATTACCGTTCCACCAGTCCCGGCAGATAGAACCGTTGCATCATAAACGCCATCATTTAAATTTGTTAATTCAATACATGCCGGCCAACAATCATGATTTAGGGATAACGCTTTTATGGAGTTCTTTAACGAAACGGTTACTGCTGTTTCTGAATTATCACCGGTAACCATCAGGAACCAATTGTTTTTATTTTTGGCTCTTGTAAAAATCAAGGTTTTACAGTTTCCTTTCAGGGGGTCACAACCTTTCCAGTTGCCAATGTTAACAAACTCAATATTTGCGGGTTGAATGTACTTTTTCCCGTCATAGTTCGGACAAATAAAAAAACTTTTCGTTGATCCCTGTCCGTCATATTCCTGAAAAGTTAAAAGCACGTCGTCAATATGATTATCAGGCTGTTTATAATTATAGTATCCCACAGTTATGGTATCATGCAGAAGCGGGTTTTGGGATAAATTCTTTAAGACTTTGAATCTTGCGAAATGAATTTTGTCTCCACCTTCAAATGAAACCAGTTTTGCTAAAACTTTAAACCTCCTTTTATTTGGGTCGGCGAGTTCGGTTTTCTGATTGATATAGCAGTCTGGACGAGTCGGTATCATTATATTAGTATCATTAGGTTTAAATTTATCAC
>JADZFY010000439.1 GCA_020854215.1 Chitinophagaceae bacterium | reverse complement strand
GTGCATTTTCCATAAAAACTGGCTTCAGTTCCTTAGTAATGCCTGGAAGGCAGATCAATGAGCCTTGACCCAATAAGTGCAAAAAAGTCAATTGCCGGATTCACAAAGCCCATGGCTTTACAGATTCACCGGAAGCAAAGCAACCTGTTGGAAGTTAAATATTGATTGCAGCGTTATCAATCACCCGGCCTTTTTCAGTACGCATAGTCCTGGCAGGAAATTTTCCAATTACCCGGTAGTCATGGGTTGCCATAACTATTGCCGTTCCATAGTCTCTTGAAATATGAAAAAGTAACTGCATGATTTCGTCGGATGTTTCGGGATCCAGATTGCCGGTTGGTTCATCTGCCAAAATGAGCTTGGGTGAATTCAGCAAAGCCCGGGCAACATCCACACGTTGCTGTTCGCCGCCGGACAGCTCAAAAGGAAATTTAAAGCCTTTGGTTTTCAATCCTACTTTATCCAGCACATCATGTATCTTTTCTTCAATAAGCTTTTCATCTTTCCACCCGGTAGCACGCAACACAAACTTCAGGTTATCATGCACGTTTCTGTCGGTAAGCAACTGAAAATCCTGGAACACGATACCCAAATTCCTTCTTAAAAAAGGTATTTTTTTCCAATCCATATCCCTCAATTTATGTCCCACAACCATACCTTCCCCTTCCTTCAGTTTTAAATCGCCATACAGCGTTTTTAACAGGCTCGATTTACCGGAGCCCGTTTTACCTACCAGGTACACAAACTCCCCTTTATGGACGCGGATATTCACATCCTGTAAAATGAGAGAGTTTCCCTGATAAATATTCGCGTGTGTAAGTTCTACAATGGTATCCGCCATAATTCAAAGCTCAAAATTCAAAATTACGTTTTACTGCATTTTTGCAAAGAACGGATTCTTTACGCTAAGATGTGGGGTAAAACTCATTTTTTTGTGTTAAACTAAAAAAATAGTTGTACAACTAAATAATTAGTTTATCTTTGTAAGCAGAATAAGAAGAAAACATGAGCATCAACAAGAATCTTACCAAAGCGGAAGAGCAGATCATGCAGGTATTATGGAAACTGAACAAAGCCTTTTTACGTGAGCTCGTAGAGGCGATGCCGGCTCCAAAGCCGCATCAGAATACCGTAGCCACTATTTTAAAAATACTCATTGAAAAAGCGTTTGTTGACATTGAACTCTTTGGCCGAATGCACCGATACTATCCGCTCATCAGTAAAGAAGCCTATTCTAAAGCCACGATGAAAAGCATGGTGAAAAGCTATTTTGAAGGTTCATTCAGCAATGTGGTTTCATTTATGGTAAAGGAAAACAGTTTGAGTGTGGAAGACCTGGAGCGGCTGTTGAAAGAACTTAAAAAACAGGGCAAATAAGCTGAACCACTCACAGCCAAAAACTAAAACCGATGATCGCCATTGCTTATTATATTTTAAAAGTCATTATTTGCTCCGGTATCCTCCTTGGCTACTACCGGATAGCGCTTCACAATAAAAATTTCCACCGCTGGAACCGATTTTACCTCCTGAGTGCCGTAGTCATCAGTTTGACCCTTCCACTCATTAAAATTAATGTGTGGCACCGTCCTGCAGCAGATGACGGGCAAATCATCAAACTATTAAACGTGGTAACAACAGGCGACGAATACGTGTACGAAGCCAGTCGCAGTGGCAGCTTACCCATTAGTGGCGAACAGGTAGCCACGGGCATCTATGCCGCAGTGTCTGTTTTTTTATTCCTGCTTTTGCTGCATACCCTGGTAAAACTTAACCGCCTCCGCCGACGCAACCCCACACAAAGGATACAGCAGATTAAACTGGTACAAACGGAAGCAAAAGGAACACCTTTTTCATTTTTTAGCTATATTTTCTGGAACCGCAGCATTGACATGCATTCAGCAACAGGAAAAAAAATATTTACCCATGAAATGGTACACGTAACGGAAAAGCATAGCGCCGACCGGCTGTTTATCAACATTGTGCTTGTTGTATGCTGGTGCAATCCTTTTTTCTGGCTTATACAACGGGAGATAAATATGATCCACGAATTCATTGCCGACAGCGAGGCTATAAAAGATAGTGACACCGGTGCATTTGCTGCCATGATACTGCACGCCGCCTACCCTCAGCAAACATTCGGACTCACCAGCAGCTTTTTTTCATCATCCATAAAAAGACGTTTGTACATGTTAACCAAACTGAACAATCCACGCATCAATTATTTCAGCCGCATACTGGCCCTGCCGTTGCTGACTTTTATTTTCGTAGCGTTTACGGTAAAGACGAAACAATTACTGCCGAACCACAATGATACACCCATCACTCAATTGGAAACACCTGTTACGGTGGTTATAGACGCGGGGCATGGTGGAGATGACGGGGGAGCCCTTAGCAATAATGGAATCAGGGAAAAGAATATTACACTTTCATTGTCGAAGAAAATTAAAGCGCTGAACAAGAATAAAGGCATAAAGATTATTCTTTCAAGAGACAGGGATATTACCCAGTCTGTCCGGGATAAGGTTGATTTTGCGGTACAACAAAAACCGGATTTATTTATTTCGTTGCACGTAGGCTGGGAAAACTCAAAAAAGAATGAGAAAAATACATCAGGTTTTGAGATTTATCTCTCCCGAAACCAAACGGCATACACCAAACAGGCGCAATTGTTTGGTAGTCTGCTTGCTCAGGAAATTGAAAGTACCTATGGAAAAACACCTCAAATGAAACAAAGAGTTGGAAAAGGGCTGTGGGTATTGGATGCCCCATCCGTTAATTATCCCTCTTTGCTGGTAGAATGTGGCTACATGAGCAACAGGGATGATCTGGCATTCATTACCAGTGACGAAAAACAGGAAAAAATTGCACGGGATATTTTAACGGCTATCGAGCGGTTTGCAAAAGTTAATGAACGTAAAAGTGGAAGGATTCCTCCGGTACAGCGCATGCTTAGTCCAAGTCCTGTTTCCGATAAGCCCGATACAAGTGCGGTGTTTATGCAATCGGCTGAAGTACTTATAGATAATTGGGATGAAAATGAACCGGCACCACTTATAATAAAAGATGGGAAAGAAACAGCGTTATCAAGCACAAAGGGCACCCTGCCTTCTTCAAGCTCAGCGATAGTTTATCCCAAAAACAATCCAACGGCCTTAAAGCGATTTGGTGATAAAGCTAAGAACGGAGTTGTCGTTATACAAAAAACAGGGGAAAGACCTTATTTTCTATCTGATACCATACCCCGTACAATAAAATCGGTAGATGCTACTGAAGATGGTGATTTGATTATAATTTACTCCGATAAAAAAGTGGAAAAAATTACGAGGGCTGAAGCACAAACTAGAGGGATTGTGCTTCCACCTGTAAAAAGCACAATTCGGCTGCAGGGTGTAAATGATTCCGTTTTATATTTTCTTAATGGAGCTGAAATTTCTAAAAAGGATATGGAAAAGATTTTTCCCGAAGATATTGAAACCATAAATGTTTTAAAGGATAAGGCAGCAATTGATAAATACGGAATAAAAGCTAAGCATGGCATAATAGAGATAACCACAAAGAAAACAGTGCCTATTGGAAAGCAGGTGATCACACCTGATCATGACAAAATATTTCTAAAAGTAGAAACAGAAGCCCAATTTCCGGGTGGCGAAACCGCATGGCGAAAATTTATATCCGCCGCCATTAGTAGAGCAATTGATTCATTGCAGGACGAAGGTAAAACCGGTACCTGTGTGGTACAATTTATAGTTGATACTAAAGGCAATCTCAGTGAAGTGGAAGCTGTTACTATGCAGGGTACACTTTTGTCAAGAACGGTAGTGGATGCGCTTAAAAACGGTCCCAAATGGATACCAGCCATGCAGAACGGGCATAAAGTAACAGCATATAGAAGGCAACCAGTAACGTTTCAAATTGCAAGGAACTAAAAAGGGGAAACAAACCAACGGCACCGCTTCCCTATCCTACCAATTCTTCTTTAGCCGTCTTACTGTATTGCTCGGTCAACTTGCGTTGTATTTCAAAAGGAACAACAGCATATTCATGAAACTGCATGCTAAACCTTGCCCTCCCCTGGGTTAAGGATCGCAAAGATGAAGAATAATCATTCATTTCAGCTAACGGAACTTTGGCAATAATTCTTGTAAAATTTCTCTCTGCATCAATACCCTCGACCAGTGCCCTGCGCGATTGCAGATCACCCATTACCGCACCGGTTATGGCTTCCGGACACAATACGTCCAGCATGTAGATCGGTTCCAGCAGTTGGGGAGCTGCCTGTTGAAAAGCATTTTTAAAGGCCATTAGCCCTGCAATCTTAAATGAGATATCGTTACTGTCTACCGGGTGCATCCTGCCGTCAAACACAGCTACGCGGATATCCCGAACATAAGAGCCCGTTAAAGGTCCCTCCTGCATTTTTTCCATTACCCCTTTTAAAATGGAGGGCAAAAAGCGCAGGTCAATTGCACCACCCACAATGCAGTTGTAAAATACCAGTTTGCCACCCCAGGGGAGTTCATGTGTATCACGGCCCCTCACATTCAACCCGGCGGGTTCGGGTATGCCTTCATACCATGGTTCTATTCTCATGTGCACTTCACCAAACTGTCCTGCACCGCCCGACTGCTTCTTATGCCGGTAAACGGCTTCGGCCGCTGTTCTTATCGTTTCCCGGTAAGGGATCCGTGGCGCCTCAAACAACACGTCTACTTTATGCTGATTTTGCAACTTCCATTTAATTACTGAAAGGTGCATATCGCCCTGACAGTGAATGATGGTTTGCTTTAGCTCAGAAGACACTTTAACGATCAGCGTTGGATCTTCTTCACGCAACTGGTGCAAAGCCGCCGACAACTTTTCTTCTTCTCCTTTTTTTACCGTTCTTACCGCAATACTCATATTAGGTGGCGGAAACTCAATGGGTGCCAACGCATAGTTGACGCTTTTTTCGTGCAGGGTATTATTAACATGCGTGTTTTTGAGTTTGAGTGTTGCCCCTATATCGCCGGCACTCAGCTCACTCACATTAATACGTTTATTTCCTTCCATTACAAACAACTGGTTAAGTTTTTCGGTTACACCGGTTGTTTCATTCGTAAGGTCACTACCCGCTTTAAGCGTACCTGAGTACACTTTCAGAAATGACAATTCGCCTACATGGGGTTCAGAAATGGCTTTAAATACAAAAGCGCAAACAGGCTTTTCGGCATCGCAGTAAATCGTTTCCCCGTTCACCGATACCTGGGCCGGCATTTCGTGGGCACCCGGACAAACATTATCTATAAACCCCATCAGGCGCCCGCTTCCCATATTGCGTGCGGCGGAAAGGCAAAACAACGGAAAAAGATCATGATTGATCATTGCCTTTTTCATACCTTCTTTTATCTCATCCTCATCCAGTTCTCCTTTCTCAAAATATTTTTCCATAAGCGTTTCATCATTACCGGCAACGGCTTCAACCAATTCCTTGTGCAACTGGTCCGCTCTTTCTTTCTCTTCCGCGGGAACAGGCATTTTTTCGGGCTTCCCGCCGACATCTTTGAATACATACATCGTCATCCGTAACACATCAATAATACTATGAAACCCTTCCCCCTGCTCCAGGGGATATTGAATGACCGTTACATTATTTCCAAAGTGCTGTTTAGCTTCCCTGACGGTATTTTCAAAATCTGCTTTATCATGGTCCAGATGGTTAACAGCAAAAATCATCGGGGTTTTAAATTTTTCGGTATACTGCCATATTACATCGGTACTTACTTCCACACCCATTGCCGCATTTAACAGCATGATGCCCGTATCTGCAACCCGCAAAGCGGAAAGAACCTCCCCCACAAAATCGTCATATCCCGGTGTATCTATGATATTAATTTTATAGCCGCGCCACCTGGTGTGCATCAATTTGGAAAAAATAGAATTTCCCCTTTCCTGCTCCAACTCGTGGTAGTCCCCGGTTGTGTTTTTTTCACCGATGGACCCCCGCCTGGAGATTAGTCCGGCTTCATAAAGGAAGCACTCCGCCAGCGTTGTTTTTCCGGCGCCTGCATGCCCGAGCAGAACTATGTTTTTTACATGAGAAGTATCAAATTCGGCGGCCATATTGTTTTTGGTTTAAAGGGTGAAAAAAGCAGGAACGATGTTATAATGACAAAAAGATGCACCACAGTCCAGAAGAATGGAAACTTCTGCTGACGAATAAATGACCATTAGGAAAGATTTCAGGTATAGTTTACCAGAAAGCGCTGGAAATCACTTTTGATTTCGTGCAATGTTTGTCGGAGTTGTTGATATTCTGCAGCTAATTTCTTATATCCGGAGGTTATAAAATCGGCAGCCGAATGGTCATTCTCCGTGGCTTGAAGCGCCGGCATTTTGTTATGCGACTTGATAGATTGCTTCAGGTCGTGAATATTAGCCAATTGAATGTCGAACTGATTTTCATAATGTTCTACATCTTTAAGGGCTTCTTTACTGGTAATATGAGCAGCCGCCTGTTGCAACTCACTTTTCATGCGGGTGAATTCTTCGCGTTGAGAACGTAAAGCCTCCCGCCAGGCATTACATTCTTCGGAGATCTGTGCGATGTCTGTGGTAACCATGGGCGTACAATTTTAAAGTGAAGAAATAAATGAATTGTGCTTTTGCCAATGGGATCGGATAGTACTGATTAAATATACTAAATAATACAAACTTCACCCGTCTTTTGTGCATAAAAAAACCATCCGTGCAGTTTTTACTGCGCCGGATGGCGGGGTTGTCTATCAACTTCCGGAAAGAAGTTACTGGGTTACAAGCGGTATTATGGTTCTTTTATCGTCTAATATACATTCCACAAAATATTCTCCTTTTGCATAGGCCATCAGATCAATATCATTCACCGTATTGTTCATCGTGGTAACTAATATTCTTCTACCCACCCTGTCATAAATCGTAACCTTAATTGGTTTAGGAGGTATTTTGGAGAATATCAGTTTGGCACGGCCGTTCCCCGGATTAGGTGAAATTTTTATTTTAATATCACCTATATATATTTGTCCCTCAGGCACAAAGAAGTATTCTGTTGATTCTCCGTAGCATCCCGTAGCAACACTGGTTACGGCTATTTTGTATCTTCCATATCCACGAGGCTTATACTTTTTGGCATTTGCCCCCGGGATAAGCACTCCGTTTTTATACCACTGATAATTCTCAGCATCGGTTGCCACTAATTCATTGCCCGACTGGGAAATTGACGGCGTAGGAAGATTAGCAATCACTACGTCTATACTATCTTTTTCAGTTATACCGCAACGCGAAACGGTTACACTATAAACACCCGATACTGTGGGGGATATCAATTGAGTGGTTTCACCCGTACTCCAGATATAGGTAGCACCCGGATTACCCGCATCAAGGGTTATCATATTTCCAAAGCAAATGGTGGTATCATTACCCAGATTCACCGGTGTAGCAGCAGGCATCAGTGTCAATTCCACTTCTGCTTCACCTACACATCCGTTGCTGTTCACGGTTACTTTATATACTCCGGCATCGGTTACAGTGATGCTTTGTGTTGTTGCAGCATTGCTCCAAACAAATGTTGCTCCGGGATAGCCGGCATCAAATGTTATAGTGCTGCCTGCACAGATGGTCGTGTCATTACCTAATGTTACAGGAAGTGTTGAATTGACATTGATATTGATTGAACCGCTGCCCGAACATCCTCCTCTGCTTACTGTTACACTATATGTACCTGCAGAATTTGCAGTAATGGTTTGGGTTGTTTCTCCTGTGCTCCAAAGATAGGTGGCGCCGGGGTTGCCGGCATCCAGAATTACAGGGTTACCCGGACATATTGTGGTATCATTACCCAAATCTACCGTAAGAGCAGGTACTACATTCACCTGGATTGCATCAATTGTTTTACATCCGTCTTTTGTAACCGTTACGATATAAGTACCCGGATCGCTCACGGAAATACTTTGTGTTGTTTCTCCGTTGGGCATCCATTCGTATGTAGCTCCGGAGTGGCTGCCGGCATCCAGTATAATGGTATTACCTGCACAAATTGCTGTATCATTACCCAGGTTAACCGGTATTCCTGTTCCGGATACGATTACATCCTCCTCGTAAGTTTTCGTCTCACCGGTAATTGTAACTTTTAATGTTACATGATAAATGCCCGGCTGTGCATAGGTATGGACGGGATTCTTTAAGGAAGGATCCGGGCTGCCGGTTAGAATAGCACTACCGTCACCAAAATTCCATTCATAGTTGCTTATGCTTGTACAGGCTGTAGTGGAATCGGTGAAGCTTACTACAATTGGACTACAGCTACCGGTTTGCGAATAGCCAAACTTTGGTGCAACCTTCGGTTTTTCCGAAATCACAATCGTGTCGGTTGCAGAACATCCGCCGTTAGTTACGGTTACCCAATACTTGCCAACACCTAAAGCAATGACCGTTTTGCTTGTCATGGACGCATACACAGGACTATAAGTGCTGCCCCATTTATAGGTAACGCCAGTAATACCTGCATCTAACATTAACGTTCCTCCTGCGCACATACTTTTATCCGGGCCTAAATCCACAACCAATCCGGAAGCGTTCACGCTGATTACTTTAGAATCCGATGCACTGCATCCATTATAGGTTACCGTTACCGAATAAGTACCGGCTGTGCTTACAGAGATGGTTTGAGAAGTAGCTCCTGTGCTCCAGCTATAGATAGCACCGGCACCAGGATTACCGGCATCCAGCGTTGTGCTGCTGCCCGAACAGATTGCTGCATCCGGTCCGAGGTTCACCGTGGGCGGTGCAGTTACGGTGATTACTTTAGAATCTGATGCACTGCATCCATTATAGGTTACCGTTACCGAATAAGTACCGGCTGTGCTTACAGAGATGGTACGTGTGCTTGCTCCTGTGCTCCAGCTATAGGTAGCACCGGCACCGGGGTTACCCGCATCAAGCGTTGTACTGCTGCCCGAACAGATTGCGGCATCCGGTCCGAGGTTCACGGTGGGCGGAGCTGTTACGGTGATTACTTTAGAATCTGATGCACTGCATCCATTATAGGTTACCGTTACCGAATAAGTACCGGCTGTGCTTACAGAGATGGT
>JADZFY010000438.1 GCA_020854215.1 Chitinophagaceae bacterium | reverse complement strand
TTTTGGAAGTTACGTGCAAAATTGGGCACGAACGGTGGCGAATGTTACTGAAGACTTACATGGTTATTATGCCGGTAGCGATGCTATCGGTGAAAAGTGGAGGCAGCATTATTGGGCAATTGGAAAAAACATTGATCTAATTATTGCTGACGCTGAAGCTAATAATAAGAATTGGTATATCGGTGTTGCCTATGCGATCCGGGCGTGGAGTTGGCAAACTTCTACCGATGTATATGGGGAGATGATTTTGAGCCAAGCCTGGGAACCGAACCGATATGTGTTTGATTATGATACACAGGATAAGATCTATGCGGAAGTCGTTCGGTTATGTAACCTGGCACTTGACTACCTGAATATGGATGATGCATCAAATACCTTGGTGAAAGGAGATTTGGTATATGCTGGTAATCGTGATAAGTGGAAGAAATTTGTGTATGCGATTTTAGCCAGAAATGCCCATCATTTGAGTAACAAATCATCTTACGATCCGGATGAAGTTATAGGATTTGTGGACCTGGCCATGGCCGACAATAGCGATAACTTTAATGTGCCGCACTTAGGAACAAGTGCCGATAATGCAAATTTTTATGGTCCGTTAAGAGCTAATCTTGCAAATTACAGGCAGTCCCTGTTTTCTATTAACCTGTTGAATGGAGTTGTATTTACGGGAGTGACCGATCCGCGACTAGCTTTAATGTTTCAACCTTCAACGGATGGAGTGTACAGAGGAGCTGTAAACGGTGCTGGTGCTACTACCTCAGGGCCAACAGGAATTGTTCCGCTTTATGGCAAGTACATTTATCGGGATAATGTTTCGGTACCAATTTTTACGTATGCCGAAATGCAGTTTATAAAAGCGGAAGCAGCATTTATTAAGAACGACTTAACAACTGCGCTAGCCGCGTATCAAAATGGCATCAGAGCGCACATGGATTATGTGACAGTTTCGGCTGCGAATAGGGATGCATATCTTGCGAGCACCGCGGTGGCTCAAAATACCGGAGAACTAACGTTAAGCCACATCATGCTGCAGAAGTACATTGCCATGTATGGTCATGGTATTCTAGAAACCTGGGTCGATATGAGGCGCTATCACTATGATGCGGCAATTTATACAGGCTTCGTGCTGCCAAATCCGCTTTTCTCTTTTAACAATGGAAATCCTGCTTATCGCGCAAGGCCACGGTATAATTCAGAGTATGTGTGGAACATTAAGGCATTGGAAGCGATTGGAGCAACCGCTACGGACTATCACACGAAAGAACAGTGGTTTAGTACACCTGAATAAAAAAATTATGAAAAATTATATATTAATACTAATTGCTGCCGCATCAATCACAGTGATTTCGTGCGGTGATGAACATCAGTATTTTCCAGAGAAGCAAATGGCAGATGGATCATCAACAAAAATTAAATTTATCCATGCCGCATCCGATACAGTTGGCTTGAATTTGTTCCTCGATGGGCAAAAGCTTACGGGAAATGCGCCAAGCACTGTAAGCACTGGGGCAGTTAACATGGGCACTGTAAAATTTGATGCTTCATTTCCGGTTACTGATTATGTTAGTGTTAGTGGTTCTGAGGGAAAATTCTCGGCCATTGTACCAGAAACCTATACAGCAGCAGATACCTTTCCGGAAACAATTCTATCGGAACTGGATGCATCTATAGATCCTTCAAAAAAGTATACTGTAGTATTAGTGGGAGTTACTTCAACGTATGAGACCATTCTTTTCGAAGATGATTTATCAACTACCCCCCTGGACGATAAAGCGTACATCCGGTTTGCGGGCTTCATCGATAATTTGGCAGATCAGCTCACACTGCAAGGGACGCCTCCGGCAACTCCTGAAGATCCAGTTCCGGTGCCTGTTAAATTAGCGGAGCACATAAACTTTAAAGATATGTCGGCCTTTATTGCCTTGCCAAGGGTGGGAAAGTACACCAGTGTGCAGATTGTAAATGAAACAACCGCAGCAGTGATTTATACCCTACCTGGCGCTTCATCATTAAACACGTTTATAAACAACAAAGTATATACGTATTATGCCAAGGGAAGAATAGGTGGAACAGGTGCCGCTGCTCCCGGAATAGGAAGGGCAATTAATCGGTAATTGACTTAAACTCGAATGGTAAGAAGAGGCTGAATTTTCAGCCTCTTCTTTTTTCAGATAACGGGTAGTGTTCTGTTAATTCAAAAATTTTCTATCATGGACAACAGGCGAAGTTTTATTAAAAAGTTAGTGCTTGCAGGCGCAGGTATCGGATCATTGAAGTTTACCAACTCAAGCGCCAGCACCATTTTTGAAAAGGATAATTTTTCATTTATTCATCTCACCGATATGCACGTGCGTAGAAAAAGGAGAGGGCACGAAGGCTATCTGGCTTGTATTGATGCGGTGAATAAGTTTGAAAAAGGATCAGACTTTGTTCTGATCGGTGGTGACATGGCCTTTGACGGCAACTACACAGCCAAGGAAGAATTTGTTGATCAAATTGATCTGTACAAAAAGGCCTCTGATCAACTGAAAATACCCTATTATAATTTAATTGGCAATCATGATGTGCTGGGTTGGAGTAGCCGAAGAAAAGTTTCGGTTGATGACCCGGATATTGGTAAGAAGCTCATCATGGATAAACTGAAAATGCCCAACAGTTTTTACAGCTTTAATTATAAAGGATGGCATTTCGTAATGATGGACTCCATCTACCCTGTGCAAGCCGATCACGGCCCTTCTTATAAAGCTGCCTTTGGTGAAGAACAACTTGAGTGGCTTCGCTTTGACCTGGGTAAAAATTATAAGATGCCAACCGTGATCGTAACGCACATTGCTGCGTTTTGCCATATCACCCAAATGAATGGAGACACAAAAGGAAACCCCATTGGCCACATGGTTGTTGAAGACACCGTGAAGTTTCGACAAATTATTGAACGACATAACGTAAAAGCAGTTCTTCAGGGACATAGTCATGTACCGGAGGATTATTGCTACAATGACGTATGGTACATTACCGGTCAGGCGGTTAGTGCAGCCTGGTGGGGAGGTAATTGGCTGGGTTATCAACCGGGCTATACCGTGTTACATGTATCAGGTGAAAATATTCGCTGGGAAAGAAGGGTATTTGAATGGCAGCATCAACTGGAGCCGGAAGACACCCTTGAACGGCAACGCATCGCTGACCGTGAAACCTTTAATAAGAGTCAGCAGGAATTATTACAGCTGGAAATTCAAGTCGCAAAAGAAAAGTAAATGATTATCGCTCATTGACTAAATGAAATACGAGCATCAGTGTAACAAATAAAATTTGAAAGTTTACTGAATAGATACCGGCTCAAAAGTTCTCCATGAATTTTTAGCAGCCTTAATGGAGTAACCGTATACAGGTTTGCTCTCCAAATTAAACCGATCAACAGAAGTGACTACGTAAGTATACTTCTTTTTCCGCTTGGCGGTTGAATCGATGAAAGTCGTTTCAGCGCCTGCAGTAATCGTTATGATTTTCGCTGGATTGCCTGTATCAATCACCTCGTTATTCAAAAACCTGTAAAAAACATATCGTCCGTGTGAGCTTAAATCTTTTACAGAAGATTCT
>JADZFY010000437.1 GCA_020854215.1 Chitinophagaceae bacterium | reverse complement strand
TGACGAACGTGCAAATGCAGATCTTGCCAATACCTTGTCTGATTATGCCCATGAAAGGTGGGCGGCCGGCAGACCGGTAAATCCTCAGATATGGCGCTGTACCGGAAAGTTTATGAATGAAGCCATTCTTGCCGATATGGAACGATTGATGGCTTCGGAACATGATTTTGATGTGGAAGCTGCGGCACTGGCTTGTTACGAAAGTCCCTTTCCGCGTGCTAAAGCATTATTGAATACGAACCCAATTATCAAAACTGCTATTAGTTCCGGCAAATTAACCTGGAATGTACTTGCAGAAAAAATGAAAAATTATGTGTTGCAGTCATGACATTAAGGAGAACGGAGTAAAACCGGAGCTACAGGATAAATCCTATCTGGACCGGATTAAAGGAATGCGTTTTTTTGATCCGCATATTCACATGTCTTCCCGCACTACGGATGACTATGAAGCAATGGCAGATGCCGGAATAGCCGCCATCATTGAACCTGCTTTTTGGTTGGGCCAGCCTCGTACCGGCATTGATACCTTTCGCGATTATTACAGCAGTCTGATTGGTTGGGAGCGTTTTAGGTCTTCGCAGTTTGGGATCAAGCACTATTGCACAATAGGGTTGAACTCACGCGAAGCCAATAACGAAGCGCTTGCCGAACAGGTGATGGAAATTCTTCCTCTTTTTGTGTATAAAGAAGGCGTTGTAGGTGTGGGTGAAATCGGATTCGATGATCAAACTCCGGCAGAAGAAAAGTATTATCGCCTGCAACTCGAGCTTGCAAAGGAAGCCGCACTGCCTGTGCAAATACATACACCGCACCGCGATAAAAAAAGAGGTACAACCCGAAGTATGGATATCGCACTGGAACATGGGCTCGATCCGGCAATGGTGATCGTAGATCATAATAATGAGGAGACCATGCAGGAAGTATTAGACAGAGGTTTCTGGGCAGCATTCACCATCTATCCGTTTACCAAAATGGGGAATGAACGAATGGCAGGTATTGTAAAGCAGTATGGCACAGACCGTATTATGATCAATTCGGCGGCAGACTGGGGTATCAGTGATCCCTTGGCTGTTCCCAAAACCGCAGCATTAATGAAGGACATGGGCATTAGTGATGAGGACATACGTATGGTTACCTACCAAAATGCCATCACCGCATTTGCTCAAAGTGGGCAAATTGATGAAGCAGATTTTGCAAGGGTAAAAAATATTGACCAAAGTCTGAAATTTAGCGGAAATACCATTCTCAGAGGTGGACAACAACCTCGCACCGATAAGAGCTCGATCATTATCCGATAGTAACAATCGTATGAAGAAGTTTATCGGGTTTTTGCGTTTAACGCGTCCGGCAAATCTGGTTACGGCTGTTTCAGATATTCTCGCCGGTATTGCTATAGCGGTGTTTGCCAGTAGCGATGCTGTACTTCTTTCCTGGCGGGCAATCACACTATTGGTGACAGCTACTATCGGTTTGTACGGCGGCGGCGTTGTATTTAATGACGTTTTTGATGCGGAACTGGACAAAGCAGAACGTCCCGAAAGGCCCATTCCCAGCGGATTGATAACAAAACGATCAGCAACTATTTTGGGCACGCTATTACTGCTTGGAGGTGTTGTGGCTGCAGCCGCGGTACACAAGAGCAACCCATTATCTTTTTCCACACTTTTAGCTGTGGCCATTGCCATTTGTGCGATCGTTTATGATAAATGGATGAAGCATAATGCTGTAATGGGTCCACTGAATATGGGCGTTTGCCGGGGGCTGAATTTATTGTTGGGGATGAGTTTGTTTCCCATATTAACGGGATACGAATTTTTAGCCATAGTGCCGGTATTCTATATTGCTGCAATAACGATGGTGAGCAGGGGAGAAGTGCATGGTGGGCGTAAGACCACGTTGTATGGAGCAGCAGCGTTGTATGTCGCTGTAATTACCGGGATATTGGCTGTAGGAATTTACAATGGTTTTGCCTGGGGGTTATTTGCTTGCGTGGTGTTGTTTGCCGCATTAATCTTCCCGCCATTGATAAAGGCTATACGCAACCCTACGGGTGCTTACATTGGAAAAGCAGTAAAGAGTGGTGTAATTGCATTGATTGTAATGAACGCTGCCTGGGCCGCTGCTTTTGGAATGGTATATTTTGCCCTGGTAATTGTTTTGCTGTTGCCGGTGTCGGTATCGTTGGCTAAACTATTTGCCGTTACATGACGGGCGGCACGGCGGAAAGCTGTAATTTTACTGTTTTGAAATGTGTAAACCCCGGGCCCCGTACCACATTAGTAAACATTGAGATGGATCAGATAGCACAAACATTTAGCGTACGATTTACGTACAAGGTTTTTTTCACCAATCACTTGTTTTCACCCGACAATTCGCTGTTCCGTGATTTTTTAAATGAAGCCGCTTCGGGTATCTCCAAAAAGTTGCTTTTTGTGATAGATGAAGGTGTTGTAACCCACCATCCCAACCTGCTCCCACAAATCAGAAACTATTGTGCATTACTTCCGGGATATAAATTGATCAGCGAAATTATTATAGTGCCGGGCGGTGAGCAGGTAAAGAATTCGGAAAAAGAGTTTTATAAAATCATCCGGGCCGCAGATGATCATGGTATAGATCGCCATTCGTACATTGTTGCTATTGGTGGCGGTGCGGTACTCGATATGGTGGGTTATGCATCCGCGGTTGCCCATCGTGGTATCAGGCATATCCGGATTCCTACCACGGTGCTTTCTCAAAACGATTCGGGAGTAGGCGTGAAGAATGGTATTAATTTTTACGGAAAGAAAAACTTTCTCGGCACTTTTGTTCCGCCTGTTGCTGTTTTTAATGATTATTTTTTTCTCACTACACTCAGCGATGAAGACTGGCGCTCGGGAATGTCGGAGGCGGTGAAAGTAGCGCTGATTAAAGACCGTTCCTTCTTTGAATGGCTACAAGGCAACGCTGCCCTGCTGGCTGAAAGAAATATGGAGGCGATGCAATACCTGATTAAACAATGTGCGGCATTGCACCTGCAGCATATTGCAGGAGGTGATCCCTTTGAGATGGGTTCGTCCCGTCCACTCGACTTTGGTCACTGGAGTGCCCACAAAATAGAACAGCTTTCCAATTTTGCCATTCGCCATGGAGAAGCCGTAGCAATGGGAATTGCACTCGATAGCGCCTATTCGTATTTATCAGGACGCTTGACAGCGTCAGATGCAAAAGCAATCGTCTCTGTATTAACAACATTGGGTTTTTCGGTTGTCCATCCTGTTGCGGACATTCAAAATGATGAAAGCCCGGTATTGAAAGGCTTGCAGGAATTTAGAGAACATTTAGGCGGGCAGCTAACCATCATGCTGCTTGATGCTGTTGGAAAGGGTGTGGAGGTACATGAATTAGATACCGATATATTGCATAAAGCCAGCCAGTGGTTGAAATCCTGTTAAAATAATCAGTATGCAAACACAATACGGACACCTTAGTTATTGCAGTAATATTCACGCAGGAGAAAGCTGGGAGCAACACTTTAAGCAATTGCAGGAGCATGTTCCTGCTGTCAAAAAAAAAGTTTCACCTTCAGGAAAGTTTGGAATGGGTTTGCGGCTTTCCAACCAGGCCAGTATAGAATTGTCGGACGGCGATCATTTGAAGGACTTCATCCAGTGGCTCCGCAACAACGATTGCTATGTTTTTACCATGAATGGCTTTCCCTATGGCGGCTTTCATCATACCATAGTGAAAGATAAAGTGCATGCACCCGACTGGACGACAAAAGAACGGGTGGGCTATACCGTTAGATTAGCGAAAATTCTGTCCGCATTACTTCCGGAAAATATGGAGGGTGGAATTTCCACTTCCCCTTTAACCTACAGGTTTTGGCACTCCGATGCGCAACTGCCGGATATTTTTGAAAAGGCAACCATGCATGTACTGGAGGTAGTGGAACAGTTAGTACAAATTAAACAGACCACGGGGAAGTTAATCCATTTGGATATCGAGCCTGAACCCGATGGCTTATTGGGAGAAGGAAGCGCGTTCATTGCATGGTACACAGGGTATCTGCTTCCCCTGGGTGTGCATTATATAGCACAGCTTTTTGGATGCGATGCTGCTACTGCCAAACAACATATACTGCAACACGTGCAGTTGTGTTATGACGTGTGTCATTTCGCAATTTGTTTTGAAGACCACGTTGCCATACGCAATCATTTAGAACGCCTGGGGATTCGTACCGGTAAAATTCAGATTAGTGCCGCATTGAAAGCAGAACTGCCGGAAGATTTAACATTGAGAAAAACAGTGACAGACGCATTTTCAAGGTTTAATGAACCCACCTATCTGCATCAGGTTGTAGCCCGGCAAACAAACGGGCTGCTGAAAAAATATGCCGATATGCCCGAAGCGCTGGAGGATGCCGGCAGTGCATTGGTACGGGAATGGCGGGCACATTTTCACGTTCCTATTTTTGTGGAGGGTTATGGATTGTTGCAATCCACCCGGCAGGATATTGAATACGTATTGTCCATGCATAAGCAACATCCATTTACTTCACACCTCGAAATAGAAACCTATACCTGGGAAGTATTGCCCGTGGAGCAGAAGCTACCGCTTACCGAATCCATCATAAGAGAAATACAATGGGTGCAGAAAGTATTGGAAGATCCTGCATAAATAACGTTTGCCCGTAGCTGCGACACAGCTTTTGGAAGTTCCGGGCAAACAGTTCCTTTATCCAAACTCCGGACCGGCGGCGGCAAACATTCTTTCAGGGATACCTTCACCGGGGTTAATGAATCGGTACATCCGGGTGAAATAACGCTGGATGCTAAAACCGTTATGGGTGAGTAACGCTATCAGTTCTTCTTTATCACACAACACATCTATCACGGCTGCACAGTCATGTAAATGACGCAACGCCTGTGCAATCAATAATCGGGCATCGGTAGTTGTGCCTGCGGCCACTGGTCCAATATGGTGGTATTTGCTACCATTACGTCCCAATGCAAATCCGGTAATGCGATTGTCTTTTTTGATTACCCATGCTTTGTGCGGGCAGATCCCAGCCACTATTGTAAGCAGCCTTGACCTGTCTGCACCAAAAACAGATGCATCCATTTTCAGTACTTCAGAAAGGTCATCAGGAGAAAATTGTGCGGGGATTGTGCCGGCATCTTGAATCGCTATTTCAGTTACAGCCGGATTGATCAATCTCGCAATGCGGTATTCCTCCGCAAAGCCCAATTTTGCATACACTTGTTGCCCCTGGATGGTAGCATCAAGTTTTGCCGGTGCAATATCTTGTGTGGTTTCTAAAATATGGTTAAGCAGCAGTTTACTTATGCCTTTGCCGCGGTATGCTTTATGCACCAGAACCATTCCGATCCAAACCATTTTTCCGGAATAGTTGACTGCGGCGGTGGTACCAATAATTTGCCCATTGTACTCGGCTCCTACAGTAACAGAAGCCGCATCGTTGATGAAAAAGCTCCAGTCGTTATGGGTTTGATTCCATCCTTCAGCCACAGACAAAGCCATTGCAGCGTCAATGTCTGCAGTTTGCATTTTTCTAATGATAATGTCTGCAGTTTGCATGGCTAAAATAGATATTTCCTAATTTTCTTCCGTATAGTTCATGTCTTTTGTGAAAGTTTCCTCCAGGAAAAACAAGGCCACCAGCCCCAACACGTAAGTGATTACCGCCACGATTAATGTACCATAAATAATTCCCGAAACGTCTTTCATCAATAGAAAAAGTGCCGTTAACGGAATCACGGTTGCTCTTACAAAATTGGGTATGGTTGTGGCTACCGTTGCCCTAAGGTTGGAACCAAAGAGCTCGGCTGCAACGGTGATAAACAGTGTCCAGTACCCGCTGGAGAAACCCAATAAAGCACAAATAATATAAAACGATGTTGTTGTTTTGAAAGGCACCAACAGATAAACGAGCACCAGTACAAATGAAAACAATAGAAAAAAGAGAATTGCTTTTTTGCGACTCTTTAAATATTGACTGGAAAAGCCACTGGCAACATTACCCGCTACCTGTGCAGCGAAAGCGAGCATCACAGCTTTACCGGCATCCACGGGTTGGTCAAGCCCGAGGGCCTTGCCGAACTCTGGTGAAAAGGTGATGAGAATACCTACAACAAACCAAATAGGCATACCAATGATTATTCCATTGAGGTATTTAAAAAATCGTTTTTTATTGTTCAACAGCATAAAGACATTTCCACGCTTTACATTTTTTTCTTTTAGTTTTAAGAAGATGCCGGATTCAAAAACTCTGATCCGCATGATCATCAATAGTAGCCCGAGTCCGCCACCGATAAAAAAAGATATCCTCCAGTCGAAAAAGTACGAAACGAGGTACGCCAGGAGTGCACCCATTACGCCCATAGTGGCCACCAGCGTTGCGCCATATCCGCGAAGCCTGTTTGGTAATATTTCAGATACCAGGGTAATACCGGCGCCCAGTTCTCCGGCAAGTCCGAAGCCAGCTATAAAACGCAATACGGCATAAGCACCTACAGAAGTTACCAAACCGTTGCCGATATTGGCTAATGAATAAATTAAGATGGAGCCGAACAGCACGGAAAGCCGTCCTTTTCTATCGCCCATAATACCCCACACGATACCACCAATAAGCATACCGGCCATTTGCAGGTTAAGCAACAGCAGACCGTCTTTCAATATACTTTCGTCTGAAAGGTTCAGTGATTTCAAACTGGGTACACGAATAATACTGAATAAAAACAAATCGTACATGTCCACCATGTATCCTAATGCTGCCACTAATACGGGCAGTCGTACTAAATGCTGCAGTGTAGTTCGGGAAGCGGCCGACGATTCAGAAATAGGAGAGGGCTCATTCAACATCATATGGGTTCGTTATTATTTTAATTAAGAACAAAAGGTGATTTTGGGTTATTGTAGTTTTGTCTGTTCGGCTCCGGTTATCTTATACAGTTTGCCATCAGCCTTGGTGAGGATATACAACTCACCCTGTGCATCTCTTCCAAAATGCAAGTCTACCCGCCCGTTTCCGCAAGCTTCCACCAGTGTGGTAAGTACGCCATTCAGGGTGATTCGCCATTCGTTGATATCTGCCAGTCTTCCCTGCTCAATATCCGCGGTGTTGAGATGAAATAACCTTCCTGAGGGGATATCGCCAAAAAGATATTTTCCGTATAGCAAAGGAATAGTGGTTCCCCAATACTCAAACCCTCCGGTAATAGCTGCACCCTCATCATGATCAAAAGCGGCAACAGGGTAGGTAAACTCATAAATACTGTCGTCTGCCGGTAACGGATACACGTTATTGATATCACCTAAGGGATCAATTACAAAACGGCCTTCTCGCGTTGGCCATCCGTAATCTCTGCCCGGAGTGATCAGGT
>JADZFY010000436.1 GCA_020854215.1 Chitinophagaceae bacterium | reverse complement strand
TTGCCTGTATGAGAGCCAGATTCAGGATGGAACCAGAAATCGGCTGAGCTTAGTTTTAAATCGTTTTGAATAGTACAATCTCTTGCCGAACCAATTCCACCAAAATTCACAGTGGCTTCAATATATAAATGTCCAAAAACTCTCCCCGCAAGTGATGGAGGGAGCGTGGCTCGCTGGAATCTAAAAATGCTGCCTGCATTAAATACTGACACTGCATTGGGAGCAGCAGCTCCAAACGGATTGCCACCGGTTTTTTGAATATATGTAGCCCCACTCTCAAAAACAACGGCATTCAAATTCGTTATTCCAAAAGCATTTCCGTTAAATCCTGTATTAGCCGTGAAGGTAGCGCCACTTTTAAATTTCAGCGAGTTTGCCGATGCCGCTGTTAACCGGTGTGCGCCATCAAAAAAATCTATATTCCCGTAAACTTCACCCGAACGAGTGGCATCAATATTTAATTCAACCGGATTATTTCCTATTACATTTAATGAGGCCCCGGCTGCTACTGCAAAATGCGGAGCCGCCACTGTTGAATGGCCAATGGTAATCACACTGGCAACAGTGGTGCTGAGGGTTACCACGGCATTATTTCGCAACCATAGTTTACCAATACTTTCTGATGCCGGCATATCCGTGACGGTGGCATTGGCCGGAAATTCAAGAATATCATTAACTGCGGGAGTAGAACGCGCCGGTGCCCAGTTTAACGGGTTTGTCCAGGAGCCTGAGCTTACGCTCCAGGTATAAGTTTGCTGTGCAAACAATAGCAATGGTGCTGCAAAGATGCAGGTCAGCAGGTGTTTTTTCATTTGAATTCCTTTTTTGTGTGATGAAGAAATGCATCACAGGAATTGAATTTTGCGGTCAGCAGGTGGAAATTAATAAATATTTTGATTTCAGGTTTAATAATTTTAAGGCTTCTCAATACACAATTGTATTTTTGGCACACCTCAAAGACGAGTGTCTTTCAGGTGGTTCCATCATCCAGAATAAACTATTTCATGTTTGTAATTTGTAAAAAAGAGCTGGGGCAATTTTTGGGTAGTCTAACCGGTTATCTCGCCATTATTATTTTTTTGCTGCTCAGCAGTCTTTTCCTTTTTGTATTTCCGGATACTAATCTGTTCGACTACGGGTATGCAACGATGGATACTTTTTTTGAGTTGGCTCCCTGGATTTTGTTACTCCTTATTCCTGCCATTACGATGCGCAGTTTTGCGGAGGAGTTCAAAACGGGTACCTACGAAATTCTGTTAACACGTCCGTTAACTTCATGGCAGATCATTGGAGGAAAATACACCGCGAGCCTGGTTATAGTAACAATAGCCATCATTCCAACACTGGTTTATGTATTTACGGTTAACAGTCTTTCAACAGGTGGTATTGACAGTGGAGGAATTGCGGGTGCTTATATTGGATTGATTTTTTTGGCCGCTGTATTTACGGCGATTGGTATTTGTTGCAGTAGTTTCACTTCAAATGCAGTAGTGGCTTTTTTATCCAGCGCCTTTGTTTGCTTTATTTTGTATAATGGGTTTACCGCTATCAGCAGTATCCCGTCTCTCCAGGGTGGACCCGATTATTATATCGAAATGATGGGTATCCAGTTTCACTACCGCAATATCAGCCGTGGCGTGGTAGACAGCCGTGACATCCTGTATTTTCTGAGTGTTATCGTTTTGTTTTTATTTATTACCGGTAAAAGGTTAACGACCAGATAGACTCGTCATGAAGAAAAAATTGCAATCTCCCTATTCCTGGATTTTTGTATTGGGCGCACTGGCACTGATCAATGTATTGTCTTCACGCTGGCATAGCCGCCTTGACCTTACTGCAGAGAAGCGATACACCATTTCCAAAGCAACCCGCCAACTCCTTCAATCTCTGGAGGAACCGGTAACCGTTACCGTTTTGTTAGACGGTGATTTGCCCGCGGGATTTCGGAAACTCGCCGGAAGTACACGCGATATGCTTCAGGAATTCAGAGAGATCAGCGGCAACCAGGTACAATTTTTTTTCAGGCAACCGGGCTTGGGACTGAATGATTCGCTAAAAGCTGCATTAGCAGATTCGTTGCACCGTATGGGGATTAATCCAACCAATGTGAGAGCCAGAACAAAAGAAGGCGAAGGTGAGGAACAACGCCTGGTATATCCGGGTGTGATTGTTGAATATCAGCAACGGGTAACTGCTGCGGATCTTTTGCAGGGGCAGAGTTCGGTTGATGGAATTAACTCACTCAATAATGCAGAGGCGCTTTTAGAGTATAAACTGGCAGGCGTTATTGAAAGAATAAAAAGGGAAAGCGTTCCCGTGGTGGCTTATCTTACCGGTAACGGACAACCGCAGAACTACGAAGTATATGATTTAATTGAGAAAGCAATCAAACCCAATTACGGGTTCAGTATCCTGCCTATAGACAGCGTACCGGTTATTCCGGATTTATTTGACGCGTTACTCATTGTGAAACCCATAAAGGGTTTTAGTGAAGCCCAAAAGCTCAAGATTGATCAATACGTCATGCGGGGTGGCCGGGTAGTGTGGATGATTGATAAACTGTTTGCCAGCCTGGATAGTTTGCAGCGCAGCCAGGGAAGTTTTATTGCCTTTGACATGGCGCTTAACC
>JADZFY010000435.1 GCA_020854215.1 Chitinophagaceae bacterium | reverse complement strand
TCTTTGGAGGCAAATCCAACAGAACTGATAACCAAGGTGGCATCATTGCCCTGAATTGAAATGGAGAAAGTGCCATCGATGGATGTTGTGGTGGCATTGTTGGTGCCTTTCACCGTTACGGTAGCACCAATTAAAGGACTCTTATCCGACGCATTTGCAACTTTTCCCGTGATATTTCGGTTTTGAGCAAATGAGAACGTGAAAAAAGACACAGACAGAAAGCATGTCAATAGAATCTTTAGCTTGTCCATAAGCATACAGTTTTTGGTGTAAACAATTAATTTTTGAATTTAATAAATAGAGAAAAAAGAATAGCAAAACATTTGGTAATTACTACCAGTAACACCTTTCGAAAGGATTATGTTTTGAATAGAAATGGAAATTTTTGAATGAGGGAATAGTTCATATGACGTTTTTTTATTGGTGACATTTTTATATATGAGCAATTATTCCGACCGACTGCTGCTTTCCTGTTCATAAATATCCAATAAATGATCAATAACCAGCGCAGCCGCACCCTTAAATGAAGCGTCTGATCCTAAAGCCGAAGTCGTAATCCGGGTACTCTCCAATATTCGGGGAATGCAATACCGGTTCAATGCCTGTTCAATAGGAGCCACCAGAAATTTTCCGGCATGCACTCCCCGTCCACTAATGACGATCAATTCTGGGTTAACAATATGAACTAAAATGGCAAGCCCCTTGCCAATTTTGTAAGCCATTTCGGTTATCAGGTCAATCGCATCCTGATCCCCCTGTTTTGCCGCAGTCATGATTGATTCGCTGATCTGTTCGTAATTGCCGCTAAAATTTATTCCAGTGGTTTTTCGTTCTTTAATTTCTTTCAACGCCTTGTCTACCACAACACGCAACGTAGCTTCAGTTTCTAAACATCCTCTTTTTCCACAGTCACAAAGTTTATTGCTCTCCGAAATAGGAATATGACTCAACTCGCCTGCATAACCCGCAGAGCCCCGAAACAGTTTGCCCTGAATTATCATGCCAAGCCCAATTCCCCAGCCAATGTTTACAACCATTGCATCTTTGTAGTTTTTAGCTAGTCCAAATCTTAACTCTGCCAGGGCTGTCACACTCGAATCATTATCTATAACAACAGGTAACTGTAAGCGTTCCTCAAGTTTTTGTTTCAGAGTTAATGTACTATTTTCAACGGGTAGATAGGTATAGTTAATTCCTTCCGTAGTGTTAACAAACCCTGGCATTCCAATTCCCACGCCTAAAATGTCCTTTTTGTCTATTCCCGCATTTCGCAAGGCATTCTTTATGAATGTAACTAATTGCCCCACCGAATGGTCGTTGCCATACAATGTGAGTTCGTAGCTTTCAGGAGGCAGGATATCATTTTGATGCAGGTTGCTGATTGCAATTTTAGTTATAAGTTGATCCATCGCAACCGTTACAATAAACAACTTGTCCGGATTCAATGCATATAAATGCGGACGCCGTCCACCACTCGAAGGTGCAAGTCCCTTCTCCATTACGTAATCTGCTTTTATCAATTGGTTAACCGCCTTTGCTATTATGGGCAAGCTTTTCCCTAATATTTCACTCAATGCTGCACAAGAAAGCCCATTACTATAATAGAACTCGCGGAAAACCTGATACTTCAGTAAGCTGTCTAACCGCTGCAAGTTTTGGTATTGTTTTCTAATGATAACCAAACTTAATAAATCAATTTAATAAGTTATAATATTTGTTAAAATTTTTTTTTAAGTATTTGACGTCAATTTTTTACCTATGCCATCATCCGGTGACGTGGGTTGGAAACTTTGGGGATTAATGTTTCCACAGTTCACAATTCGTCCAATATCCTTGTGAAGCAGTGTTCTGAGACATGAGGGGATAAGCGCTATATTTCTTTTAACTTTTCATTCTGCTTATGCCTTTCGGCATCCCGTTTTGTTTTCTTTTCCATATTTCTTTGAAACGCTTCGGTCAAATTCACTCCGGTTTGATTGGCGAGGCAGAGCAGTACCCACAATACATCAGCCATCTCGTCATCAAGCAGGCGTTCGTTTTCACCGGGCTTGAAGGACTGGTCTCCATACCTGCGAACAATCAATCGTGATAATTCACCCACTTCCTCCATCAAAATACCCAGATTGGTGAGCTCGCTAAAATACCTCACGCCAATCGTTTTTATCCAGCTATCCACGCGTTGCTGTGCTTCGTGAATTGTAATTTCCATAACAGAAAGATTAGAAGAATAAATCAAAGATATTAAAACGGCAAAGTCCGATTTTAGAAAAACAGATGGAGGTGCTATTCGCTATTCGAAATTTCCCCCTGCATAAAAAGTATATATTTGCCGCCACATTTCACACAATAAAATGTATGCACAGCTATGCTTCACATTCTCTCTGACCCCGCCGCAGTGTCTGCCGCATTAGCAGAATGGATAACCCAGACAATCGAAAAGGTTTTACAGAAGAAGGACAGATGTACCTGGGTGCTCACAGGAGGGAATTCGCCCAAAGCGTTGTACGAATTGTTGGCTGCCAGTCCGTACCGGGAGCGCATTGCCTGGGAGAAGCTGCATATTTTTTGGGGTGATGAACGGGCAGTTCCCTTCGCTGACAGCCGAAATAATGCTGCAATGGCCTACGCACATTTGCTCAGTAAGGTGCCGGTTATTCCGGAGCATGTGCATGTGATGCGAACAGATATTGCGCCGGAACAGTCGGCACTGGAATATTAAAAAATATTGCACAGTTATTTTGGAGAAACAGGAAACAGTTTCGACCTGGTATT
>JADZFY010000434.1 GCA_020854215.1 Chitinophagaceae bacterium | reverse complement strand
CCGTGTGGGTGGATATGGATGGAGACAAGAACAATGAGTTGGTGATTTGTGGTGAATGGATGAGTCCGCGGTTTTTTACTTATGATGGAACCCGGTTTATCGAGCGGGAAACGAACCTTAAAGACAGACATGGATGGTGGAAAACAGTGACTTTTGCCGATGTAAATAGCGATGGAAGACAGGACCTGATATTGGGAAATATTGGGGAGAATTTCTATCTCCGGCCATCGGCAGACGAACCGGTGAAATTATGGCTCAACGATTTTGATCATAATGGCAGTATGGATAAAATAATCACCCGTACTATTGATGGAAAGGATATGCCGGTATTCGTGAAAGGTGATATGCAGGACCAGTTTCCGGTAATCAAGAAACAGAACCTGAAAAATGAAGCGTACGCGGAGAAAACCATTCAACAACTATTTCCTGATGATGCCATCCGCTCTGCTGTTGTAAAGCAATTCAACTATCCTGCCTCCTGTGTTGCCATTAACGAAGGTAACTATAGGTTTAGCGTGCAGAAGCTTCCGGAAATGGTTCAGCTTTCCAGCGTCAACGCTATTTGTGTAACAGACATAGATGGCAATGGCGTATCAGATTTGATATTGGGAGGCAATGAGTTTGGTTTTTTGCCGCAATTTGGCCGGCTTGATGCAAGCTTTGGTCATGTTTTAATAGGTGAGAAAGGCGGAAATTTTACCTGGATTCCTCCTGCACAATCAGGAGTATTGGCTGGCGGTGAAACCAGAGATATTATTTCTATTTCCAATAAGGGGAATAAAAATTTTATTTTTTTTCGAAACAATGATTTTCCGCTGAGCTATGAACTGAAAACCCCTGCTCAGTAGCTTAGATAACGGGACAGTAAATCCGTGTCAGCCACTTTGTGCTGTCTTTTTCCTCAAGCCTATTCGTGATCAAAGACTGAAAGGGGATGGCCGGAAGCGTTTTGTCGAGGTCTCTGGCATAGTTCATCATTTGTTTAAACGCGATGTCAACAGTACCGGTTCCACCCTGAATATTATCAGATACCAGAATATTTCCGGGTATCATTCTTTTTATGACGATACCATTTTGTTCTTTTACCGGTTTGCTCACCGGGAGCGCTACGCGAAGTAAGTACAGAGCGCTGTCTTTTTTTGTGATATTCAACATGGGATATCCTGTAACGGGCGCTTTGCCCCTCCGGGCAGCTGTATGCAGTTTATTGATTAGTGAATATATTTCTTCAGTGGACGGGTAGTGGGAAAATAAACTGTGCGTATTCAGTAACAGGGTATCTTTTACAATTTCCTTCTTAATTTCAATTCCATAAATATGTTGCGGTTTACTCAGGAATTTTTTTGCAGCTAATAAAATATCCTTCATGTCATTTGTCAGCCTGTTTATTTCACGGTATTTCAAAAAACGGGAGAAAGGGTTGTTGCCGGTAGAAAATACTCCTCTCCAAATGAGTAACGCCGAGTCGGGATTTTTTTCAGTGATAGAAAGTACCGTATTGCCGTTAGTTGTGTTATTACTCACGTTTACTGCAAAAGCATACAATCCCGGCAATTGGGGTTGATAGCTAAAACCGTTATAGTGCAGCTTGTCTGACGTGGTATCGGGCCACCATTGTTTCCATAAAGAACTGTCGTTTAGTGCGCGGTTAATGGTGTTTTTGTTTGCTGTTACCCATACACTTTCATTTAAGGTTATTTGTGGCGGGATAAAAAAATACAGCCAAACGAGTCCACTCAATACCAGGATTACCAGTGCCATTTGAATTTTTCTTCTATTCATATAGTCATCAGCAAAAACTGCAAAATAATGAAGTTAAGTGTGAATAAGGGTTAATAGATTTTATCGTGAAAGGTTAATGCCATTTTAAAACATAATATCTGAATGGAACCGGTTAACGGAGAATAAAATGTTGAAATTTCATAGCTTTAAATTACTTTCCCATTTCAAAACACATCTGCATTATAGTGTGAAAATTGCCATTTGTGACACGATTCTTTAGAAACCACAAATACATTCAGGTTCGGACGGAGTTTATCATTCTCCTGTTTGCATTTGTTGCATCGTTGATGATTTCAGGCTGTATCCGCAACGACAAAACTACAGCCCCACCGGTATTTACCGTTTTAGAACATTCCAAAACCGGACTCGATTTTAGAAATACCCTTACGCCAACGAGTGATGTAAACATGTTTAACTACATGTATTTTTATAATGGTGCGGGTGTGGGAGCGGGAGACTTTAATAATGATGGATTGACCGATTTGTTTTTTGCTTCCAACCAGGGAGATAATAAGTTATTTTTAAATGAGGGTAAATTACATTTTAAGGATGTAACGGTTGAGGCGAATATTCCACAGGATCATGGCTGGTCAACGGGCGTGGCCGTTGTTGATGTTAACAACGACGGATGGCTTGATCTATATGTTTGTAAAGTTGGCCGATTTGCAAATTTAAAAAGCGCAAACCAGTTATTGGTTTGCCAGGGGATAAAAGACAATGTGCCGTACTATGAAGATCAGGCACAGCAATACGGACTGAATTTTTCAGGTTTCAGTACGCAATCCGCATTTTTTGATTATGATCTGGATGGTGACCTCGACATGTACCTGCTCAATCACGCTATTCATCACGACGGGTCCTTTGCTCCGCGTAAAAAATTCACAGGCACCTACGATTCTTTGTCTGGCGATCGCTTATACCGCAATGAAGGAAACCATTTCACTGATATTACCAGGCAAAGCGGTATTCATACCTCTGCTATTGGTTATGGACTCGGTATCGCTATTAGCGATATTAATCTTGATGGTTGGCCGGACCTGTACATCGGAAATGATTTTCATGAGAATGATTACCTGTATATCAACCAGAAGAACGGAACCTTTGTGGACGAGGTCGAACAAAGATTGATGCACACTAGTAAATTCTCCATGGGCGTGGATATCGCCGACGCAAGCAATGACGGCTATCCGGAAATCATTGCCGCCGATATGCTTCCTTCAGACCCATATATACTGAAGCGTTCCCTGGGAGATGATGACTATGATATTTTTTACGAAAAGGTTTCTTTTGGGTATAATTACCAGTACTCGCGTAATACGCTTCAATACAACAGGCGAAATGGAGTTTTTAGTGAAACGGGTTTGTATTCTGGTATATATGCCACAGACTGGAGTTGGGCACCATTGTGGTTAGATTTTGACAATGATGGACTGAAAGACTTGTTTTTTTCAAATGGAATTCCCAAACGACTAAACGATATGGACTATGTAAATTTTATTTACAATAGTGAAATTCAGAATAAGGTGAGGAACAACAACATCCGGGATAATGACATCGCATTGATTGATAAATATCCGGAAATCAAAATTCCGAATAAGCTTTTTAAAAATCAATCTGATCTTCGGTTTCTTGATATGAAGGGCAGCATTGAAAATGATCAGCCCTCCTTTTCTAACGGTGCTGTATATGCAGACTTCGACAATGATGGGGATTTGGATATTGTAGTGAACAATATCAACGACTTTGCATGGTTGTATGAGAATAAAACTGTGCAGAATGCGGGTGGAGACTATGTATCAGTTTCATTAACTGGTCCCGACAAAAACAGAAATGCGTTAGGTGCGCGAATATTTTTGTTCACGAATGGAGGAATTCGTGCTTATGAAAACAATCCGGTGAAGGGATTTATGTCTGGAATGACAACACCTATACATATCGGACTTCAACGAACGGTTATAGATTCTGTCTTTCTGGTTTGGCCAGACAATTCATTCCAAAAAATTTCTTTGCCGCGGGAAAGCCACCAGGTGACTTTCAACTACGTAAACGGCTTGCCCCTGTTTGACTACAGTTGGATTGCGAAGGCGAACATAACTGAAAGCCGGCTTTTTACCGATATTACCAGAACCGTGCAACTGAATTATAATCATAAGGAGAACCGGTTTAATGAATTTAACCGGGAACCACTAATGCCTCACATGGTTTCGTCCGAAGGTCCGGCGCTTGCAGTGGCGGATATCAATCACGACGGACTCGAAGACGTTTTTATCGGAGCTTCCAAAACCTTTCATAATGCTGTTTTTTTACAAAAGTCGGGAGGGGTGTTTTTAAAGATACCTCAGCCCGGTTTGCTGCAGGATAGTATGTATGAAGATGTAGATGCCGTATGGGCCGACGTTAATAATGATGGAAATTTGGATTTGATTGTTGCCTCTGGAGGAAATGAGTTTTCTGCTCCCAGTGAATTTGTATCGCCGCGTATTTATCTCAATGACGGTAAAGCAAATTTGACGAAATCACAACAGCCTTTTGCCGGCGTAAATGCCACAGCCTCCTGTATTGCAGTTAATGACTTTAATGGCGATGGATTTGTTGACCTGTTTCTTGGAGGAAGGGCAATGCCCTGGAATTATGGTGAAGTTCCAACCTCGTATCTGTTACTTAATGATGGAAAAGGAAAATTTGTTGACGTAACTCAAACCTACGCCCCAATGCTGGCAAAAGTTGGGATGGTTACTGATGCCTTGTGGATTGATTTGGACAAGGATGGCGATGATGATCTGGTGGTTAGTTGCGAATGGGGAGCCATATCAGTGTTTGTGAACACCAAAGGGGCATTCACCAAAAAAGAGCTGACTGATGCGAAAGGCTGGTGGACGTTTGTATTGCCTGTGGATATTGATGCAGACGGTGATACGGATTTTGTTGCGGGAAATCTTGGACTCAATAGCCGGCTGCACGCTTCCGCGGATCAACCGGTACGCCTGTATTTTAATGATTTTGATGGCAACGGCAGAAAAGAACAGGTACTTACTTACTATGTGGAAGGAAAGGAGATTCCTTTTGCAGGTAAAGATGAATTGCAAAAGCAGATGCCGTTGTTAAAGAAAAAGTTTATGTATGCAGAAGATTTTGCCAGGGCAACCTTGGCTGATATTTTTTCCAGGGAAAAATTAGAACATGCTACGGTTTTGTCGGCTAATTATTTCTCTAATTCGGTTTTGGTTAACGATGGCAACTTTAATTTTACCATGAAGCCTTTGCCCTGGCAGGCACAGCTCACTAACTTCAGAGATGCTGTTGTAGTACAGGCTAACAATGACAGTTTGCCAGATATATTGCTCGGCGGTAATTTCTTTGGAAATAATATTGCAATGGGAAGATATGATGCAGACTATGGATCTCTTCTTATCAATAACGGAAGCGGAAAATGGAATTGTGAAACGCTCAACGGGGTGGTAATCAAAGGCGAAGTCCGTCATATCAGGCCAATTCAAATATCAGGAGCAAAAGCTCTTATTCTGGCAAGGAACAACGATAGTGTGATGGTTTTGAAATGACTGCTGAGATTTTTACGTGGAATCCTACATTTGCTAAGTAAAGTGTTTATATGTTTAATCAATGCCAACGATGGATGATCGGGATGTGCTGCATGTTTGTACTATACGCATGCAACGATAAATCCGTGGAGTATCTTCCTCCCGCCGATCCTTTATTCACTCAAATGGACAAAGCGCAAACCGGCATCAGCTTTCGCAATGATTTAACGGATGATGCAAGTTTTAATATTTTCAACTATCGCAACTTTTACAATGGCGCCGGTGTGGGCATAGGAGATTTTAACAACGATGGATTGGCGGATGTTTATTTTACCAGTAACCAGGGGAAAAATCATTTATACCTGAATAAGGGTGAAATGCATTTTGAAGATATCACGGAAAAGGCGGGGGTTGCGGGCACAAAGGCATGGAGCACCGGGGTGGCACTCTCAGATATTAACAGCGACGGACTGCTCGATATTTACGTGTGCAATTCCGGTAATGTAAAAGGGGATGATCGCTCCAATGAATTGTTCATTAACCAGGGCAACTTAACTTTTAAAGAAGAAGCGGCGAAATACGGACTTGAAGAAAAAGGCGGATTGACCACCCATGCTGTATTTTTTGATTACGACCTGGATGGTGATCTGGATTGTTATATGCTCAATAACAGCTTTAGACCGATTTCAAGTTTCGGCTATAACAAAAATATACGCAACGTTCGCGATGCGGTTGGCGGACATAAGCTCTACAGGAATGACAATGGAAAGTTTGCGGATGTAAGTGAACAGGCAGGCATCTATGGAAGCGAAATCGGTTTTGGACTTGGCGTGAGTGTAGCTGACCTGAACGGAGATCAATGGCCGGATATTTATGTAAGTAACGATTTTTTTGAAAAAGATTATCTCTATCTCAATCAGCAAAACGGTACGTTTAAAGAATCAATTGAAAACTGCATGGGGCATCTCAGTCTCGCCTCAATGGGTTCTGATATTGCAGATATCAACAATGATGGTTGGCCGGAAGTCTTTACTACAGAGATGCTTCCGGAGAACGATTACAAGCTTAAAACAACTACCAAGTTTGAAGATTACGATGTGTTTAATGCTAAAGTGAAGGGTGACTTCTATTACCAGTATTTGCAAAATGCGTTGCATCTGAACAATGGCGATAATACTTTCTCGGAAATTGCTTTTTTGGCGAACGTGGCGGCAACCGACTGGAGTTGGGGCGCATTGATTTTTGATTTTGACAACGACGGCTGGAAGGATATTTTGGTGTGTAACGGAATCTATAAAGACCTGACCAATCAGGATTTTATTGACTTTCTGGCGAACGACAGAAACCGGATGAGAGTAATAACAGAAGGTAAGTTTAACTTCAGAGAGTTCGTGGATTCCATCACTTCTAATCCTATTCCCAATTATGCTTTTGTAAATCAAAAAAACCTGTCTTTTCTGAATCAATCCTACCCATTAGGATTAGGTATGCCCGGATTTAGTAATGGCGCAGCATACGGCGACCTGGACAATGATGGCGATCTGGACCTGGTGGTGAATAATGTAAATATGGAAGCGTTCGTTTACCGTAATAACACGGATCGGAAATTGAACGCGTCATTTTTGAAAGTGAAGTTGCAGGGAAAGGGTATGAACAGTATGGGAATAGGAACAACCGTTCGGGTTTATGCCGGCGGACAAATTCACGAACAACACCAGATGCTTTCCCGTGGGTTTCAATCGAGTGTGGACCCGGTGATGACCATAGGGTTGGGTACTATTTCAAGAGTAGATTCACTGGTTGTGATATGGCCGGATCTGCGAAAGCAAACCCTGAAGAACCAGGTTGTTAACACAACGGTATTGCTTAAGCAGGACGATGCAAAGGAGCAGTTTCTCCCGGCTGCACAGGCACCTGCATTGTTTACCGATGTAACAGTTAAAGTTTTTCCGGACAGTGCAATTCATCGCGAAAATTCATTTATAGATTTTGACCGGGAAAGACTGATGCCCAGAATGGTATCTATGGAAGGCCCGGAGTGCGCCGTAGCAGATATTAATGGTGATGGGTTAGATGATATGTTCATCGGTGGCGCAAAGCATGACTTCGGGAAACTATTTATTCAACAGGCTAACGGAGTAATGAAACGGGTACACCAACAGGTACTTGATGAAGTAAACGATGCCGATCAAACCGGTGTGGTATTTTTTGACGCTGATAAAGATGGTGATCAGGATTTATTGATTGTATATGGCGGAAACGAAGACAAAGGGACTTCTTTAGCATTGCAACCCCGTTTGTTAATAAACGATGGTAAAGGCAATTTCACCAATGTTCCGCAACAGCTTCCGGTGTTTTCTGTTACCGCGTCCTGTGCAGTGGCGGGGGATATGGACAACGATGGCGATATGGATATATTTATTGGAGGTCGTGTGGTACCGGGAGCGTATGGCTTAACGCCATCCTCGTTTTTGCTGGCTAACAACGGAAAGGGATTTTTTTCCGATGAAACAGACCAACGGGCGCCGGGCTTAAAAGAAGTGGGAATGGTGACGGGCGCCTCCTGGACCGATATCAACAATGATGGTATGCCAGATTTAACAATAGTAGGCGACTGGATGCCGTTGACTTGTTTCAGGAATAACAAAGGACGGTTGGAAAAAACGGCGTTACCGGAAAGCACAGGTTGGTGGAATTGCATCCGTCCGGCAGACCTCAACGGAGACGGATACACGGATTTTGTTATCGGCAATCTTGGATTAAACTCAAAAATCAAAGCCAATGTGAAGCATCCCGTACAATTGTACGTTAAAGATTTTGATAAGAACGGACAATCCGAGTCGGTACTTTGTTATTATAAGTCCGATAGCGTTTCTTATCCTTTGCCGTTACGAGGCGATATGGTAATGCAAATGCCCGGATTGAAAAAGAAGTTTCTAAAATATGCAGACTATGCGGGCAAAACGATCGAACAGGTTTTTTCAAAAGATGAATTGGAAGGGGCCACAATAAAGAAAGCGGAACAGTTTAATACCTGCATTGCCATCAATGACGGTAAAGGTAGTTTCACATTGAAGCCGCTGCCCTTGCAGGCGCAATTTTCACCAGTGTATGGTATTTTAATTAACGATCTGGACGGAGACAAGATCGCTGACTTATTGCTGGGTGGAAATTTCTATGGCGTAAAGCCTGAAATAGGAAGATACGATGCCAGCTACAGTTGTTTTTTAAAGGGAGATGGCAAGGGTAACTATTCGTTTATTCCCAATGCAAAAAGCGGAATGATTGTGAAAGGAGAAGTAAGAGAAATCGTTCAACTGCATAGTAGAAAAGAATCCATCGTGCTTTTTATAAAGAATAATGAAAACGTACAGGCATTTGAGCGGTATCATTAAAAATTATCCTTCGGTATTTCAGGTTGTAGTTTCAATCTTCACGGATGAAAAGTAATTTTACTAAAACTCCTACCAACATGATGCCTCGGTCTGTTTCCAGGAAGAGCTTTATCAAAAAGTCTTCTATCCTTGTTGCCGGAAGTGCCGGATTTCTTTTGGGTAAATCATCAGTGGCTGGTGAACACATAAAACCGATAACGGGCAGCAATAACTTTATTTTAAAAAATGTGCGGCTTGAAACCGGCTTCGAATACCAGGAGGATGAAGTGATTAGCACCAGGACGGCGTTGTTTACGGTGGAAGTGGAAAACGGAAAGATAAAAGCCGTTTTGCCTAACAACTCCCATGCAACAGCGATTGACGCAAAGGGACTACTGATGCTTCCTTCGTTCCGTGATATGCACATTCACCTGGATAAAACTTTTTACGGTGGACCCTGGCAAGCCGTTAAAAAAAGGGAAGGCGGCGTAAAAGGAATGATAGCCCTTGAGCAGAAAATTCTTCCGGAGCTTTTAAAAACATCTACTTCCCGTGCGGAGAAGATGATCGGACTGCTCCAGTCCTGTGGCTCAGGCTTTGCAAGAAGCCACGTGAATATAGAGCCAACCTCAAAGCTGCAATCACTCACCCATCTTCAGACAGCACTTGAAAATAAAAAAGTCAGTTTTAGTTCGGAACTCGTGGCATTTCCGCAGCATGGTATTTTTTATACCGCGTCTGCACAATTGATGAAAGAAGCGGCAGCTATGGGAGTGGATTACATAGGCGGACTCGACCCCTACACGATAGATGGAAATATCGAAAGATCCATTGATTTCATTGTTCAGCTTGCTTTGGATTATAAGAAAGGCATAGATATTCATTTGCACGAAACAGGCGAATCGGGACTGAAAACCGTTGAATACCTGATAGACCGCGTTAATGAAAACCCTTCATTGAAGGGAAAAACATTTTTAAGCCATTGTTTTGTTTTGGGAAGATTGGATACACGCAAGCAGGAAGAAATTGCCGATAAACTGGCAAATGCCCGAATCGGTATTATGTCTACTATTCCGTTCGGGCGGCTCATAATGCCTATACCCATTCTGTATAAATATGGTGTAACGGTTGGAACCGGTAATGATAGCATTGTAGATCATTGGAATACCTGGGGAACCGGAAGCGTATTGGATAAAGCCAAATTGATGGCGCAACTATACGGGTATGCTACGGAGTTTGAACTATCGCGGAGTTTGAAATTAGCTACCTTTAATGTATTGCCATTAGATGATAAAGGTAACCGGCAATGGCCTCAACCGGGTGACGCCGCTAACCTGGTATTAATAGATGCCAGTTGCTCGGCGGAAGCCGTATCACGCGTGTCGCCTGTACGATCACTCATCCATAATGGAAATATAGTGTATTAAAAGTTCGGTGCCAGTTGTCTTGTTCGGTAGTAGTCCAACATATAACTTACCACCTCCTCTGCGTTGTCAACAATTTCAAACAATGCCAGGTCTTCCGGATTGATATTGCCCTCAGCCAGCATCACGTCTTCCAGCCAATTGATCAGGCCCTGCCAGTATTTTCTGCCCACCAAAACCATTGGCATTTGCTTGAATTTTTCGGTTTGGATTAAGGTAGCCACTTCAAAAAATTCATCCAGTGTACCAAAGCCACCAGGCATCATCACAAATCCCTGCGAATATTTGGTGAACATCACCTTCCGAACAAAGAAATAATCAAAGTTCAGCAACTTGTCTTTGTCAATATATTCATTAGGTCTTTGTTCAAACGGTAGATCAATATTCAATCCTACACTTTTTCCATTCGTTTGCATTGCACCCTGATTGGCTGCTTCCATAATCCCGGGCCCGCCACCGGTAATGATACCAAAACCTTCCTCCGACAAGCGGCGTGCAACTTCGGCCGAGAGATCGTAATACCGGGTGCCGGGTTTGGTACGGGCAGAACCAAAAATAGAAATGCAGGGGCCAATCTTGGATAATGCTTCAAAACCTTCCACAAATTCTGCCATGATCTTGAATATCTGCCAGCTGCTGTGTGCCTGACTTTCTTTCCAGTGTCTTTCCTTCAATGTTTTAAGGGTCGCATTCATGTTGTTAATATTTTGGGATGCGGCGGTATTGCGCCGGCATTAAATCAATTCGCGTTTAGTCCGGACTTTTTTTGATTAGTGAATCCCACTCCGTCGGCCATTCATGCAATCATCATCCACCCGGCAACGGATAACGAAGCCACCGCTATTGCAGTGGCCGCGCACAGATAGAACGTGATATATGTTAATTTAGTTTGCGGAGGATGATTTTTTTGAAATGGCCAATAAGCCGAGGTAGGTAAGGATACCGTTGTAGATCAGCAACTCATAACCAATTTTGAAATTGCCGAATAATTCCTTCGAAAGAGATTTTACATCTTCCACCCAACTTCCCGACAGGTTTAGCTGTGGCTGGTACCATTCAATATTGTTGATAAGGTCAATGCCAAGAATGAGCAGCGGCGCAAGTAAACAAACGATCAGCGACAGCCGGTCGTTGATAACGCGCTTGCTGATGATACCAAAAGCAAACAAACCCAGCAAAGGTCCGTAAGTAAACCCGGCTACTTTTAAAATAACGTCAATGATGGATTTGTTGTCCACCAGTTTGAAACCCAACACCACCAGGAAAAATAAAAATGCAAAGCTAAAATGCGTTACGAGCCTGACGCTTCTTCTCTTACTTTCACTCCAGTCTTCCTTTCTTTTCAATCCGAGAATGTCAATACAAAACGACGAGGTTAGCGCGGTTAATGCACCATCGGCACTTGGAAATAATGCAGAAATTAAACCGATGATGAAAATAATAGAAACGGCTGTAGGCATATAACTCAGTGCGGCAGTAGGAAACAAGTCGTCGGGAGGAACCTGTATACCATTCTCCGATGCAAATACAAACAACAGTCCACCCAAAAGAAGAAAGAGAAAGTTCACCAACGCCATGATGATGCTAAAGGTGATCATGTTTTTTTGAGAATCTTTCAGGTTTTTTACACTGATATTTTTTTGCATCATTTCCTGGTCCAAACCCGTCATGGCTACGGTGATAAATGCCCCTCCCAAAATATGCTTCATAAAATGCGACGAACTGTTGATGTCGAAATTAAAAACCCGGGTAAGCCCAAGGTTTCCCAGTTCGTTGAGCGTTGATGAAAGGCCATGCCCCAGGTGATTCATGATATAAATGATACATACTACCAACCCGAGCAACATGAATGACGTTTGCAACGTATCCGTAAAAACAATGGTTTTAACACCACCTTCAAAGGTGTACAGTATAATCATCAGCAGGATAACGATAGTGGTAAGCCAGAAAGGAACACCCAGCGCGTCGAGAATAAAAATTTGAAGAATATTGATAACGAGGTACAGTCTTGCGGTTGCGCCCAGTGTTCGGGAGATGATGAAAAAAAGTGCTCCGGTTTTATACGAAACCATTCCAAACCGGTGCTGCAAATAGTTATAAATTGAAGTAAGGTTCAGCCGGTAATACAAGGGAAGCAGGATGAATGCAATTAAAAAATAACCTATCAGGTATCCAATCACTACCTGAAAATAAGTAAAGCCCGCGCCGCCCACCGTGCCGGGTACGGAAACAAAAGTTACCCCCGAAAGCGATGTGCCAATCATGCCAAATGCTACCAGCATCCAGTTTGAACTTCTGTTACCGATAAAAAACGAATCGTTGTTGGAGTTTCGTGAAGTAAAATAAGCCACTACCAAAAGCAAAAGAAAGTAGCCGATCACAAAAGAAAAAAGCAGCCAGGGCGACATAGTGTAAAATTGAAGATTAGGGGGAAAGATAAAACATTTATTTTTTTCGGCTAACGGTTGCCCGATTAATCAGACCCGACTATCGCATTACGGTATTGCTGATGAAAGCAATCCGCTTGCTATCCGGTGACCAGGAAGGGGTGTTGATGGTGCCCTGCCCTCCATAAACATAGGCGATTATTCGAGGCGTTCCCCCACCGGTAGACATTAAGCGGATATACACGTTTTTATAAAAGGGATGGTCTTCCGCATCAGCTTCTTCCTTTAGAAAAGAGAGAAATACGATCCACTTACCATCAGGAGATACATGCGGAAACCAGTCGTGGAAACTGCTGTCGGTAACCGGCTCCTGTTCACTGCCGTCTGACTTCATGCGCCATATCCGCATGGTTCCTGTGCGGGCGGAGTTAAAATAGATGTACTTTCCATCAGGAGTATATTCGGGTCCATCATCCAAACCCTCGGCCGTGGTTAAACGTATTTCCGTTCCGCCTTGAGCTGGTACAGTGTAAATATCAAAATTGTTATTCCGACGTCCGGTGAATACGAGCCGGCTTCCGTCGGGCGACCATCCATGCAGGTACGAAGGACCTTTGGGGGTGATTTGTTTGGGGATACCGCCGGTGACGGGTACCGTATAAATGATGGAGCCCCCTAATTGCGAAACACCGCTGCTCAATCCGAGCATTTTGCCGTCAAAAGATAAAACATGATCATTGTTATTATTGGTCACATCGCCGGTAGGTAGCGTGGAAATAGTTCGCTTTGCGATGTTGAATTGGTAAATATGTCCTTCACTATTATAGAGGAGTGATTGCCCATCGCCTGTCCAGTTGGGTGCCTGAAGAGATTTGGGAGACTGGTAAACGATCTCTCTCGCTCCAGATGCAATATCAAGCAATTCTATCCGGCTTCCCAAATAGTCCTTGTATTGCACCAGGCTGTTCCATGCGGGTACGGTGATGCGTACGTCGGTAAAAACACCCGTTTCCAGTACATCGGCGTGATGTGATCCTGCAAACAAGCCGAGGTAAACCTCTTCCCCTAAATCAATATTTGTTACTTCGGTAGTTACAAAAGGTTCACCAAACTTTGCAACACGCATGATGTAGGTGCTACCCTTTCTTTCCAACTGAATTACGTCTGCGTGAGTAAGAGATGACCGGATTTCTTCGGTAGCTCCTCCCTTGCTTTTTCTGAATTGAAGAGAGGTGAGCCCATCGCCGTGTACTGCAGCGCTAATATGTGGCGCGTTACCATCCATTGACTTTCTCGCCATCCAGCCCAGTTTGCGATGGGGCTCAACACCTATACCCACTAAAGCAGCCCGGGTGTATGCGATAAAATCGCCTTTTATTTTTTTCCAAACAAAGTGAAACTCGTCGTGATCATTCCAGATGTTGTACCCCGCGCCCGAAATAATATACTGTCGGGTAGCCGGCAAATACGTGGCATATCCGGGTTTTACATTGGTACCGATGTCCTGGTTTCCGTCAAATATGCCCGGTTTGGATTGTGAATACAAGAAGGGAGATAACAATGCTCCCATACAGGTAATTGTAAACAGAACAACACATTTTTGCATGCCACAGACATTTTAAAGCTATTAATTTAATATCTAATCGTGGGAAATTGAAATTTTTGTGAGGGTATCAGGTTGCCGGCATAAGCGCTTTTCAGCAGAGTAAAATCATCGCCTGGGAAAGAAAAATCAAAACGGGAGAAAAATAATGTTTTAAACTAAAATTTTTAGTATATTTATGCTAAATAAATAATCACAAAATATCAGGGTATGGAAAAGCCAGTTCTGTCAATGCCCGGTTACCGGATTAACGAGTATCTTCTGGTGTTAAAACTGCCGGAAGCCATTTGGCGTAAGATTGAAAAAGTGAAAGAGGCATTTGCCCACGCTTATGAGGCCCCACAGGCCCGTTGGGGTAAACCACATATAACCCTGGTGAGATTTGTGCAGTATGAGTTGATGGAGTCCCGCATTGTAAACCACATTAAAACGATTAGTATGGGTCAGTATCCATTTAAAATTGAGCTCCAAAATTTCGGCAGTTTTCCATCGCATACTGTTTTTATTCAAATGGCTACCCGGCGGCCGTTGCAGCAGCTTGTTCAACAACTGCGAAGCCAAACACAAAGACTGATGAAATTCAATGAAGAAAATAAGCCTCATTTTATCACTGATCCCGTAATAACTGTGGCTACAAACCTTCAGCCGGCGCAACATCATAAGGCGTGGGCCGAATACGACAAGAAGCATTTTACGGGAAAGTTTATTGCAGACAGTCTATTGCTGTTGAAAAGACCGGTTAATGGAAAGAATTATCAGATTGCCGAACGTTTCATTTTCCAGAACCTGCCTGTAGCCGTAAAACAGGGTGAATTGTTTGCCTGATCAGCTTTCTTCTCCGATTATTTTACATAAATAATAAAATCTGCAAAGTGCAACATAGCGCCAGCGATCATTCAGACGATGAAAACCAGGGAGCAGGATATTTATTTGGACGTGGTGCGCAAATGAATACTTCGAATCGGTTTTTGAAAGATGAATATACGCGTGAAAATGTGGAAGCCATTGACGATTGGTCGCGGGAAAATACGCCCACTCAGTATATTGAACAGTTGGCAAAGAGCATTGTGAATAAGGTGTCCAGTCCTGATGTTGGGATGACCTACAGTATGAACGCTTATGCAGGATGTGAGCATGGTTGTATTTATTGCTATGCACGAAATGTGCATGAATATTGGGGCTTCAGTGCAGGGTTAGACTTTGAACGAAAGATTATTGTAAAAACAAATGCACCGCAGTTGCTGCGAAAGCAACTCATGCAGCCTCAATGGCAGGTGCAGCCCATCATGATGAGCGGAAATACTGATTGTTATCAACCTGCGGAACAACGATTCCGCCTTACGCGAAGGCTTTTGGAAATTTGTAACGAATTCAACCAGCCGGTAGGAATCATTACCAAAAACGCATGGATAATAAAAGACCTGGATATTTTACAGAAATTGGCAAAGAAAAACCTGGTATCGGTGCTGGTTTCCGTCACTTCACTTAATGAAAAATTACGGGCTGTTATGGAGCCGCGTACATCCACAGCAAAACAAAGGATTAGAATAATTGAAACACTAAGTAAGGCAGGCATTCGCACGGGTGTAATGCTCGGTCCTGTAATTCCCGCACTTAATGATCATGAAATACCGCGCATTATGAAAGCCGCGGCAGATGCCGGAGCGGCCTTTTCGGCATACACGTTTATCCGTTTAAACGGCGCCGTGAAACGCTTATTTTTTGACTGGTTGCAGAAAGTCTTTCCTGACAAGGCCGATAAAATCTGGCATAGTATTGAACAGAGTCATGATGGTAAAGTGAATGACAGCCGGTGGGGTATTCGTATGCATGGTGAAGGGCCAATTGCAGAAATGATTAAACAACAGTATAAGAAGTTTGGAACGATGTATCATCTCAATGAAGATCACTTCGATTATGATACCACTATATTCCGCAAGCCGGCTGAGCAGGGAAAATTATTTTAACAATGAATGTTGCATTAAAAGGAAAGTGAATTTTCTCGTTACCGCTTTCGATAGTAATGATTATTTTGCCCGCAAATTCGGATATGAAAAAATATGCGGTAATTGTAGCCGGCGGTAACGGATCAAGAATGGGGGGTACTGTACCGAAACAGTTCCTGCAATTGAAGGGCAAACGGATAGTTTGGCATACGCTGGAAACATTTTTACGGTCGTTTGATGATTTACAAATTATTCTTGTGGTGCCTGCCAATCATGAAGAGGATGCCAATGCACTCATCGGACAAACATCGGCATCCGACCGTATTAAAATTGTTATCGGAGGTTCCACACGTTTTCAGTCTGTTCAAAATGGATTGCAATTAGCAACAGACCCATCCATAGTATTTGTTCACGATGGCGTGAGATGCCTGGTAACAGAAGCGCTTATTCGGCGGTGCTATTTCCAGGCACTGGAAAAGGGGAGTGCTATTCCTGCAATTGCGGTGAGCGATAGCATCAGGAAAATGGAAGGAGGCTCAACTGTACCCATAGACCGAACGCAATTGCTGGCGGTTCAAACACCGCAAACCTTTAGGAGTGAAATTATTTTGCCTGCATTTCTCCAACCATACAAGGATACCTTCACCGACGAAGCCACTGTTGTAGAAGCCGCGGGACAGGAAGTATTTATGATAGAAGGGGAGAAAGAGAATATCAAGATTACGCTTCCTGCTGACCTGGTAATTGCAGAACAATTGCTTAATAGGAAAGGTGAATAAATTAGGCCAATACATTTTTACGGTAACCCGCAGCACATGCTAAACAGATTATTAACCGCCGTTAGGAAGTTTATTTTCTGCTATACGATTACAGCGGATAGCGGTTCTTTTTTGAAACTGCTCGTCAATACGAAAAGGTATCGTTACGGAAGGGATTTCGGAGAAGATACTCCCGTTCTCTATCACCTCTTGTTGAACGGAACGCGAAAGACAGTTTTTTTGAGAACCTATTGCGGGGATATTGAAATATTCTATGAAGTGTTTTGGAAGAAAGTGTATAGCGTACCTACTCATTTAGCCATTCGGCCTTTGACTGTTGTTGATCTGGGAGCAAATACGGGTATGGCATCGTTGTTTTTTTCAGCGTACTACCCCAATGCCAAAATTTATGCAGTAGAAGCAGACGACAATAATATGCAGGTATTCCTAAAAAATCTCTCATCGGAGATAGGGTCCAGCCAGGTAATTGCGATTCGTGCGGCCGTATTTTCGAAGGATGTGGAATTGTTTCTGCAGCAAAGGGAAAAGGCTTATAATTCTTCCATTACACATGCGAAAACGGAAATTTCGGTGCAGGGTATTAGCATGAATACCCTCATGCAAAAATATGCGCTGGATAAAATAGACCTGCTTAAAATTGATATCGAAGGCAGTGAAGAGGCCATTTTTGCTGAAAATACAGAATGGATGGAAAGGGTAAGTGTGATCGTCGCCGAAATTCATCGTCCGCAATACCGAAGTGTTTGTGAAACCTTTTTGCGTAACCGCGGATTTCTTATCAACCCATTAGCCAACGAAACCTGCAAATCAAATCTATTATGGGCGACAAGGCAATCGTAAAACGGTGTTTATTTTTTTAGCAGGTTGAAGGGAAATGGCAAACGATTAAATCGGATGTGCTGGTAATAGGACGGTGAACTTCCAAACTGCCGGTTAAAAAATGCTATACCCGGGTTATCTGATCCTTCAAACCGAAAGGTTTTGTTACTGCCCGCATGATCCCGTATGGCAGCATCCGTAAGCAGGTAAAATGCTCCCATGGATTTTCCCTTCTCTGTACTGCCGCCCACAAGGGAATACACTGCACGGTCGTCATAAAGTACAATATAAAAGGCAACCGGTTCACCATCCGGCGTTCTTGCCGTATAGGTGCTCAGGTGATTCTTTTCCGCGGCAGTATTACAACAGCGAAGCAGCGCCTGATAGTCCCTGTTCCGAATCTTCGGATGTTGCTCGTGGTAGTTTTCCTGATATAATGCGATAATTTCCGAAGGCGGTTCATCCTTTACAATCTTTAGTTGGTGTGCCGAAGATTTTTTGATGGAACGTTTTGCCAGTCTGCTGTACCTGCCCGGGAGCGAAGCGGTGCTTTCGTTTAAATTCAGGAGTAAATTTAACCTGTTGTATACCGTGGCAGGGGGAACGATCCCCGACTCCTTCCACAGATTGTTTTCATTAATGTCTATATCGCAGTAGGAAAATCGCCGTGGGATTTTTTGAACGAAGGGCGTGATGTCGTTTAATGATTCACTGCTAAAAAGCCCGAGGCATGGAGTAAACCAGGGTTGGTACAAATAATGGAAACCCCATTTCTTCTTCCAGGTGAGTGGCATCACCGCTTCATAGTTGTTGAGCACCAGTGCATCCCAGTGCGCTGCCATGTGATCGAGATACCAGGAGTAGCCGTAGATTAATCCGTTGTCGGCCGATGCAATACACTTGTCCCACTTTACATCATCAATTTCATTTCTCTTCAGGTATTGAATAGCGGAGGGGTTCATGTACAGGCAGACTTAAAATGGAAGAAGCGGATTGATTTTTTTAAAATTGATTTTTTGGATATCTATGCTAAACGATATACGCTGTAAAAACTTATTTCCGGGGGTAGATTTGTAATAGTTGCGATACACTTTGCTGTAAACTAAAGGCACATACACATTGACGATTTCTTTGAATAAAGATAATTGTAATCCTGCATCATATAACAATTTCGGCTGTCCCGATTCTTCCTGCCATCCTTCATCATAAGTGCCGAGGTCTAAAAAAAGTTTTACAGGCGCCGCCGGATGAATGGAAGAGGTAAGGTTCAGTGCTGCAAGCCAGTCGTCCGTCTTGCCCACCTTATTGCTCAGTAAATCTGTTCGTACTTTAAAGCCGCCGTCACGCATCATCACCTGTTGCGAGAAAAAACCATTGTAGGCGTTTCGTCCTGCAAAATAGTTATCATAGGTATAGTCTTCATCTCCTTTGGGTGTGCTCAAATTGAGGTGATAAGGATCGGTGTCAAATCGTTTTTGCGTTGTATTGTCACCCAGGTAAAAGAACTTTCCTCCAAACCACCGAAGGTCAAGTCCTCCTCCTTTGGCATAGTTAAAAAAGTAGTTGCCGCTGTAAGTTATTTTTCCAAAATCTTTCGAAAACTCAACCTGTAATGTATAACGGTAAGGGTATAAGGCCCTGCTGTTGTCGGTTACAAAACGCAGTTGAAAAAATGTTGCATTTTTGGAATGAACGGCGTACAGGTTCTTCATTAAAACGGAATCCCAGGTGAACTGTAGCGATTGAGTATTGATGAAATGTGTTTTTAGCTGAACAAAGCGGTTTAAATGGCTGAGTGGGTCGGCATTGCGAAAACGAAACCGCAACTGGGGGCTCAGCTTGCTGTATCGCAAATACGTAGTATGACCATCGTCATCGGTGAAGGCATCTTCGGTAAACCGGGCTACGCTTAACCCTGCTTCTATATGATCGAAGCGATGACCGGGATACCAGGTGTAGGTAAGGCGCCCGATACCATTGAGCTGTTTGCTACCGGTAGCGTATAGCGGCGCAGCAATAAAACGCAATTTGGTAAATGGCAGGCTATAGTTATGTACAACGGCGCCGGCCATCAGCTTGTCGTAGGAATTATAGCCCAACGCCGGTGCTACACCTATATTTGGGTATTCATGGTTTGTATTACCAATCCATGTTAGTCGAATTTTTTTATGTACAGCAGGCAACAGGTTGCCATTAACCTGGAGCAAAGCGAAAATGCTATCCATGTTTCTTTCACCCGCCTTTGTCATTGTTTGTTTAAAATCTTCCGGATAGGGATGCCTGAAACGCCATTGATGAAAGTATGCGCTTATGCCGGAATCAAAATTTTCTTTTCCCAGGGTTGATTGCAGCAATTGCATCCACCGGGCAGTTTTTTCATAAACAGACACATAATAGTTCGCGGGAGAAAATGCGGTGGCTGGCAAGTCAACCGGTTGGTCTTTTTTTATCGCTACAACCGACTCCACTGCAATTCTGTCCGGCATGTTGCGAGGCAACATTTTATTCTGAGCAGCAAATATCTTTTTGCTAAAAAAGTTTGTCATACCCTCATCCATCCAGGGATGCATTCGGGCATTGGATGCTAAAACGGTATTGAACCAAATTTCTCCAACCTGTGTTGTTATATTCTTTTCGGTGTAGGATTCATCGGTATTTTTTGATCGTAAGATAAGAGGACGATAGGTGTCAGCGCTTCTGGCGGGCGCAAGGTTTTCTGTGATGCTCAGTGAGGAATAGGGATATTCCCCAATCGCAGCGGAAAAAAAGCGAACGGCATTTTTCATATAGGCAATGCTATTACTCCACTGTTGTTGCACAGCGGGTGAATAAAAGCTATACAGGTCAATAATTTTTCCGGACGGCAGCGTGCAGGTATCGTGGTTTACGATGTGGCGTTTATCGGCAAACCAGGTGAAGCCGGTGATACTTTGCTGACTGAACTGCAGGGTTTTTGTTGTGGGAGATGACGGAGGGAAATCTTCACGAATGGTTTTGTAAGAACCACTTTTTGTTTTTTTTCTATACCGTCTGGCTTTCCAGGAAAATGTTGAACGGGTATTCAGCCATTCCTTTTCACCGTCATTTTGCAAAACACCATTGGCAGAGACGACATAGTTTTCCGGAACCGTGATGGTTACTTCGAAGTTTCCGCTCTCGCTGTACAGTTTCCCCTGTTGGAGGTAGGGCATGGGATGCCATCCCTTTTTGTCGTACACCGCCGGTTGGGGGTACCACGCTGCTATTTGATAAGATTGCCCCCGATGACCCGTTGCGCCAAAAAACTCCGGGAGCTGAACGTGAAATGGCGTACTAATCATCACTTCTCCTTCCGGTAAAAGCGGTTCAGGCAAAATAAGACGAACAATATCAAGATGCTCAGGGTGGGCTATGGTATTCACTCTGGTGTCATTCGCACGAAAGTCGAGTTGATTGATATATCCCTTTTGTTCGGGTGATGAAAAATACAACCGGGTGTCGCCATTTTGCAGCATTTGTTTACAGAGTGCCGTCTG
>JADZFY010000433.1 GCA_020854215.1 Chitinophagaceae bacterium | reverse complement strand
TTATGAAACAGGAATTTCAACTTCTTTTGCACAATATGGAGAAGATGCATCTTCCTATATCACCAATAACACAAATAAACCGCAACAATATATTGACCCCAAAGCAATAACACCCGGACAAAACGATGTACTGACCGGCTCTCCCTATTTAAGTACTATAACTATTAAATGGGATAATGCCGCTTCGGCTGATCAGAAGCTGGAACGGATTATGACGCAAAAGTGGATTGCGATGTTTCCGGATGGACAGGAGGCCTGGTCTGAATTTAGGAGAACCGGATACCCCAAATTGTTTCCGGTAATTTTGAACAAGAGTGGTGGAAATATTTCGACCTCCGCTTTTATACAACGGGTCAATTTTCCATCTAGTGAAAAAGAAATTAACCCGGCAGGAGTTACTGCAGCGGTCGGATTGCTTGGCGGAGCAGATAACGGCGGCACCAAATTATGGTGGGCACAATAATCTCTAAAAAAACACTTCCAGGGTGAACAGAAATCTTATGTATGTAAACAATCTATAAAAAACATAGTGCAGGTGAATTTTTTGACACTAACCTAAGCAGAGCCGTTAGCGTAAAGGGGGCAGTTTCAACTCCCCCTTTTTTATGAGTACTACATTTAGCGAAAATCGTTACTATTATTATTGAGAATTAAAAAGTAATAACGTTTAGCGTAGTAAACAGAAAATAAATATGGTTTTAATTTTCACTGTTCTTCCGTACTAAATGAGAACCAGGCAACAGCACAAATCATTTTTTCAGGGTTGGATTTTAAGGTGCCCTTAGAATGTAACCTGCCAAAAACAAGATGTATGAAAGCAAAAATCCACCAGGTGCTCATAACCATTCTGCTGATTGCAGTCAATCTTCTCAGCAATGGTCTTTATACTCGTGCTTCCATTCCTGCAGAGATTACTATCGTTTTACCTTACGAAGGTGCTGCACTGAATACCGTATTCTGGGCAAATGAAGAAAGTAAAATTGATTTCATACACAATGGCGAAAGAGGCGGAAGATGCACAGCCGCATTTACCGCCACAGAACTAAAAACTTTTCTTCAATTACAATATGATAACATTGCCATCTATTTTTCAAATTCGACCAGTAAATCCGGATTCAATATTATACTTTCTATTACAGACCCCTTATCGAAAGATTTTACGTATGATATGGAACAGGTTCCCGGAGGAATCAGTATTAGGGGCAAAGGCAGGACCGGACTTTTATATGGCGCATACGATTTTTTAAGAATGCAGGGCTGGCAATGGTTTGCTCCCGGTGCTGAAAACCAAATGGCTCCACCAAAAAACAATCCGTTGGTCTTACCACAGGAAAAAATAAAATACAATCCTCCAACAAAAACGGGCAGAGGCTTTGAATCAAACCTGCAGCGATCACGAGATTTTTGGATTTGGATGGCCAGAAATAAACTCAACATTGCCTACACCACCAATACTGCGCTTATGCCTTTATTGTATAAACTCGGAATGACATTTGTTGACGGAGGACATGTTTACGCGTCAGCGCTTAATCCCAATACGATCATGCCTACGGGAAAAATTTTATGGGATGAGCACAGGGAGTGGTTTGGACTACCCAAAAATGGACTAAGAGATTTAAAAAAATGGAAGAGCGTGCAGTTCTGTGCAAGCCAGCCTGAAATGATTGCTTTCCTGGGAGACAAAATCTTAGAACAACTCCAAACCAGGTTGACAGAAACCGATATTATGAATATTTGGGGTGTTGACCATATTGGAAGTACTCAGTGTTTTTGCGCGAATTGTCAAAAAATCGGAAATGCTTCAGACCAGGAATTACATATGCTATCCGGACTAAGAACACATTTGAATAAAGCGGTTCTGGCAGGCAAACTAAGACCTAATGTCAAACTGATGACTATTGCCTATGATGGTAATAGCACATTGGAGGGGCCGTTACACGAGATACCTGAAAACTTAACTGAAGCCGGGGATAAAGTTATTGTTTACCCAATCAACAGGTGTTACGATCACAACTTCTTTGATAAGAATTGTAAAAAGAATGCGCTATACATGAGGCAGTTGGAAAACTGGTTTAATAAGTCAGATAAAATCAGGGTAATCTTTGGCGAATATTATAACGTGAGTAAATATGAAGACCTGCCGCTTATATTTATTAATCGCTTGAGAGAAGATATTCCATATTATGTAAACTCAATTCATAGCGATGGTGTTACTTATATGCATGCTCCCATTAATAATTGGGGACCGCGCACCATCACACAATTTCTTTATGCCAGCTTGCTTTCAGATCCCAAACTCAACGTTGATGCCTTTGTTGACAACTACTTTTCCAAATGGTACGGACCCTATGGAAAGGATATGGAAAATTTTTATCGGATCAATGAAAATACCTGGCGATATATTTCCCAATGGAGAAATTGGTCGGCTTCCATACTGGTGCAACTACAAGGCTGGGATGGTAAGCCATCAGATAAGCCCTTGTCGTTTTCAGATGAACTTCTCGCGGGTCATTTTAATAATGCAAATGATGTAATCAACAGCGGAAAAGAAAGTATAAAAAATTTGAAAATTGTTGTACAGGGTGTTGACAAACTGAGAAAAGAGGCAATTTCTACAACACCGTACAATGACAGGATATCTGAAGATTTCAGGCTTTTTAAATATGGATTGAATGTGATGGAGTTTATGACGTCCATGGTTGAATATTATGAAGCGTTAAGGGCAAGAGACTGGAAGTCCGGCAACACAATATGGAAAAACCTGGTGAGTAAAGCATGGGAATTGGATTCGTATGTAGTGCCCATTCCGGAGCAATACGGAGGAGGAGTGAGTCGTCCTGATGTGTTAACCAGGTCACAATTGAGAGCAGTATTCGTAAAGTGTAAACAATACCGTGATTTAAAACCTTCGCTGTTCAAATAGATTATGAAAAATAATGTTTGAGGAAAATATTTTATGATGATGAATTGAATGCGTATGCTAACATCTTTAACGGAATGATCAGTAGGCTGTTTGATCTTTTTGATCTTAATTTATTATTCATCTGTGAAAAATACTTCTTGATCTCAATCTTTGTTTTGCGGCTGTTTTTGAACGCTGTTACAGGGAGTTCCTTCTGCTGACGAACCACTATCTGATTGAAAAGCATCGAACATTTTCTACAAAACTTAAAAAGAATATTTTGGAATTATGAAAAGCAATTGTTTACTCACCGCCGGTTTCGTTATCCCTCTTATTGTTGGTATAGCATCCTCTGAAGTGAACCCCCGATTGCTGAAAAAAGAGACGCTTTGGCAAAGCAAGAATAGCCTCACGCTACAGTCCTTGTATTTTGATACCGGAATTGGAAAGCAAGCGAAACCGTCATTTGTGAATGACATTTGCCTGCCTTCAAAATTGTATATGCTTTCAGGCGCGCAGAATGACATTTTTGTTGAACCCATCATGAAACGCTGGCGTCCCTATGATGATATAGTGCGTTTTTCAGGAACGGCCAAATACCAAAGGAGGTTGCAACGGGTTGCCAGTATTGATAATCCGGAAGATGGCGCTAAAATCACCCTCAGCCTGATTAACCAGGATCGGTTTGACACCATAAAAACACTAACTTCCGAAATTGTGCTGGGTAAAAAAGGAGTAGGTGATGATTCCGTTTTTGTTTCAATCATTGGTGATAGTTTTACAAACGGCGCCTTTTTTAAAGACGCACTGATAACCAAGGGTTATGTTCCGAAGATTCGCCTGGTAGGTTTACGGGATGCGCTCGGTTGCCCTGGTCAATATGATGAAGGCCGTGGCGGATGGACGCTGGCAGATTACTTTAAGGTGTCAACAGACCGTGCCAATTCTTATAATGGATTTTGGCAACCTGATGGCGTCGTTAAATATTGGGGTGCAACTGCTTTTTGGAAATTAGCAAATGAAATTCGACTAAACCCCAAAGGAAACTGGACATTTAACGAAAGCTACTTCACCGGCAGGTTCGAAACGCAATCTTTCTTATTTGACGCCAATACCGGATATAAAATTAACCCACAGCCAAATGATCTGATGTTTGATAATGCAAAGGGTTACTATGTTAAATACAACGGTGCTAAATGGGTCAAAGCCGCTTATGATAATTTTTCCTGGAGTTTTAATTATGAAAAATATTTAACCATGTGGAAACTGCCAAAGCCTTCTATACTGGT
>JADZFY010000432.1 GCA_020854215.1 Chitinophagaceae bacterium | reverse complement strand
GCAAAAAGCACGAGTCCCACCCGGTTGTTTTCCAGCTTATCTATCAGGTTATGGATAAACTGTTTAGCCTTCGCGAGCCGGCTCGGTTTGATATCGGTAGCGAGCATACTCCGGCTCACATCAAGGGCAATCATTACATCTATACCCTGGCGGGATACCCTTTCTGTTTGTGTGGCCGACTGCAGGTTTGCGGCAGCAATGATCATGCATCCGAATGCCACCACTACAACCGAAAAACGAATAGCATGCTTTTGGGGTGAAAAGTTGCGGATCAGTTGCTTTACCAGTAACTCATCACCTACTTTTTTAATAGTATCTCGCTTCCAGCGCAATGCCGATCTGAATAAAAGTATCAGCAAGGGAATCAACAAAAGCAGCAACAGATGTTCAGTATGTTCAAAACGCACCACAAAAAAACTTTAATTGTTTTTAGGAGTTGTTATGATTGCGTTCCTTTCGCCTCCTTCACTATTGAACGAAAAAGACGCAACCCGATTCACCGCCCCTGACTACATTTTTCCTTCAAAAAATCCCTCACGTTTTAGAATACTATTCAGAATGTTTAGCCGTATTGACGAAATATCCGCCCCGGTGTCTGGCGTTTCAATATTCAATACAAAAAAATAGGGGTGTTTGTTTTCTTCTATCCAGCCCACAACCCATCCAACCGAATGATTTTTTTTATTAATCCCCCAACCTGTTTTATAGCTAATAGAATAATTGCTGTTATCTTCCTGTACCATCATATTCCTTACAGATTGCTGAACACTCTTTCTAAACGGCAGTTGATCAAAATAGAGTTTTTTCACCAGTCCCATTTCTTCATCAGGCGAAATTTCTAATGAGTTATCGAGCCAGAAGGAATCAACAGCCGGACCAATCTTCATATTTCCGTACTTCAAACTATCAATCCATTTTTGCATGGTATCGCGGCCAATTCTGCGGGCTATTTCCTGAAAATGAGGTACAGCCGAATATTTGAACGCCTGAGCGAGGTTGAGATCCTGATTCCATTGCGCGTTTTCCCGTTGCACGCCATCCCATTTAACCACTGAACTATCGGTTGTTAATACGCCTGTTTGCAGCGCTACCAGCGCGTTTACAATTTTGAATGTAGAAGCGGGTAACATCCTGGAAGTGTCCCGTTCAAGATTATAGATCAAAAACTTTCCCCTGCCATTGTCAAACAGGGCAAAGCTGCCTTCCACGTTGTATTGATCAAAATATTTTTTCAACGAACTGTCCTGTTCCACATTGTTCATTGAGCAGGACGAAATAAATAGCCAGGCCACAGCCAGTACACTTGGGAACAAATACGTAATCTTCATTATTGCGGTATAGATTTTTTCAGAGATAGAATGCATGATAAGAAATACACGGTTTAGCGAAGCACACCCAGGGACTTACCGGTTTTAACGAAAGCAGCTATTGCCTTATCCAAATGCGTTTGATCGTGTGCAGCACTGATCTGCACCCGGATGCGTGCTGTTCCTTTTGGCACAACGGGAAAGAAAAAACCGGTTACATAAATTCCTTCGTCGAGCAGTTGTGTGGCCATCGTTTGTGCAAGCACGGCATCATACAGCATAATTGGAACGATGGGGTGATCGCCCGGCTTAATATCAAAACCGGCTGCAGTCATTTTTTCCCGAAAATATCGGGTATTCCATTCCAGTTTATCTCGTAAAGCGGTTGTTTCACTAAGCATATCCAATACGGCAATGGAACCGCCAACGATGCTGGGCGCCACCGTATTAGAAAAAAGATAGGGTCGGGAACGCTGCCGCAGCATATCAATAATGGCTTTGCGGCCACTGGTAAAACCACCCGATGCTCCTCCCAGTGCCTTACCTAAAGTTCCGGTAATGATATCAATCTTACCCAACACTCCCCGATATTCGTGCGTTCCTCTTCCGGTTTTTCCCAGGAACCCTGTGGAGTGACATTCATCTATCATGACGGCCGCATCATATTTTTCAGCGAGCATACAAATGGTGTCCAATTGAGCAATAGTGCCGTCCATACTAAAAGACCCGTCGGTTACGATGATACGGCTTCTGGCACCCTGCGCTTCTTTTAATTTCTTTTCAAGATCGTCCATATTATTATGATCGTACCGGAAGCGTTGTGCCTTACAAAGTCTAACCCCGTCAATAATAGAAGCATGATTTAATGCATCAGAAATGATGGCATCCTGGTCATTAAACAAAGGCTCAAACACCCCGCCGTTAGCATCAAAGGCCGCCGCATATAAAATAGTATCCTCTGTTCCTAAGAATTCGGAAAGCTTTCTCTCCAGTTCTTTATGTATGTCCTGCGTTCCGCATATAAAACGTACACTGCTCAAGCCGTAACCCCTTTCGTCAATATATTTCTTTGCCGCTTCAATCACTTGGGGATGAGAGGATAGCCCGAGATAATTATTTGCACAAAAATTAATTACCTGCTTTGTGCCGGTTCCATCAGGAACGGCAACAACAATATCTGCACCTTGCGGACTCTTAATCACACGTTCCGTTTTATAAAGTCCGTTTTTTCGAATCTCTTCGAGTTCTAACTCTACACGGCTGGTCAGTTTTTCATTCATGTGTCAATATTTAGCTGCAAACCTACGTGCTTTTTAAAAAATATAGAGGGATATAAGAATTTTACCCCCTGGTGTACACTATGGATATAATACTTAATTTAGCCTTTTGCAGGACCGATGGAGAAGTACAATGCCGATAACGTCCGTCAATGGCAAAACGAAATTGCTTTGGGAAATTACACAGCTTTCAGAGAGTTGTT
>JADZFY010000431.1 GCA_020854215.1 Chitinophagaceae bacterium | reverse complement strand
ATCGCACAAAAAAGGAAAAGTACACAACGATGGCAGGTTCCTAAAAAACAAACACCCGGTTGTTGCCGGGAGTTTAAATGTGGTGGGTACCCTTCGGGAGCAAGCCAATGGATGCTGCTTTGGCACACAGACGCAGTGAAAGCAGTGTAGCGAATTTTTCTATATCGGCATACCCCTCACAGGTTTCCGTGCCAGCGAAGGATGCAGATTAAACCAGTCCCTGCGCCAGCATAGATTCAGCTATCTTAACAAATCCACCGATATTGGCACCCTTCTCGTAATTAATATGTCCGTTTTCTTCTTTACCATACTTCACACATATCCGGTGAATCTGTTTCATGATGTCTTTTAATTTATTATCCACCTCGTCTCTTGTCCATGAAAAACGTACGGAGTTTTGCGACATTTCCAACCCCGATACGGCAACGCCACCGGCATTCGCTGCTTTACCCGGCGCATAAAATACCTGTGATTTATTAAAGGCTGCAACCGCTTCCGGCGTGCAGGGCATATTGGCGCCCTCTGCTACACAAAAACAGCCATTTTCGATAAGGGCAAGCGCGTCGTCACCATTAAGCTCGTTCTGCGTGGCGTTAGGCAGGGCAATATCACATTTTATCTTCCAGGGTCGCTCACCTTTAAAATAACCGCATTTAAAATGAGCCGCGTATTCGCTTATCCTTCCCCGTTGATTATCCTTCAGATGTTTAATAAATTGAAGTTTCTCCAGATCAATGCCATCCGGGTCATAAATGAAGCCGTCAGAATCCGACATGGTAAGCACTTTTGCACCCTTAGCTATACATTTTTCCGCTGCAAACTGAGCCACATTCCCCGCTCCCGAAATGGTAACTTTTTTGCCAACGAGGGTATCTCCGCGCGTCTTTAATATTTCTTCCACAAAATACACAAGTCCATACCCGGTTGCTTCCGGGCGTATCAGGCTTCCCCCCCATTCATATCCTTTACCGGTTAATACGCCACTAAACTCGCCCTTAATGCGTTTGTACTGTCCAAACAAATAGCCGATTTCACGTTTTCCTACCCCAATATCTCCGGCAGGTATATCTATATCGGCGCCCACATGCCGGTAGAGTTCCGTCATAAAACTCTGGCAAAATTTCATCACTTCATTATCAGATTTTCCCTTGGGGTCAAAATCTGAACCTCCCTTACCGCCACCCATAGGCAGGCCGGTAAGACTATTTTTGAACACCTGCTCAAACGCAAGAAATTTAAGCACGCTCAGCGTTACGGTTGGATGAAACCGCAGCCCACCTTTATATGGGCCGATGGAACTATTCATTTGTACTCTGAAACCCCTGTTTACTTCAACCTCACCTTTATCATTCAGCCATGGCACCCTGAAAATAATTACGCGCTCAGGCTCAACAATTCGTTCTAAAATTTTACTATCTCTGTACGAAGGGTTGTTCTCAATAAAGGGTATCAGCGATTCGGCTACCTCAGTCACCGCCTGCAAAAATTCCGGTTCTGCTATATTGCGCTGCCGCACGTTGTCCGTAAACTTCCTGAGCAAATCATTCATTGTTGTATAGATGTGATGGTGTAAAAATTAAATTTGATCAAAAATTATTTTCTCATCTGGCTATCATATTATTGAATTTCTTTAATTCATTTAACTCCAGCGTAGAAAGCGTTTCATTGTTGTCGTATTTTGCTTTGAGAAATAACACCCGCCGATGAGCCGGATATTTCGTCAGGATACTGGTTAGCATTTGCCCTGCCTGCTCATCTTTCGTATACAGCGGAGTTGGCGCCGGCGGTGCAGATTTATAACGCGTTGGCTTACGTTTAATAATTGCCTCCAGGGTGGTTAACCGGTTTTCGGAAATGCTGGCGATTTTGGCTGCTTTATGATATAACCCCTCCAATTGCTTTTTGCTGAGTCCTCCCCGCTCCCGGTACTGAAACAATAAACTTTTGATGAAAGTTGACTCGGGTTTAGCGACTAAAACTGCATTCAGCAAATCAAATACAATATCCACTTCAGGCTTTAATCTTTGCATAATAAACATATATAATCTGCCTTCTGCAACATACGCTCCAATAAATACCTGCAAGGGTATTCGACATTTCGGGTGCAAAAATACGTCTGGTGCCGGGTTTTTGTTCAAAAATTTCCGGTTGGAGATCAAATTATCCAGCATCAGCCCAAATTACCCTAAATGCACAGGCAGGGAGCGCCTAAGATACTATAAATACTCAAACCCCGCTGTGCAAAAACACAAGGAGAATGTATTTTTCAGGATAATCTGCATATAGGGTGCACGAACTCATTTTTACTGTTCAATTCTCCACCCGGATTTTTCGGTGTTTCGTGTTAACTTCTGCAGGATACTGATTTCACTTTCCACATTGTTATTGTCCACGGCTGTTAATCCGATATACATTTCGCGGCCGGCCTGTGGTATTTGCGACAATGCCAACACATAGTCCAGTGAATCTGATAGCGCCGGAACGAGTTTTATAGGAACCTTCCCGGAAACATCGGTGTGCTCTATGGAAGAGAAAGCATAAATGGCAAATTGTCGCAGCCGTTTTTCCTTATCTACGTAGGCCGCATGTATTCTTAACTGTTGGTTGTCACCACTACCTTCAATACCGATTTCATTAACAACCGGAGGAGCCGGAGGAACACTGTCAATCCACGGCATTGGAGGAATCAATGCGGGATATTTATAATAGTGTTGCTGCAAACTGTCGTTCCATCCGTTGGGATTGGTTAGGAAGGACTTACTGCTGAAATAAACCTGTCCCTGAATACTGTTAAATGCTCTCGCATCATTAATCTGAAAGGGAATAATGTTCCTGTCGCGCCACCGGGTATTGGTGCCGGCCTTATAGATACCTAATCCAATATAACAGTGCCTGCCGTAGGTATGCCTGCTCCACCAGTCCACTAATACTTCGTAAGGAGCAGCCCGGTGTCCGTGCTCCCAATACAACTGAGGCACAACATAATCTATATAACCCTCGCGCAGCCACAACAGAATATCGGCATACAAATCATCGTAATTGGTTTGTCCTGCACGGGTATCGCTACCCAGGCTGTCTTTGTCTTTATTGCGCCACACGCCAAAAGGACTGATTCCAAATTTGCAGTGCGGGTTTTCTTCCCGTATGGCACGATGTAACTTAACGATAATGGAATCTACATTACTTCTTCGCCAGTCGCCTCTGTCCATGCCATTTCCGTAAGCAGCGTAGGTTTTATCGTCCCGAAATTCCTGTCCGGCGATTCGGTAAGGATAAAAATAATCATCAAAATGTAGTGCATCCACATCATAACGGCGAACGATATCGCGAATAACATGAACTACATAGTCCTGGGCTTTTTTGTTTCCCGGATCAAAATATCGTTTGCCACCGTATGCAACAAACCATTCCGGGTGCACTCTCGTTATATGAGTTGGAGAAATGGAAGATTTACCTATTTGTAGTTCGGCACGGTAGGGATTACACCAGGCATGAAACTCCAGTCCTCTTTTATGCGCTTCTTCAATCATAAACTCAAGAGGATCGTAATATGGAGAGGGCGCCCGTCCCTGCTTACCCGTAAGCCATTCGCTCCAGGGTTCATACGGCGACGGATAGAACGCATCCGATGCAGGACGGATCTGCACAATAACTGCATTCATTCCATTTTGAACCAATACATCCAGTAGTTTTCTGTATTCCGTTTTTTGACTTTCCGCATCATAATTTCCCTTTGTTGGCCAGTCAATATTATCTACGGTAGCAATCCATGCGGCCCGAAACTCGTATTTGGGTTGAGCCATGCCAATACAATATGAAAACGCCAGTGTTCCAAGAATGAGTAAAGCTTTCATGCGGCAATGATAAACATTTAAGTGCTAACGGGTTGTTTAAAAATATCGTTACAGATGCTGTTGTACGCGTTAACCATTAGCACGCATTCAATGAGCGCATTTCAAAATGTTGTACGTCCGCGTTATTCCTGGGCGGTGAGAACACCACCCACGGCAGGCTGCCCCGGCTGGTTTCCACCAACCGGCGGCAAGCTGAAAAACACCCACTCATTTGTATTATGGTAATGTTCCGTAAATTTACAGTACCATAAAACTACCGGTCATGTGTGTTAAGTTATTTCCCCTGTTCCTTGTGTTGCCGGCCGTCTTTTGTCAATGCAGCTTTTCGCAATCATCTCCAAAACAATCATCAGCTAAAATGGAAAAAACAAATAACAACATAGTGTATTCCCGTACAGACAAGTCGAAAGTAAATTTAACTGACGCGGAATGGAAGCAAATTTTGCCGGATGACGTTTATT
>JADZFY010000430.1 GCA_020854215.1 Chitinophagaceae bacterium | reverse complement strand
CTCACATACGCTAAAAGATGTTTGCTCGCCGTATTAAGGTTTACACCTACCTGGTTTACGCAGCTCACCACGGTTTGATCTAACTTTTCCTTTAATCTGAACTGGTTTACGTCGTGCTGGTACTGCCCAACTCCTATACTCTTGGGATCAATTTTAACGAGTTCTGCCAGTGGGTCCATCAGGCGGCGGCCGATACTAACCGCGCCGCGTACTGTAATATCATGGTCGGGAAATTCTTCTCGTCCGGTTTCTGATGCCGAATAGATTGAGGCACCGTCTTCATTTACCAGAAAAACCGGAATCCCGAGATTGAGTTTCTTGATAAACTGCTCCGTTTCCCGTCCGGCAGTTCCGTCGCCAATGGCAATAGCTTCAATAGCAAATTGTTTTACCAGGGTACGGATCGTATGTTCCGATTGATTGAGTTTTCCGGGCTCGTGAATGTAAATCAGGTCATTCTTTTTTAGTTCTCCCTTTTCATCCATACAAACCACTTTGCAACCTGTTCTGTATCCGGGATCTAAGGCCAATATTTTTTTTTCTCCTAATGGTGAACTTAGCAGTAATTGCTTCAGGTTTTCGGCAAAAACATTAATGGCTTCTTCGTCGGCATTTTGTTTGAGCAGTGTTCTGAACTCCGTTTCCAGTGCAGGTTGCAGAAGTCTGCGGTAGGCATCCCTGGCAGCTTTACGCACTTGCGTGCTGCATTCACTAATGCCTTTCGCATATAAGGTTTCTATTTGCTCAACCGCCTGTTCTTCCTCAGGCGCAATAGCAATACGCAATATGCCTTCCACAAAGCCGCGAAGTACGGCTAAAGCGCGGTGGGAGGGAACTTTCATCACCGGTTCACTATAGTCAAAATAGTCTTTAAACTTAATCCCTTCTTTTTCTTTATCCGTTACTACTTTACTTTGTAATGTTGCTTTTTCTTCAAACAACCTCCGTATTTTAGCACGCAGTTGCGCGTCTTCATTGATTTGTTCGGCGATAATATCCCGGGCGCCTTGTAAAGCCTCATCAATCGTGTTAATTTTTTCGTTGAAATATTTTTCGGCTGCTGCTGGCAGGTCAATGTCTTTTTGTTCAAGTATCAGCCCAGCTAATGGTTCCAGCCCGTTTTCTCTTGCTACCTGCGCCTTGGTTCTGCGTTTGGGCTTGTAAGGAAGGTAGATATCTTCAAGTTCGCTAAGGGAGGCAGCATTGGTCAGCTTCTGCTGCAATTCGTCCGTCATCTTTCCCTGTTCCTGAATTGATTTCTCAATGGAAGCTTTTCGCTCGGTAAAAGCCTGTAATGTTTTGGATTCATCGGCTATTTGCTGTATCACTACTTCATCCAATGCGCCGGTTTTGTCTTTTCGGTAGCGGGCAATAAACGGGATAGTGGCACCCTCTGCGAGCAGGTTAAGTACAATCTCTGCCTGCTGAGTTCGTATATTTAATTTTGCTGCTATTTGTGGTGCATATGTGTTCATAAGGGCGCGAAGCTAAAGACCGCAACTGAAAACAAAAACTTGGAAAATTGATTACGTTTAATTATTGCAAAAAAACGTTTTTAGTTTGTTGAATGTATTTTGCGAAATGCAGACAGAATTCGGCGAACATCGCAGGTCAGTTTATAAAGGACACCTTTTTCTGCGGATGCATTTCGGCATACCGGCAGATCATTCCTCTTATAAAATCATTGTCGGGGTACGGCGTTAATCTTTTTTTTAATGTTTTGATATGATCTATTTTCATTTTTTCCGGGAGATAACCCATTCCAAAAAATTTCCCTTTTTCAATCAGCAGACAACTTTGTTGTCCGTCTTCCAGTCCTTTACCCAAAACGGCAAAACTGGGTAATTCATCATGCATGGTTTGGAGTGCCTTTTCTACTCTTCGGTTGTACACATCAGGAGTGTCAAATTTTTCTTCCTTATTTTGGAAATCGTTTGTTTTTTCAACAAAGCAAAGTCTGGGAGAGAGGCGATGGCGTTCTATTAAATTCCACAGCATACGGTATCCCTCCCACAACAGGCCAAATGTATGTATGGGGTGCAGGTGTTTTCTTTTTTTTTCAATGGCAAGCCGTACATAGCCCAGTTGATCTTCAAACACGTAAAGTCCGTATTGAAAGCTGATTTGTTTACGGCTGGTATTGTAAACCGGCCATAGTCTTTTAATTTCTGTTTCCTCAAGCACAGCCGCCATCAATTCGGTGCCACATAACTGATAGCTGATGTCATGTACGTTGCGGATGAATTCCTGTTTTTGCCTGCCCGTTCCATTATGCGAAAAATGACTCCGGACGCGCTGCTTTAAATTTTTCGCTTTACCAACGTATATTACTTTTCCTTTTTGATTCCGGAAATAATATACGCCCGGCGTACGGGGCAGTTGTTCTATTTGATGTTTAGGCAAATGTAAAGGCAGGTATTGCTCTCCCGATGATTTTTTGAGAAACTGTTCAATATAAGGCTGCGCGTTATTGAGCAGCAACAGGGATAATAATTGCACTGTGGCCATGGCGTCACCTCCGGCACGGTGCCGGTTTTTTACCGGAATTTCCAGGGAGCGGCAGATATTTCCGAGGCTGTAGGAGGGGAGTTGCGGAAATACTTTTCTGGTAAGTCTTACTGTACAAAGTTTTTGGACGTTAAGATTAAAACCACACTCGTGCAACTGATGTTTTAAAAAGGAATAATCGAAATTAACGTTGTGGGCTACAAATATTTTATCGTTCAGTATCGCAAACAACGGTTCCGCAATTTCATTAAAAGTGGGGGCGTCGTTCACCATTTCATCTGTAATTCCGGTCATGGATTGGATAAAACGGGGGATAGGCTGCAAAGGATTAATGAGCGTCTCAAAATGATCTATCACCTCGCTGCCGTCATATACAAAAACGGCAATTTCAGTGATTCCATTGGAGGCGGCAAAACCTCCGGTTGTTTCAATATCCACCACGGCGTATATCAATATCCTGTTTTTTAACTTGATTAAAGGTAAATTCCTTTCGCGTCATACAAAAAATGACATTTTAAAGTATTGATTATCAGCTGTAAATAAATGAAGTGCCACATAATATCCACATACGGATATACCGCACACAATAAAGTGATCATCTTATAAGGAAATAGCTTAACTTCGGGTATCGAAAAAATGCAAAACAAATGTTTGCAAGCCGATAGCACAATCAGTATTACGACCTGAACTGCACCAAATTTGTTAATTCCCATCCTCCTTTGAAAGCTTTATATATAATCCGGTCCTGATTTTTTCATCTTAAAATCATTAATTATGAAGCTTTTTAACTCATTACACATTAGTGAAGGTGTGAGAATCGCTATGATTGTTATACTGGTTTATGCAACGATTGCGGTT
>JADZFY010000429.1 GCA_020854215.1 Chitinophagaceae bacterium | reverse complement strand
CAAGAGCAGAACTCGGACTGATGTACATTAGTGATGACAAAACTTTTTCCTTTTCTGGTAGTATCGGAATTCAAAGAGGCAGCTACCCGGCTTATTTTTTTCAATCATCCCAGGGGGTAACACATCCTGTTTTTCAACATGCTGCCCGGTAGTTTATTTTTCCAGTGGCATCGCGATAATCGCAATATCGAAAACGCTACGGGAATTTGCAATTCGGGTAATTGGCCTTTGCCAGGTGATTTGCGGTTAACTGCAAATTTGGAATTCAATGGGTTGGGCGGTAACGTTTCAAAATGGCAGGTTTTATGAGTATCCGCTGAACGCCGGTGTGTTTATTCGCCTTATAAAGTATTACCTCAGCGCTCTAAGTCTTTCTGCCGCTTTTTCCAGTGTTTCTTCTTTTTTGCAAAAGCAAAAACGCAACACTTTATTATCAGTGGGGGTATGGTAAAATGCAGACAATGGGATGGCAGCAACACCATATTTTTTTGTGAGACGAATAGCCATATCGTTTTCGGCTTCATCGCTAAAATGATTATAGCTGCCCAGTACAAAATAGCTGCCGTAAGTAGGATGCATCCTAAAAATCGTGCCCTTCATCAATTCCAGAAAATAATCCCTTTTCTTTTGTATAAAAGTTCCCAACAATTCGTATTCCTCTTTTCGTTGTAGATAGGAGCTCAGTGCTGCCTGCTTAGGCGTGTCTGTAGAAAAGCAGTTGAACTGATGTACTTTCCTGAATTCTGCCATTGCAGCAGCAGGAGCTACGCAATACCCGATTTTCCAACCGGTACAGTGATAAATTTTTCCAAAAGAAAAACACACGAAACTTCGCTCGAGCAGGTCGGGGAAACGCAGCAGGCTCAAATGAGCCAGTCCGTCAAATATTACATGCTCATATACTTCATCACTTAAAATAAAAATATTGGTGCCGGCAACTACGGACCTTAGGGCTTCTATATCCGTCTGTCGTAAAACTGTGCCGGTGGGGTTATGCGGCGAATTGACCATGATCATGCGTGTGCGCGGATTGATCGCCTGGCGAACCGCTTCCCAGTCAAATGTATAGTCAGGGAACTTCAGCGGAATTAATACGGGCTTCGCGCCGTTTACCACCACATTCGGTATATAACTGTCATATCCGGGTTGAAAAATAATTACTTCATCACCCGGACGTAGCACGCTGGTTAGGGAAGTATAAATAGCATAGGTGCCTCCGGGAGTTACCGTGATTTCCCGATCGGGGTCTATTGCCGTTCCGTATAAATGCCGAATTTTTTCTGTGAGCACCTCCCGCAGGGGCATATAGCCATTCATGTGGGCATACTGGTTATATCCCTGTTGCATGGCTTCATTTACTTTGGCAATCAGTTCTTCATTCATTGGAAAATCCGGAAAACCCTGTCCAAGATTTACCGCCTGGTATTGCTTTGCGAGGGAACTCATTACGGTAAAAATGGTTGTACCTACCTCGGGAAGTTTGGAAACTATGGCGGGATGCATGCTTCAGATTTAGCTTTCTAAAAAGGTAAAATTATGTATTATCGCAGGTAGGCCTTGCAGGATGACTCCGTCGTTGTTTGCCTGCTCTCTGTTTTGAAATCAAAAGTGAAAGAATCTTTTTTCCAGCAACCAGCTTTTAGGTTTCGGCGCTGCATATTTAAGTCCAAACTTTTTTATGCTGTGAACCCGGATATGCTGCACTGCTTCTTCAATGGAATCGGTGAGTAATACCAGGTCCAGATCTGCAGGTGATATCGTTCCTTCCACTTTCAGATGTTCTATGTAGTCTATCAGCTCTGCGTGATATTCCTTGCAAAAAATAATGATAGGGAAAGTCTTTATCATCTTGGTTTGGATGAGTGTTAACGACTCAAAGAGTTCATCGAGCGTACCAAAACCACCGGGCATTACCACAAAAGCATACGAGTACTTGATCAAAAGGGTTTTTCGAACAAAAAAATATTTGATATTTACCCATTTATCAAGATAAGGGTTGGGGTTTTGTTCATGCGGCAGCACGATATTGCAACCTACTGATCTTCCTCCCGCATCTTTGGCTCCCCGGTTTGCTGCTTCCATAATACCGGGTCCGCCACCTGTCATTATCGTAAAGCCGAGTTTGGCAATTTCCGATGAAAGATTTTGGGTAAGTTTATAATAGGCGTGATCCTCCGGAAACCTTGCCGAGCCAAATATGGTAACACAGGGTCCTGCAAAATGAAGCGCCCTGAAGCCCTTGATAAATTCCCATGCGCTGTTTACTGCAAATTTGAACTCTTCCAGCCTGGATTGAGGTCCCTCCAAAAAGCGGATCTCCGATTTTGAGCCGTTGGCCATATAATAATACCGGTTTTGATTTTCAAACCTACCTGATTTTTCGCATATATATCCAATCCAATCAGGACAATATGTCATTTCGGATTTTAACAGGTCAATTGACTGAAAATCACATAATTTGTTGATCTTTACCGTATTCAATGCTAATTTACATCTGAGGAGATGAATTGGGCATTTATTTTGACAATATGTGGTTACAATAAAAAGAATGGATTATGAAGGTTAAAGTTGAAGAAAGGATTATACCGCCAAAGGAGATGATTGTGGGAGACCCTGAAGCCAAAGTGCTGATTGTGGAGTACGGCGATTACGAAAGCTCCGATACTGCAAAAATTCATGAGGTGATGCAACAGGTGCTTGAGACGTATAAGGGAAAGGTTAAATATAATTTTCGTCATTTTCCTCTTACCCGTGTTCACCAGCGTTCTTTTAAAGCTGCGGAGGCTGCCATTGCTGCAGGACAGGAAGGAAAGTTTTGGGAAATGCATCAGATACTGCTGCAGCATCAGCGTAGTTTAGGCACCATCAGCCTGAAAGGCTATGCACGTGATGCGGGAGTTACCTATAAGAATTTTCTGGACGACCTGATGAACTCTAAGTTTGGATGGTACGTACGGGATGACCAGATGCAGGCCGTGGAAGCCGGCATTACCGATGTTCCGGCTATTTTTGTTAACGGCGAGCGCTTTGAAGGAAGGCCCACATTCCAGAATCTTTCAACCGCGATTACCCAGGCATTAAAAAGCCGAAAAAAATTAACCCAGCGGGCATAGTCATTCAATGATTTGCCCGTAGCACAGTCCGCGGGTATGACAAGACGAATTATCTTTTTGCTCAATCCTATAGCAGGTAGGGGAAATAAATCTCCGGTAAGAGATATCATTGAACAGCAGATGGCGGATACTGCTGTTTCATTTGAGATTCAAGCAACGCTACCGGGCGGAGATTACCAACACATTCGGCATAAAATAGTTTCTGAAGGTGTTACAGACGTAGTGATAGCCGGTGGCGACGGCACTATAAACAGCGTAGTGGGCTGTCTCAGAGATACCGGAGTTAACTTCGGACTAATTCCCTGTGGCTCAGGCAACGGACTTGCTTTTTGTGCAGGTATCCCAAAGCATCCGGTTAAAGCAATTAATCTTATTTTATCCGGAACGGCGTTGCCTACAGATGCGTTTCTGATCAATGACAAATTCTCCTGTATGTTGAGCGGGTTAGGGTTTGATGCGCAGGTTGCGCATGACTTCGCACTTCAGGGGAAGAGAGGGTTGTTCACCTATGTTCGCCAAACCTATAGTAATTTTCTGAAGGCACGAACTTATAATTTTGACGTAACAATCAACAATGCGTCATTTTCCACCGACGCTTTTTTTATTAGTGTAGCCAATAGCAACCAATTTGGCAATCGCTTTACCATTGCCCCCAAGGCCAGTTTAACCGACGGATTACTCGATATCGTTATTGTTCAAAAAATGAATAAGCCTTATATGTTGCTGGCAATATTGAACCAAATTAGAAAGGGCAAGGTAAGCCAGTCGAATGTGAGGCACAAAGGAATTCTATATTATCAGACACCGGAACTTCATATCCGAAACCATGATTTTGCTCCCTTGCACATTGATGGTGACCCCGAAATAACAAGTGACGCATTTAGAATTAGGGTTTTGCCCGCAGCCTTCCGTTTGATTCGTCCTTAGGGAATGAAGATTGCAAAGAAGCAATCTTTTTGAACGCTGCTAAATTCGACTGCGTATGAATTGACCTGCGAATATCCAGTTTTTCGTTGCGCGTGAGATGAAAGTTAAGGGCTGCACCCTTTTGCTTGGGTAGCGGTGTATAGGAAAAAGTTATCTTATTAAACGGAAACGGGTACCCGGCGTACGCGTACAGGATCATTTCATCATGGTAATAGTCCTGCATTTTCATCCAGTTGTGTTGCAGCGTCATAAGGGGTTTGGTAAACATTCCTGTAATACTGGGGTCGTCATATCCTTCATCCCACTCGCCATCCTTCCTGTCACGAATCTGAATGAATGCCACTCCACTGGTATTCTCTTTAATCCAATCTGCCATTACGTGCAAAAAACGAAGCGATGATTCCTGTCCGAAATTATCGCGCATACCGGCGTCCATTACATCAATAATCGGTGTGGAGGGCAGCCATACATTAGGCAACACATACGGAAAAGTTGCGTTGATTCTAAGCGTGGAAAGTAGCCTGAGACTTAATGGATCCTGCTTTTCAAACATAGCTGCATAATCAATTGCGTCGGGTTCTGCTGTAATGCCTCCTGCCGAATCCGGCCAATTGCGCATCATAAAACTTACGGGCTGGGTGCTGAAAATCATTTTACGGCCGTCTCTGGTAATCGTGGCATTAAACAGCATTAGCGGAACTTTTGCATTTTGCTCATCGTCCCGGATGTCACCGAGGGTATAATTCAGAATTTTTCCGGTATTTCGGTTAAACTGTTCTTCAAAAGCATACCCGCGGTCTTTTATATAGTTGAAATTTCCCGCCCGAAATTGCTGCGCAGGGGCAAAAAGATCTCTCGTAACAAACGAAGAAAATAATGCATTGAGGAGATCTTTGGAAATATTGTCGGCATATTGTTCATCCCGCAAATCAATGGGATAGCCTTTTTGTTTTAACCGAAACAACTCCCGGTAGTATGCCGCTCCAAGCATACCTCCGGAAGCACCCGTTATCATAAAGGTTTTTCGCATAAGGTCGCCTTTCAACAAACTGTCCAGTTGCTGCATCACATTGAGTGTAAAAGTAGCCGACCTTGTACCTCCACCACTCACGTTCACGATATAGAGCACTGGGCGTTCTTCGTTTTGCCGTTCTTTCCATTTTTCCAATATCTCCAGCATATTCTGCCTGTCTGCTGTCATTTTTTCAAGCGTGCACAGCCGCATAATACTATCTCTGTCGTAAACAGGACGCTCTGCACGATTGGTGTAATCAATTCCGTAAGCTTTGTTACGCGGGTCAATGATTTCTTTCTCAAATAAAAAATTTAACCCGGCACCTAAAAGTAACAAGATGGGAAATGCCCAGCTTTTCAGCCAATAGGTAAGTGCTCCGGAACCTGCTATCAAAACAGAGAAGAATAACAGGATTGCTGCTGCAGCCGGGATAACAAAAATGGGTTTGTCCATGAGCATACCCAGTACCGCCAGAAATAAAAATGCAAATACGATGGAGATAACCGCTGAAAAATGATGCCTTTTAAAAACGGTATCAATAAACTCTTGTGAATAGTGCGCTACATTACGCGGCTTTTTCAATTTCAAACTTGTATTGAAAAACCACTCCACGCGGATAATTCCTTTTTCGTGGAAGTGCTTGCCGCCCTTTCCAAATTGCGCCGCAAAAGCTTTTGGATCTCTGAAAACCGGCTCCATGGTTCGCATCAGAGATTTTTCTGTCCGGAAAAAGTAAACAAAAGAAATAATGAACGAAAAGCTCATCCCGGAAAGAAAACTGATTACCAGTATCAACACTCTTCTTGCAGGCAACAACTCATTGTGTACGTCGTAGTAGATGCTTTTGGATAAATAAAAAATAAGAAACAATAAGGGAAGCACGGCATTGTTGATGCAGTATTTCAGGAATGGCTTTGAAGTAGTAGCTAAAAATTTGAACTGATTGCTGTGTAATATGAATGTGGTGATATTCCAACTCATGATGAATATACCTGTGGCAATGCCCACAATAGCAATACTAACCCCGTTTACTTCTCCGAGGTATTCCGGTGCCAGAAAAAGGGAATCGGCTCCAAAAGTGCTCATAAAATTTCCATTTATGGCACTGGTTAAAATAAACCAGAAAACAAGGAGCAATTGATAACGCCGCAGATGAAGCAAAAAAAGCTGAACAGGAAAAGAATAATAGAATCCTTTAATGTACACTTTTATGGTGGAAACAGCAGGCATCAATGCAATATAATACTTTGATATTTAACGGGAAAGACTTCAAAATAATATAAAGCATCCTATTTTTTATCATCAGTTTGCCCTTGCTGTACCTATGTTGTACCCCCCAAACGGCAAGGCCAATTTCACCTGTCAGCCGGTCTTTTACTTCTTTATAAGATAGCGCATCCATACCAGCGAAATCAGCAGCAACATTGCCGTAAACTGATGCAATACACCAAACCAAACCAGCGCAACGGAAGAGGGTGAAAACAATACGGTGCAAATTCCCAAAATCACTTGTGTCCATACCAGTGCCAGTGGCCATATTTTGGTTTTGTTTAACCATGCGGATATTTTGGTTTTGGGCAGGATAAAAAACCAAAGGGTAACGAGCAGGAGAACAAGGTAAGCCAATGCGCGGTGAATGAAATGCACCACGATGGGATGGTTGACGAGCCCGGCATCCCCCATATCTTTAAACACAGCATCCGGCACCCATTCACCATTGATAGTAGGCCAGGTGGGAGCGGCTGTGGCCGCTCTTAGTCCTGCCATAAATCCCCCATAACACAACTGTACAAAAAGCACCAATAGTATTGCTATAGTAAAATTTTTTAGCGCCGGATTATGGATTCTTTGTTGTTCGGGAACCAGCAAGCGCAGTGCGAACCAAAAAGTGTACACCAGCAGTCCCAGTGCTGCCATAAAATGAGTGGTGAGCTCTACATGCCCCACAAAATATTTCTCAGGTACCAGTCCGCTTTTTACCATAATCCAGCCAATAGCACCCTGCAATGCACCAAGTAAAAAAAGGATGATCAGCGGTATGATCATTTCCCGTTTGAATTTTCTTTTAATCAAAAACCAAACAAATCCAATGATGAACACGATTCCGAGCAGGCGCGCCCAAAACCGATGAAACCATTCCCAGAAAAAAATGAATTTAAAATCGCTTAGCGTGAAATCGGCATGTAAATATTTGAACTGGTCTGTTTGTTTGTATTTATCAAATTCAATTTGCCAGGCGCCGTTACTTAGTGGTGGTAACATGCCGGTAATCGGTTTCCATTCGGTAATGGAGAGTCCGGACTCGGTAAGCCGGGTGATGCCGCCTATCAATACCTGAATCATAATCATAGCGGCTCCGGTTAATAACCACCATGCTACCGCCCGGTTGGGAGAGGGTGAAAGCGATTTGTTCATATCTGCAAATGTATCGTACGATTTTTTATTGGTAACATTGCAACGCGAATATATGTTACAGACGTTTTTTCAGGATAAATATAAAGAAGCAGGATGTGATGAGGCAGGTCGTGGTTGCCTTGCCGGTCCTGTGTTTGCTGCAGCCGTGATTTTGCCTGATGATTTTTTTCATCCTGTACTCAACGATTCCAAACAATTAACTGCCGAACAACGCAGTGAAATGCGTGTATATATTGAAGAGAATGCGATTGCCTGGAATGTAGCAAGCGTGGCTCATGAAGAAATTGACAGGATAAATATTTTGAATGCCTCGTTTAAGGCCATGCATCTGGCTTTAGACGGACTCTCTATTACACCCGAACTGCTTTTGATTGACGGTAACCGGTTTCGCGCCTACAAGAATATTGCTCACCATTGTATGGTAAAGGGCGACGCCCGGTTTGCTTCCATAGCCGCCGCGAGTATTCTGGCTAAAACATATCGTGACGCATACATGATGCAACTGCATAGCGAGTTTCCGCATTACCATTGGGATCAAAATAAAGGATATGGCACATTGGTTCACCGTAAGGCGATTCTTGCCAATGGGTTAAGTCCTTATCATCGCAGAAGCTTTCGATGTACACCAACACAACTGGAATTATGGGAAAAATAACAGGATACGCTACCTGCAGTTTAATCAATCAGAACTTCTTTTGAGTTTTCGGTATGAACTCATTCTATATTTCATATAAGCAGTCAAAAATTCATTGTTTGCAGTGGGGAAGCGGTGGGCCAATAATGATTTGCCTCCATGGATTTGGAGAAACAGCCGATACCTTTCTGCCTCTTGCCGGTCACATGAAAAACCGGTACACCCTCATTGCCGTTGATCTTCCACTTCACGGAAAAACAGTTTGGAATGAAGGCATGAATTGTTTGCCTGCAGATATTGTTGGCATTATTGATAAAATACCCGGACTTTCGAATACCCGCTTTTTCCTTGCCGGTTATAGTATGGGCGGGAGAGTAGCTTTGTCGGTATATGAGCAGATACCGCAACGCGTTCAGCAGTTGATATTACTGGCTCCGGATGGTATCAAAATTAATTTTTGGTACTGGCTGGCTACCCAAACAACGCAGGGTAACCGGTTGTTTCAGT